>NZ_JBEXDB010000025.1:0-86079 GCF_040605575.1 Streptomyces sp. NPDC005566 | reverse complement strand
GCCAACGGCTACACCGGACCCATCGACGGTGTCATGGGACCCAACTCCTGGCGGGGCTTCAGCCGCTTCATCAACCAGGACCGCTGGGACTGACCTACCCCTTCGGCGGGCGCTCCTACTCGCCGACTGTTCAGGTGTGTTCCGGAGCGGACTGCGGAACCCCGCCTCCGTCGCACTGCGCGCAACGGACGTGTACGTGCTCAGCGCCGCGTACTCGACCACCGACCCCGACCCGCTGGGTGCGCACCCGCAAAACCACCGGTGAAACCCTGGTTCAGTGCGTGTGGTCGCTGTCCTCGTGCTCCGTCGTGGGCTCGGCGGGCTGGGGGGAAACCGCTGCTGCTCCGGCGCGAACGGTGAAGGCCGCGGTGCGGACCGTGCCGTTGTGCTTGAAGTCGAGGAAGAGGCGGTAAGTCCCGGAACTGGGCGCCGTCGCGGTGAAGGAGACCTCCGGACCGGGCTCGGTGCTGCCGTCGCCGGGCTCCCCGTTCGGGTGGACGTGCAGGTAGGCGAGGTCGCCGGCGCGCAGGGCGACGAGGTGTCCGTAGGCGGCGAGGTAGGGCTGGAGGTCGGTGACGGGGCGGCCGCCTCTACTGACGTCGAGCCTGAGGTCCTCCGCGGCGCCGGGGCGAAGTGTCCCGTTCAGGGTCACGGTGTATCCGTCGACCGTTGCGGTGCGGGACGGCTTGGGGAGCTCGGCCGGCTTGTAGGCGCCGGATACGGCGAGGTCGGCGCCGAGGGTGAGGTCGGGGGCGTTCTTCGCGCCGGGGGTGAAGTCCGCGAAGACCCGGTAGTCACCTGCGGCAGGGAGGGTGACGGGGGTGCTCCAGGTGCCGTCGGCGGCCCGGGCGGGGTGCAGGTGCCGATAGGTGGCCAGGTCCCGTGAGGCGAGGATGAGGTGGAGTTCCTTGTCGTGCTCGCGCTGGTACGCGGTGACCGGCCGACCGGACCGGTCGCGTACGACGAAGCGCAGTTCGCCCTCCTGCGCCGCCTTCAGGCGGGGGGTGAAGAGATCGAGGGTGTAGCCGCCTTCGGAGATCTGGAGTCCTCCGGGGGGTGAGTGCGCAGGGTCGCTGCCGTCGCCTCCTCCCTCCGACGCCGTGCTGCTCATGTGGTCGGCCGGCGGAGTCGGTTCGGTGCCGCCGAGGGGACCGACGGTGTTGCCGAGGCCGTAGGCGGCGCCGAAGGACACTGCGAGTGCTGCGGTGAAGGACGTGATCCTCCCGGCGGTGTTCATGGCTGCTCCTTCTTGTCCGGGTGGGCTCCGGGGCGGGCCCATCTTCATCAGGCTATACCCCCTTGGGGTATATGCAAGAGTTCAGCGTCGGCTTGCGTCAGATACGGGAGGGGGGTATATCTGGAGATCTCACGAGGATACCCCGCTGGGGTATCAGGATCTCAAGGGGAACCCATGTCCTGGCTCGTCCCCGCCCCTGCCGAACGAGGAGCAGCCACATGACCACCAGGACTCCGGGCGCCGCCCGGGTCGAGCTCGCCATCAGCGGCATGACCTGCGCCTCGTGCGCGGCCCGCATAGAGAAGAAGCTCAACCGCATGGACGGCGTCGAGGCCACCGTCAACTACGCCACCGAGAAGGCGAAGGTCACCTATGGCGAGGACGTCTCGGTCGAGGACCTGATCGCCACCGTCGAGGCGACCGGCTACTCCGCCCAGGAACCTGCCCCGCCCAGGACCGGCGACGGCGACGGGAGCGGCCCGAGCGACGACGAGCGTGCGGACGACGAGCTGAGACCGCTGCGCCACCGACTGGTCACGGCAGTCGTCCTCGCCGTACCCGTCATCGCGATGGCGATGATCCCCGCCCTGCAGATCGAGTACTGGCAGTGGCTCTCGCTCACCCTTGCCGCGCCCGTCGTCACCTACGCGGCCTGGCCCTTCCACCGTGCCGCCCTCACCAACGCCCGGCACGGCGCGGCCACCATGGACACCCTGATCTCGGTCGGTACCGGCGCCGCGTTCCTCTGGTCACTGTGGGCGCTCTTCCTCGGAACGGCCGGCACGCCGGGCATGACACACCCCTTCGAGTTCACGATCGCCCGCAGCGACGGCTCGGGGAACATCTACCTGGAGGCCGCGGCGGGCGTCACAGCCTTCATCCTGGCCGGCCGGTACTTCGAGGCCCGCTCCAAGCGCAAGGCGGGTGCCGCCCTCAAGGCACTCCTGGAGCTCGGCGCCAAGGAGGTGACCGTCCTGCGCGGCGAACTCGAAGTCACCGTGCCCACCGCGGATCTGCGGGTGGGCGACCGTTTCCTGGTCCGTCCCGGAGAGAAGATCGCCACCGACGGCACCGTCGTCGAAGGGTCCTCCGCCGTGGACGCGTCGATGCTCACCGGGGAGTCCGTTCCCGTCGAGGTGTCCGTCGGCGGCAGCGTCACCGGCGCGACACTGAACGCCGGGGGCCGGCTGGTCGTCGAGGCCACCCGGATCGGTGCCGACACCCAGCTCGCCCGCATGGCCGCGCTCGTCCAGGACGCGCAGAACGGCAAGGCCGCCGCCCAGCGCCTCGCCGACAGGATCTCCGCGGTGTTCGTCCCGGTCGTCATCGGGCTCGCGCTCGCCACGCTCGGCTTCTGGCTCGGCAACGGCACCGGCCTCACGGCCGCGTTCACCGCAGCCGTCGCCGTACTGATCATCGCCTGCCCCTGCGCACTCGGCCTGGCCACCCCGACCGCCCTCATGGTCGGCACCGGCCGTGGCGCCCAGCTCGGCATCCTCATCAAGGGCCCGGAGGTACTGGAGACCACCCGCAGGGTGGACACCATCCTGCTGGACAAGACCGGCACCGTCACCACCGGCCTGATGACCCTGGTCGGCGTCCGCACCGTCGGGGACACGGACGAGAAGGAGGTCCTGCGTCTTGCGGGCGCCCTGGAGCACGCCTCCGAGCACCCGATCGCCCGAGCGGTCGCCACCGGAGCAGTCGCGCGGGCCGGCGACCTGCCCGTCCCCGAGGACTTCGCCGGCGTCCCCGGCCTCGGCGTGCGGGGCATCGTCGGGGGCCACGCCGTCCTCGTAGGCCGGGAGAAGCTGCTCACCGATTGGGCCATCGACCTGCCCGAGCAGCTCAGGAGCACCAAGGACGACGCCGAGAAGGCCGGGAGGACCGCCGTCCTCGTCGCCTGGGACGGCGAGGCGCGCGCAGTCCTGGAAGTGGCCGATGCGGTCAAGGAGACCAGTCCCGAGGCGATCCGGCGGCTGCGCGGACTGGGCCTGACTCCGGTACTGCTGACCGGCGACAACAAGGCCGTCGCCGAATCCGTGGCCGCCGAGGTCGGCATCGGCGAAGTCATCGCCGAGGTCATGCCCGAGGACAAGGTGGCCGTCGTCAAGAGGCTCCAGGCGCAGGGCCGCAGCGTGGCGATGGTCGGTGACGGCGTCAACGACGCTGCCGCACTCGCCCAGGCCGACCTCGGGATCGCGATGGGCACCGGCACCGACGCGGCCATCGAGGCCGGCGATCTGACCCTTGTACGGGGAGACCTTTTGGCCGCAGCCGACGCGATCCGGCTCTCCCGCAGGACGCTCGGCACCATCCGCTCGAACCTGTTCTGGGCCTTCGCCTACAACGTGGCCGCCCTGCCGCTCGCCGCCGCCGGACTGCTCAACCCGATGATCGCCGGAGCGGCCATGGCCTTCTCCTCCGTCTTCGTCGTCGGCAACAGCCTGCGCCTGCGCGGCTTCCGCGCCGCGGAGTGAGCCGGGCGAGGACCCTGCGGTCCTGCAGGGGGTCAGGCGTGGAAGCCGTCGCACACCAAGGGCGTTGTCAGGCGTGGAAGCCGTTGCACACAACGGACGTGTACTTCGTGGGCCCGCCCTCGACGTGGTAGAACACCACCGTCCAGTCGCCCCTGTCGGCGCCCACCGGGATCGCGTCGACGACCCGGTCGCCGAAGTGGGCCCGGAAGTCGTCGGGGTAGGTGAGCGTGATGGTGCCGTCGGACGACCACCGGGAGTAGACATCGAAGGGCTTGCTCGTGAAGCCGATGCCCTTGCCGACGGACGCGGTGGGCCGGCCGGTGGTGCGGTCGGTCTCGTGCGGGGGCCGCACCCCCACGGCCAGGTGGTACGGCTCCGGCCGTTTTCCCTCCCCGGACTCCTTGGGGCGCAGCGTTACCGTGGCGGTGTCCGATCCGGTGGTGTGCGAGACGCTGGACTGCAGGTTCATCGACAGCCGGTCCATCGAGAGACTCGCCGGGTCGCAGGAGCCCATGCCGTAGCCGGCCTCACTCGGAATTTTCGACAGGGTCCAGCGGTCCTTCGAGACACGGTCGTTCAGGATGTGGTCCGGTGGCCCGGCAGGTGTGGACGGGGCAGGTGTGGACGGGGCAGTGGTCGCCGGCCGCGGGGACGTGTCCGAGGTGTCCGATGCCTGGGCGCCACCGGTCGACCCGCCGTCCGGGCCGGTGAGCTGCCGGACCACCGCCGACGCGGCGAGCACGACCGCGCCTGCTACGAGCCAGATCGCCCTGCGGCGAGCGCGACGCGGTGCCGTGACGGGTCCGTCGTACGGTGTGGGGCCGGGAGGAGCCTGCGCAGGTACCGGCGTGACCTCCTGTTCCGCCACGTCGTGCGGCAGGATCGCGGTGCTTCCTGCCGCCCGTACGGGGAGCGGGTCGTCGCCGCGGACCAGCGAGCGGTAGTGGGGGTCCGACGCCAGTGCCGTATCCACCGCGCACCGTGCGATCACCGTCGCCGGAGCCGGCCGCTCAGCCGGGTCCTTGGCGACACACTCCCGGATGAGCGCGGCGATCGCGGGCCGCACCCCCGCCAGGTCGATGTCCTCGTGCACGGCCCGGTAGCTGACGACCGCAGGGTCGCCGGAACCGTACGGAGGCCTGCCGGTCACCGTGTACGCGAGCGTCGCACCCAGGGCGAAGATGTCCGCCGCGGGTCCGGCCTCGTTGCGCAATACCACCTCGGGTGCCGAGAATCCGGGCGTCCCCGGTGCCGTTCCGTCCCTGGTGATGAAGGTCTGATCGAGCCCGCGCGCGATCCCGAAGTCGATCAGCTGCGGTCCCTGCGGCGAGAGGATCACGTTCTGCGGTTTGAGGTCCCGGTGGGTGACCCCGTGGACATGGACCGCGGCCAGCCCCTCGGCGAGTGCGGCGAACAGCCGCAGGGCGCTGTCCGGCGGGAACGGCCCGCCCGCTTCCACCGCCCCGCGCAGCGTCGGCCCCGGTACGTACTCGGTTGCCAGCCAATAGGGGGAGGCGTCGAGGGACGCCTCGATCAACTGGGCGGTGTACGCGCTGCGTACCGTCTCCACGGTGGCGGCCTCACGCCGGAACCGGGTCAGCGCCTCGGGATGATCACTGATCTCGTTCCGGATCACCTTCACGGCCACCAGCCGCCCGCCGGGGGACCGGCCGAGATACACCTGTCCCATTCCGCCGGCGCCGAGACGGGCGAGTAGCCGGTACGCGCCTATGCGCGAGGGATCCTGGGGCCGCAGATCATCCACCGGCACGACTGTGCCACATCCGTGCACCCGTCGGACCGGACGTCCTGGAATCGGCACGGTCCCGCACGGACCGTGCCGGGAGAACCGGGAACGAGGCCGGAAGTGACGGTGGCCGAGCGTGCCTCGGGCGAGAACGGGTACGCGTCGTCCCGGCCGGCTCTCCCCGAAGCACCGCCCGATCCGCTCCACCGCTCCCGCCCCGGGATGCGAAGGGCGCCCAGGGAACCGAGGATGCCAAGAGGGACCGAGCCGTAGGGCCGGGCCCGAACGGGCCGGTAAGCGACATCCCGAGGGAGACACCACCATGGCGCCCGAGCGATCCTCTTCCGGCAGCACCGCACCGCGCGACCCCGGCCTTGCGCCGCCGGTGGCGGACCGGGCGGGATGGGGTCCGGTGGACGTGCGGGCGGTGGACACCGTACGGGTGCTGGCCGCCGACGCCGTACAGAAGACCGGCAACGGGCACCCGGGCACGGCGATGAGCCTGGCGCCCCTCGCCTACCTGCTGTTCCAGCAGGTCATGCGGCACGATCCGGCCGATGACCAGTGGCTGGGCAGGGACCGCTTCGTACTCTCCTGCGGCCACACCAGCCTCACCCTGTACATCCAGCTCTATCTCGCGGGCTACGGCCTGGAGATGGAGGATCTGGAGGCGCTGCGGACCTGGGATTCCGCGACCCCCGGGCATCCGGAGTACAGGCACACCCGCGGCGTCGAGATCACCACCGGCCCGCTGGGCCAGGGCATGGGCTCGGCGGTAGGCATGGCGATGGCGGCCCGCCGGGAGCGGGGGCTCCTCGACCCGGACGCCGCGCCGGGCACCAGCCCCTTCGACCACCAGGTGTACGTGGTGGCCTCCGACGGCGACATGATGGAGGGCGTCGCCTCGGAGGCCGCGTCGCTCGCCGGTCACCAGCAACTCGGCAGTCTCGTGGTGTTCTACGACTCGAACCACATCTCCATCGAGGACGACACCGACATCTCCTTCAGCGAGGACGTCCCCGCCCGCTTCGCCGCCTACGGCTGGCACGTGCAGACGGTGGACTGGACCCGCACGGGCGACTACGTCGAGGACGTCGACGCGCTGCTCGCCGCGATCGAAACGGCCAAGGAGGACCGGACCCGCCCGTCGCTGATCATGCTGCGCACCATCATCGGATGGCCCGCCCCGACGAAGAGGAACAGCGGGAAGGCGCACGGGTCGGCCCTGGGCGACGAGGAGGTCGCCGGTACGAAGAAGCTGCTGGGCTTCGACCCCGAGGTCTCCTTTGCCATCGAGGACGAGGTCCTCGTCCACACCCGCGCGGTGGGGGAGCGGGGCCGGGCCGCGCGGGAGCAGTGGCAGCCGGGGTACGAGAGCTGGCGCGCCGCGAACCCGGAGCGGGCCGCGCTGCTGGACCGCCTCCGGGAGCAGCGGCTCCCGGACGGCTGGACCGAGTCCCTGCCCGTGTTTCCGGCCGATGCGAAGGGCATGGCCACCCGCAAGGCGTCCGGCGAGGTGCTCGGTGCCCTCGCCCCGGTGCTGCCCGAACTGTGGGGCGGCTCCGCGGACCTGGCCGGAAGCAACAACACCACGATGGAGGACGAGCCCTCCTTCGTTCCGGCGGACCGGCAGACCGCGGAGTTCAAGGGCGGCCCCTACGGGCGGACCCTGCACTTCGGCATCCGTGAGCACGCCATGGGAGCCGTGCTCAACGGCATCGCCCTGCAGAGCCTGACCCGGCCCTACGGCGGTACGTTCCTGACGTTCAGCGACTACATGCGTCCGGCCGTACGCCTCGCCGCGCTGATGAAGCTGCCCGTCACCTACGTGTGGACGCACGACTCGATCGGTCTGGGCGAGGACGGTCCGACGCATCAGCCCGTCGAACACCTCGCCGCACTGCGGGCGATCCCCGGGCTCGACGTCGTACGCCCGGGCGACGCGAACGAGACGGTGGTGTGCTGGCGGACGGTCCTGGAACACACCGACCGGCCCGCCGGTCTCGTCCTGACCCGGCAGAACCTCCCGGTGCTCGACCGCGGGAACCTGGCGAACGCCCCGGCCGAGGGGGCGGCACGCGGCGCCTATGTTCTCGCCGAAGCCTCCGGAGTGGTTCCCGACGTCATCCTCGTGGCGACGGGATCCGAGGTCCACATCGCCCTCGAGGCGCGCGCCCTCCTGACGGGCGAGGGCCTGGCCGTACGCGTGGTCTCGATGCCCTGCCGCGAATGGTTCGCCGAGCAGTCCCCGGAGTACCAGGACGAGGTCCTGCCGCCCACCGTGCGCGCCCGGGTCAGCGTCGAGGCCGCCGTCGGCCAGGGCTGGCGCGAGGTGGTCGGCGACGCCGGGCGGATCGTGAGCCTCGAGCACTACGGCGCGTCCGCCGACTACGCGAGGCTGTACCGGGAATTCGGGATCACCGCCGAAGCGGTCGCAGCGGCGGCACACGACAGCATCCGCGAAGCCGCGGCCGCTCCCAGGCCCGGCGGCCGACGCGGCACGGCCGGGTGATTCATGGAGTCGGCCTCAGCCCCTGCCTACTGCTGGAGTCGACCGCAGCTCCTGCCTACTGCATCTGGCGCCGCACCAGTTCATGAAGCCGCCCGCCCGTGTCCGCGAGCAACTCGGCGGGCGGCCCCTGCTGAACGATCCGGCCGTCCGACATGACGATCACACGATCGGCGTCCAGGACCGTGGAGAGCCGGTGCGCGATCACCACACGGGTGGCCTTCAGGGACCGGGTGCTCTCGATCACCGTGCGCTGGGTCTCGTTGTCGAGCGCGCTGGTGGCCTCGTCGAAGAACAGGATGCGGGGCCGCCGGACGAGCGCCTGGGCGATCATCAGCCGCTGACGCTGTCCCCCCGAGATGGCGCCGCCACCGGAGATCATGGTGTGCAGGCCCATCGGCATGCGCTTGATGTCCTCGGCCAGACCCGCCATCGCGGCGGCCTCCCACGCCTCTTCCTGGGTGAAGACCTCGGCGCCGCAGATGCAGTCAAGGATCGAGCCGGACAGCGGCTGGGCGTTCTGCAGGACGACCCCGCACTGGCGGCGCACCGCCGCCTGGTCGAGAGCCGACAGATCATGGCCGTCATAAAGGACGCTGCCGGAAGCCGGTTCGTCGAAGCCGATGAGCAGCCGCAGAAGCGTCGACTTGCCGCAGCCGCTGGGACCCACGATCGCGACGAACTCGCCCGGCCGCACGGTCAGGGACAGGTCGTCGAGCACCGCGGGCCCGTCATCGGTGTAGCGGAATGACAGGCCACGGGCCTCGATCTCCCCGGACAGCGCGCCGGGCTGAGTGCTGGCACCCCGTACCTCGGGCGCCTCGTCGAGCACCGGCTTGATCTGCTCGAACATCGGCAGCACGGCGGCAGCGGACACGAACGCCCCGGTGAGCTGAGTGACCGCGGTCAGCAGCATGGTCACCGAGGTGTTGAAGGTCAGGAACTCACTGGCGGACAACGAGCCGCGGGCAGGGCCCGCCAGCAGGATGAACATGACCAGCGAACACAACGGCAGATAGACCGCGTTGAGCACCGTGGTCAGATTCTTGATCCGGCCCGCGCGCTTCTGGAGCTCACGGCTGCGGGCGAACTCCGCCGCCCACGCCCCGTACGCGAAGCTCTCCGCCGACGCGACCCGCAGCTTGGGCAGCCCGCGCAGTGTCTGGAACGCCTGGTTGTTCAGTTTGTTGCCGAGCTCCACTAGCCTTCGCTGCCACCGCAGTTCCCACATGCCCATGGTGAGGAACACGCCCGCGATGACGACCAGCATCGCGATGGCGGTCATCGCCAGCGGGACGCTGAACCAGAACAGCAGGCCGAGATTCATCGCACCGAGGGTGCCGGCCTGCACGGCCACGGGCCCGATGCCGGACAACACGCGACGGATCGCACTGACACCCATCGCCGCGCTCGCGAGCTCACCGGTCGAACGCTCGGTGAAGAACTTCGTCGGCAGACGCAGCAAGCGGTCCCACACAGCGGGCTGGAGCGTGCTCTCGATACGCCCCTCCATACGCAGGATGGTGAGGTTCTGCAGCAGCATGAAGGCGGCCGACACGACACCGGTGATGATCACGGCCAGTGACACCTGGACGATGAGGCTGCTCTCGGCATTGGGCACGTACACGCCGAGCACCTGGCCCGTCGCCAGCGGCACCAGCGAACCGAGCGCCACCGTCACGAGCCCGGTCAGCAGCAGCCTGCGCAGATCGGCCCGCGTGCCGAGCAGACTGAAGCGCAGCAGCTGCCACTTGCCCAGCGGCCGCTCGGGCAGAGGCCGGTAGAACATGACGGCCCGCTGCTCGAAGTCCTGAGCGGCGGTGCTGTCGACGCGGGAGCGCCGGCCGGTCAACGGGTTCACCGCCTCGTACCTGCCGCGGCGCCACAGCAGCGCGACCGGTGCCCCCGACGCGGCCCGGTGGCCCACCAGCGGCCCGGAGTTCTCCCGCCACCACCGCCCGTCGAGACGGACGGGACGCGTCCTGATCCGGGAGGCGACCGCGACACGCTCGACCGGATCGATCCGGTCGCTCACCGCACCGCCCGCCGGAGCCTCCGAAAGAACGATCCCCGACTCCCGCGCCACCAGCCGACAGGCCGCGTACACCGCGTCATCGGTGGCGCCCGCCCTGCGCGAGGAACTCCTGCCGGAACGGCCCATCGAGGTCAGCAGCGCCTCGTCGGCCTCCTTGCGGACGGCTTCGCCCGCCTTCATGCCGGCGGCCGTACGGTCCTCGTGGGCACGCTCCAGCTGCTCGATCCAGCGGTCGAGCGCGGACAGCAACCGGTACTGCTGGTTGACCATCCCCTGCCACAACGCGCCGTCGACGAGCAGGTCACCGGCCGCCTCGGCGCTGAAAGCGGCGCCGTACTGCACGCTGCCCGGCGACACCGGCAGCCAGAGGATGTCGTCGTCACCCACCGTCTCGTCGAGAGCGGTGCGGCTGTCCAGCGGGGCCTCGAACAGGACACGCTGACTGCGCCCGACCCCGAGCGAGAAAGCGTGCTCCAGAAGACTCAGAGCGGCATCGCCGGTGTCGTAGTGGCTGCGGTACTGCCCCTCGAACGCCCCCTGGGCCGCGTACTCGGGCCGGTACAGCTCCCGCAGCGGGATCCTGCGCAGCACGCACTCCTGCAGCGGCCGGCCGACCAGCGTGTGCTGAGGTCCCTCGACCGGCCCCAGCACCAGTGTTCCCGGCTCGAGCCGGCCGAGGAAGTGCCAGTGACCCTGCTCCAGCGCGTCGACCGCGAACAGGTCGAGGGCACCACCCACGACGAGCCACAGCACCTGGGGCCCTTCGAGCGAGAGGCTGCGCAGCCCGGTGCAGTCGACGGGAGCGCCGAGCCCTCCCAGCGCGCCGATGACGGGGTCCCGCCCGAGGGACTCGGCGCCCGCAGGGGGGTGTACGGACGTCACGTCAGTGCTCCCTGACCAGTTCGGCGTACGGACCGCCGGCAGCCACCAGGTCCTCGTGCCGGCCGCGTTCCACGACGGATCCGTGGTCCAGGACCACGATCTCGTCGCTGTCGCGGACCGTGCTCAGCCGGTGTGCGATCACGACGCAGGCACAGCCGCGCCGCCGCAGATTGTCGATGATGACCCGCTCGGTCTCCGCGTCCAGTGCGCTGGTGACCTCGTCCAGCACCAGGATGCTGGGCCGCCGCACGAGCGCGCGCGCGATCTCCAGACGCTGGCGCTGCCCGCCGGAGAAGTTGCGGCCGTCCTGCTCCACCCTGCTGTGAATACCTTTCGGCCGACGGGCGACGACCTCGTACAGTGCGGCGTCCTGGAGCGCGGCGACGACGGCTTCGTCCGGGACCGAGGGGTCCCACAGCGCCACGTTGTCCCGCACCGTGCCCTCGAACAGGAACACGTCCTGGTCGACGAAGGAGACCGACGCGGCCAGCGCACCCCTCGGAATGTCCTCGAGACGCTGCCCGTCGATCCGGATCGTGCCCTCCCACGGGCTGTAGAGCCCCGAGATCAGCCGGGAGACCGTCGACTTGCCGCTGCCGGACCCGCCGACGAGTGCCACCTGCCGGCCGGGGCCCACGGACAGCGAGAAACCGGTGAGCAGCGGCTTGTCGAGCGGGCTGTAACCGAACGTGATGTCGTCCAGCGTCACATGGCCCTTGAGCCGGCGGGTACTCGCGGCGGGCTCGCGGCGGGAGTAGAGGGGGTCCACCGGGAAGTTCTCGACATCCTTGAGGCGGGCCACATCGGCCGCGAAGTCCTGGACCCGCCCGGCCACGCCGTTCAGCCGGGTGACGGGCGCGGTGAACCGGGTCACCAGCGCCTGGAAGGCGACGAGCAGCCCGATCGAGATGTGCCCCTCGACCGCCCTCAGCCCGCCGATCCAGAGGATCAGCGCGCTGTTGAGCGTCGCGAGCGCGGGGGCGACGACTCCGAGCCAGGCGCTCGGCACCCCGAGCCGTTGCTGCTCGTCGAGCGTCGTCGCGTGCTGGCCCGCCCAGCGCCGGAAGTACCCGTTCTCCCCGCCGGTCGCCTTCATGGTCTCGATCAACTGCAGCCCGGTGTACGAGGTGTTCGTCAACCGGGCGCTGTCGGCCCGCAGCTTCTGGGTACCGGTGGCCCGCAGCCGCACGACGATGCGCATCGCGACCACGTTCAGCAGGGCGATTCCCACCCCGATGACGGTCAGTTGCGGATCGTAGGTCCACAGCAGGAACGCGTAGAGGATGACGACGATTCCGTCCACACCGGCCGCGGTGAGGTCCCGGGCGAGTGTCTCGGCCACGGCGTCGTTCGACTGCAGGCGCTGGACGAGGTCGGCGGGACTGCGCTGGGCGAAGAAGGTCACCGGCAGCCGCAGCAGATGGCGGAAGAAGCGGGCGCTGCCGAGCGTGGAGGAGATGATGCGGCCGCGCAGCAGATTCGCCTGCTGCAGCCAGGTCAGTACGAGGGTGAGCGCGACCATCGTGCCCATCGCGCCGAACAGCACCCCCAGCAGCGAGGTCTGATTGCCGATCAGGAACTCGTCGATGTACGTGCGGCTCAGTGCGGGCAGTGTGGCGCCGACGGCCACCAGCAGCAGGCTGGCGAGCAGCGCCACCAGCATCGTGCCCGTGGTGCCGCGCAGCCGCGCGGGCAGGGCGCCCATGACGCCGGGCTTCCGGCCGCCGCGCCGGAAGTCGTCGCCCGGCTCCAGGACGAGCACCACTCCGGTGAAGCTGGTGTCGAAATCCTCGGACGGCACGAAACGGCGCCCCTTGTCGGGGTCGTTGATGTGCACGCCCCGCCGTCCGAGCCGGCGTCCCACGCCGTCGTACACGACGTAGTGGTTGAACTCCCAGAACAGAATGGCCGGCGCCCGGACCTCCGCGAGTGCTGCGGGCTCCATCTGCATGCCCTTGGCCGTCAGGCCGTAACTGCGGGCCGCCTTCAGCACGTTGCTGGCCCGCGACCCGTCGCGTGACACTCCGCAGGCGATGCGCAACTCCTCCAGCGGCACATGCCGGCCGTAGTGGCCGAGGACCATGGCCAACGAGGCCGCTCCGCACTCCAGTGCCTCCATCTGGAGCACGGTGGGGGTGCGAACGGTCCTGATCCGTCCGGCCTTCGGCGCAGGGCGCGGCCGCGACCGTCGCCTGCCCCCCGAGGTGCTCTCGGGGCGGTGTCTGCCGCGACCGGGGGGCGGCAGCTGCTGCGCTGCGGGGGAGGGGTGCGGTGCGGTCACGGGAGGAGCCAATCGATCGGACGCCGGTCGGCCAGATGGACGGAGCCGGTTGCCAGGGTCATGGATTCGATCGCGTACGGGGGCCCCTGGGCCGAGGACCACCGGTAGCCGGACTCGGTTGCGGCCGAGCGGTCGAGCTCCACCAGGACGGCTACCGGCCTGCCTTGGCGCGAGAACTGTTCCCCCAGCTGGCCGTCACCGAGGAACCGGGTGATCTGCTGCTGGGTCCGGGGCCTGCCGACGGCGGCCACCCGGCCGCGCAGCACCCCGTACTGCTGGGAGGGCACGGACTGGACGGTGAGGTCGACGGAGGCGCCCACCGGGACGGCTGCCCCCTTGTTGCCCGGTACGTAGAGCATCACGACGAGCGGATCGTCCGTGCCGTCGACGCGTTCGACGCTCGCCACATCGGCGCCGGTGGTGACCACGGCGCCGATCGTGGCCGTCACCGTGGTCAGCCGGCCGGCGTCGATGGTGCGGACGACTTGATTGCCCTGCGCCGTGCGGACCTTGAGCAACGGTGCGTCGGCAGCCAGGCTTTCGCCCTCTTCCGCGAGCACTTCGGTGATCTGTCCGGCGACGGGGCTCTGCAGGATGTAGCTGCCCTTGGCGTGCGTGAGGATCCCGGGGGCGCTGAGTGTGGTGGCGACGGTGCCGGTGACCGCCCAGAAGCAGGCAGCGGCCATCACCGCCACGGTGATGCTCAGTACGAGCAGTCCCTGCGGGCGTGCGAACCGCACCGGCAGGTCGAGCTGTTCGGGCGACTGCAGTTTGGAAAGGGCCTGTTGGCGGAACTGCACGGAACTCTTCCCTCACCTGTCGGCGGTCGGCACCGAGCCCCGGAACCGACGGGTTCCGGGGCTCGGTGGGTGCTGCCGTCTCTCAGAGACCGGCGGTGAGGCCGGTGGCCAGACCGGTGACCGCGCCGGTGTTCACGCCGGTGGTCGACTCGACCAGGCCGGTGACGGAGCCGACGATGCCGGTGACCGGGGCGATCGAGTCGGCGGTGGCGGTGACGTTGCCGAGAACGCCACCGATGAGGCCGCCGGACACGTTGTCCAGGTCGTTGTCGGAGATCTCGAGGGTCTCAACCTGGGGGGTGAGGTTCATGATGAGCGCTGCCCTTCGTCTGGAAATTCTTTACACCGGGAACCCGTGGTGCGGCTCCCGTATGGGCCAGGATCAAAGCACGCCGACGGCTTGCGCAGCCAATCGAACAACGGCGTCCAGGTCGATATCGGCGCCCTCGAATCGCCTCGCGTGCAGACCTGTTCATTTTCTGACGGCAAATCCTTCACGAGCTTCACGGGATGAATTCCTCATGGTCGGGACTCGCTTTCCTGCAAGTGGGGCACTCCCGTACCAAACGGCCCTGACCTGGTACGTACCTGGTCAGGGCTGAGTGTTCCGTGGTGGTCGGCGTGACCGGTCTGCGTATGCGGTGTGCAGGTTTCTACGGAGCCGGCGATATGTGTGTCCGCGTGAAGGAACGCGTGCTTATCCCCGCCCGCGCGGAGGTGGAGCGAAGCCCGGGAATGGGTGAGTTCAGGGAATGGATGGAGCTATTTCTCTCGTCGCGTGTTGAGCCGTCACACGGCCTCCGGGAATGTGGCGGAGATGTGGTTCTTTCCCTGATTCTGCGGAGTCCTGGGACGGGTGGGGCGGTATGGGCCGGCCGGTGGCGCAGTCGGAGGGGCGTGAGGTGGCCTGTGCGGGACTCCTGGCCGATTCATCCGATGAACCGTGCGCACCACCCTTCTCCCCGGCGGCGCGCGACGCTACGATCGTGTTGCTTCATGGGAGCGCTCCCATCTCTGTGCCCACCCCCAGTCGCCATCTTCGGCGGCCCAGCTCGGAGAGGACGTTTCCGTGCGCTTGAGCGCCAGACCATTCGCCGCACTCTTGGCGGCACTCACCCTGACCGCGGGGTTGGCCGTCACCGGATCCCCGGCGGCGGCACGCTCCGACGATGTGCCCCGCACGACCGAAGCATCCGATGTGTCGATCGCCGCGGACACCTACACATGGAAGAACGCGCGGATCGACGGCGGCGGTTTCGTGCCGGGCATCGTCTTCAACCGCTCCGAGAAGAACCTCGCCTACGCACGGACCGACATCGGCGGTGCCTACCGCTGGGACCAGTCGGGCAAACAGTGGACCCCGCTGCTCGACTGGGTGGACTGGGACCGGTGGGGCTGGTCCGGCGTCGTCGGTCTCGCCTCCGACACAGCCGATCCCGACAACGTGTACGCAGCCGTCGGCACGTACACCAACAGCTGGGACCCGACGAACGGCGCCGTCCTCAGGTCCTCGGACCGCGGCGCGTCCTGGAAGGCGACCACGCTTCCCTTCAAGCTCGGCGGCAACATGCCGGGGCGCGGGATGGGTGAGCGCCTCGCGGTCGACCCGAACAATAACTCCGTCCTCTACCTGGGTGCCCCCAGCGGCAACGGTCTGTGGAGGTCCACCGATTCAGGGGTCACCTGGTCCGAGGTGACGGCCTTTCCGAATCCCGGCACCTACGCGCAGGACCCGTCCGACACCAGCGGGTACGCGAGCGACAACCAGGGCATCGTCTGGGTGACGTTCGACGAGCGCTCCGGCAGCGCGGGCAGCACCACCAAGGACATCTACGTGGGGGTCGCCGACAAGGCGAACACCGTCTACCGCTCGACGGACGGCGGCAGCACCTGGTCGCGGATCGCCGGACAGCCGACCGGGTATCTCGCGCACAAGGGTGTACTCGACTCCTCGACGGGCCACCTGTATCTGACCCTGAGCGACACCGGCGGCCCGTACGACGGCGGCAAGGGGCGCATCTGGCGGTACGCCACCGGGACCGGCGAGTGGACGGACGTCAGCCCGGTCGCCGAGGCCGACACCTATTACGGGTTCAGTGGACTCTCCGTGGACCGGCAGCAACCCGGCACCCTGATGGCCACCGCCTACAGCTCCTGGTGGCCCGACACCCAGATCTTCCGTTCCACGGACAGCGGCGCGACCTGGACGCAGGCCTGGGACTACACCAGTTATCCGAACCGTTCCAACCGCTACACCATGGACGTCTCCACCGTCCCCTGGCTCAGCTGGGGCGCCAACCCGTCACCGCCCGAGACCACGCCCAAGCTGGGCTGGATGACGGAGGCACTGGAGATCGACCCCTTCGACTCGGACCGGATGATGTACGGCACGGGCGCGACGGTCTACGGCACCGAGAACCTCACCTCCTGGGACTCGGGCAGCCAGTTCAAGATCACCCCGATGGTCAAGGGGCTGGAGGAGACGGCCGTCAACGACCTGGCGAGCCCGCCCTCCGGAGCTCCGCTGCTGAGTGCGCTCGGTGACATCGGAGGCTTCCGTCACACGAATCTCGACGCGGTGCCCAGCCTCATGTTCACCTCGCCGAACCTCGACTCGACCACCAGCCTGGACTTCGCGGAGGCGTCACCGGGCACGGTCGTGCGGGTCGGCAACGCCGACGCAGCACCGCACATCGGCTTCTCCACCGACAACGGGGCCAACTGGTTCCAGGGCTCCGAGCCCTCCGGAGTCACCGGCGGCGGCACGGTTGCCGCAGCGGCGGACGCGAGTGGATTCGTCTGGAGCCCGGACGGCGCGGCCGTCCACCGCACCACCGGCTACGGCAACTCCTGGACCGCTTCCACCGGCATTCCGGCCGGGGCGACCGTCGAGTCCGACCGGAAGAACCCGAAGAAGTTCTACGGCTTCAAGGCGGGCACCTTCTACGTGTCGACGGACGGCGGCGCCACCTTCACCGCCAAGGCGAGCGGCCTGCCCGCCGAAGGCAACGTCCGCTTCAAGGCGCTGCCCGGTACCGAGGGCGACATCTGGCTCGCGGGCGGCACCTCGACGGGGGCGTACGGGCTGTGGCGTTCCACCGACTCCGGTGCGAGCTTCACCAAGTTCTCCGGTGTGGAGCAGGCGGACAGCGTGGGCTTCGGCAAAGCCGCGCCGGGCGCCTCGTACCAGACCGTCTTCGTGAGCGCGAAGATCGGTGGGGTGCGCGGGATCTTCCGGTCCACGGACGCGGGTGCGAACTGGACCCGCATCAACGACGACGCACGCCAGTGGGGTTGGACCGGAGCCGCGATCACCGGCGACCCGAGGGTCTACGGACGGGTGTACGTGTCGACGAACGGCCGGGGGATCCAGGTGGGCGAGTCCTCGGACGCCGGCGGCACGGACCCCGACCCGGATCCGGATCCCGACCCGGACCCCGATCCGGAGGAGCCGCCGGCGGACGCGGACTGCTCGGTGAGCTACACGATCACCAATCAGTGGTCCGGCGGCTTCCAGGCCGATGTGACGGTCACCAACACCGGAAGTGCGGCCCTCGACGGCTGGCAGCTGGCCTGGTCCTTCCCCGGCGGGCAGAAGGTCACCCAGATGTGGAACGCCACCCCGCAGCAGGTCGGCGCGAAGGTGACCGTGGCCGACGCCGGCTGGAACGGCAAGGTGGCATCCGGCTCCTCCGTGGGCTTCGGCTTCTCGGGCAGTTGGTCGGGCAGCAACGCCGAACCGGGCGCCTTCGCCCTGGGCGGTGAGGCCTGCACCGTCGCCTGATGCACACGGGCCGGTCTCACGGGCCGACGCGGGAGGGAACGAGTCCTCCCGCGTCGGCCCACCCGATCCGCGAAATGGACATAACGCCCCTGGTGTGCTGCATTTGAGTGACCGAACTTCCTTCCGGGAGGCACTGTGAGCGACGTCGACGTGCTGGTCGTCGGAGCGGGCCCGGTCGGCCTCACGGCCGCTTCCGAGCTGCAGCGGCGGGGCATCCGGTGCAGGGTCGTCGACCGGCTCCGCGCTCGCCAGCCGTTCGCCAAGGCGGTGGGCGTGCAGCCCAGGACCCTGGAGATCTGGGACCGGATGGGGATGGTCCGCGAGGCTCTGGAGACCGCCGTCCCGTTGAAGGGGCAGCTGCTCTACGTCAACGGCGAAGAGCAGGGCCGGATCGATCTGACCCTGCCGGAGGACGTTCCCTACGCCTTCGCCGCCCTCCCGCAGTACGAGACGGAACGGCTCCTCGAAGAGCTCCTGGTCCGCCTGGGAGGGCAGGTCGAGCGCGGCACGGAGCTCGTCTCCTTCGAACAGGACGCCCACGAGGTCAGGGCACGTCTCGCGCTGCCGTCCGGTGGTACGGAGGAGATCCGGGCCCGCTACCTGGTGGGCTGCGACGGCGCCCACAGCGTCGTACGCAAGGGCCTCGGGCTCACCTTCGAGGGTGCGGCCCTCCCCGAGGAGTACATGCTGGGCGATGTCGAGGTCGACTGGGACCTGCCCGTCGGGTACACGGTCCGGTCCTCGCACGTCGTCGACGGGCGCACCGATGATCTGCTGGTGTGCATCCCGCTGCCCGGCCGCCGCCGCTACCGGATGTCGATGCTGACTCCGCCCGAGCTGTCCCAGGCCCAGCAGGCCGGGAAGGACGAGGTGGTGCACGGTCTGAGCGGCGACCGCGGCCCGCAGCCCGGGCTGGAACACATCCAGGCGGTGCTCGACCGGCTCTCGCCCGTGCCGACGGCCGCGTCGTCGCTGCGCTGGTCCTCCGTCTTCCGCATCAGCCACCGGCTGGTGGACCGCTACGGGCAGGGGCGGGTGTTCGTCGCCGGGGACGCCGCCCACATCCACCCGCCCACAGGAGCCCAGGGCATGAACACCGGCGTCCAGGACGCCTACAACCTGGCGTGGAAACTGGCCGCCGCCGTACGCGGCCGAGCGGGTGAGGGCCTGCTGGCGAGCTACGACTCGGAGCGACGCCCGGTCGGTGAGGAAGTGGTGCGGCGGACGCTCCGTCATGCGCGGAGCGGCATGCAGTCCGATCCGGACGACCCGGCGACGATGATGCGCCGAGAGGCCCAGCTCCTCGTCGGCTACCGGGGCAGCCCTGTCGTGGGTCCGGACGGCACCGCGCACGACGGCCCCGCCCCCGGCGACCGTGCTCCCGACTGCGGCGGCATCGAATACGGTCTGGCGTCCTTCCCCGTACGGCTGTTCACCCTGCTGCGGGGACGCGACCACACCCTGTTGCTCTACGCGGACGACGAGGAGCAGCCGGAGCGGTTCGACGAGGTGGCGGCTGCCGCCGAGCGGGCGGCGCCCGGCCTGCTGAACGCCTGCGCGGTACTCGCCCCGAAGGTACGGGCGCCCGGGCTGCGACTGCCCGCCGTGCACGACGGCCTCGACGAGTTCCGGTCCATGTACGGCGCCCGTGGCGGCGAGGCGATCCTCGTACGGCCGGACGGCTACCTGGGGCTGCGGGTCACCCCCGCGACGGGTCCGGAACTGCGTTCCTACCTGGAGATGCTCGTCGGGACATGACGCGGGGCCCGACAGTGACTGCTGCCGGGCCCCGCCGCCATCAGGTGAGTGGAGCTCCGCTCACCTCACCCCGTCTCAGGGAAAGGACACCACCTGTGACGGGATGGTCGAGGTGCCGGATGTGGGGGATCCGGTGCTGTTGATGACGTGTTCGTACTGGCCCTGGCCGCCCAGGGACACCACGAGCAGGTCGTGGAACTTCACACCGGGCTTCACCGGTGCCTGGAACCCGTGCTCCTGACGGATGGTCGGGTCGACGTTGTAGTAGCAGTAGCTGCCCATGCCCCAGCCCTCATGGGTGGTCACCGAGTCGGCCACCTTGTAGGCGGCGTACCCCTTGGTGCTGCCGTTCTGGATGGCGGCCTGGTTGGGGGCGTCGTACGCCTTCTCGTTCTGGAAGAAGATCGTCCTGCCGTTCTCGCCGTACCACTGCACGTCGTACTTGTTGAAGTGTTCGACGAACAGGCCGGTGGCCAGCACGTCGTCGCCGTTCACCCGCAGACCGTAGTCGGACCTGTTGGTCTCCCAGCCGACTCCGTCGCCGTGGTCGGCGCGCCAGAGCCAGGTGTGGTCGATGATCGTGTCGTCGCTGTTGACGACCATGCCGGTGGTCGCCTTGCCGGCGCCCGCTCCGCCGACCCGGACGAACACGTCCTGCAGCGAGGTCGGGTTGGCCGAGTGGTCGGCCGACGCGCCGTCGGGGCCCACCTGGACGAGCACCGAGGAGTTCTGCGTACCGGCGTCGACCAGGAGGCCGGCCAGCTTGACTCCGTCTACGTCACCGACCTTGATCGCGGTCACCCCGTTGTCCGGAATGATCGTGGCGAGGCCGAGGCCCAGTGCGACGGTGTTCGCGCGGTTGATCTCGATGGGCTCGTTGACGTGATAGATGCCCGGGGTGAACAGCAGGTGCAGCCCTTGGCGGACAGCAGCGTTGATCGTCTGCGCGGTCGCGCCGGGCTTGACCACGTAGAACTGGCTCAGCGGGATGGACTCGCCCTGCGGGGTGCCGTTCCAGGAGACGCCGCGTGCGTTGGTCCGCTTGGCGGGGACGAAGACCTTGTAGGTGTTGCCGTCGAGGTAGAGGAAGGGCTTCTCGCGGGAGACCGGGGTGTTGTTGAGGGTCGTGTACGGCGGCTCGGGGAAGCTCTGGGCGGGTGCGCCCTCGACTCCGGAGAACGTCATGTTCCAGACGCCGTTGCCCCAGCTGCCGATGGAGCTGTCGCGGGTGTACCACTGCTGCTGGGAGTAGGGGCCGACCTGGCCGTCGATCTTGCTGTCGGCGATGTAGCCGCCGCTGGCCCAGCCGTATCCGTTCGGTGCGAGGTTGAGCCCGCCCTTGACGTGCATGCGGCGGAAGGGAGCGGCCTGGGAGACGGCCCAGCGGTTGGTGCCGCTGACCGGGTTCAGGGCGAGGTTCTCGGCCGAACGCCAGAAGTTCTGGGTGGCGTTACCGTTGAACCAGCCGGCGTCGACGGTCACATCACCGTTGAACGTGGTGTCGTCCGGCTTGAGGCCCAGACCCGCGATCTGGGTGTAGAAGCCGATCTGGGCGTTGATGTTGCTGTACGTGCCCGGCTTGAACATCAGCGCGTACCTGCCGGTCCCGAACTGGGCCGACTCCTGCTGCTTGAAGATCTCGTCGACCTTGCCCTGGATGTTCGGGGTCGAGGGGTCGAAGACCAGGACGTTGGGTCCGAGGTCACCGCCGCCTGGGATCTGCGGGTCGCCCCCGCCGCCCGTCGTCCCGAACACCTGGAACTCCCAGAGAGAGTAGCCGTAACCGGTCGCCCGGGTGGTTCCGGTCAGCCGGACGTAGCGGGCGGTGCCGGAGACGTTGAGCGTCTCCGTTCCGCCGGGGCCCGTGGTGGTCGAGTAGGCGGTGCTCCAGGTGTTGTTGTCCGTGGAGAACTCGATGCGGTAGGCGGTGCCGTAGGCGGCCTCCCATCGCAGCACGATCTGGCTCACCGAGGCGGAGGCGCCCAGGTCGACCTTGATCCACTGCGGGTCGGCGAAGGCGCTCGCCCAGCGGGTGCCGTTGTCGCCGTCCACCGCGGAGCCCGCGGGGGTGCCGCCGTTCTCCTGGCTGGAGGCGGTGACCGTCTTGCCCTGCGACAGGAGCGCGGGTGCCGCGCTTGCCGGGGTCGAGGGGACGAAGGCCAGGAGCGAGAGGACGAGTCCGGCGACGACGGCCAGTACACCGCCGCGTCTTCTGCCCAGCGGGGTGACGGGTCTGTGGAACAGGGGGGGTGCGTACATACGAGTGTCTCCTGAGTCGTGGGGCGGGTACACGACGCGCACAGCCGGAGAGAGCGCTCTCTCCGGTTGCGGCAGATACTTCACCCTTGTTACGAACGCGTCAAGAGATGTGCAACAACAGATGTATCAGGCCCTGTTGGCGACAAGAACTGATGACGCCCCCGCGGTGATTGCCCTCTTGATTCGTCCTGATCAGTGACGGAGGGTGAGATCTGACGCCTCATTGGTTCAGGAAGTGGTGGATCGACTCACCGGCCCCGTGCGTCCCGTGAACGGCCCTTCGGGGCTCAAACATCGCCTCGGCGTGGCGTGCCGTCCAACGGGTGACATCTGGCCGGCTGTCACACGAAGGGCCCATGGAGTCCCCCGAATGCTGCTCGCCCCAGTGGTGGGACATGGAATTCCAGCTGACGGTGGATCACGTCGCACCTGCGATCCGATGAGCCGACAACCCGCCGGCCTTCGCGGGGGTGGCGAAAGGACTGTGTATCCATGCGCTCTGCCCGCACCCTGTTCGCATCGGCCGCCGTCACGGCGGTCCTCGCGGTCTCCGTCCCAGCCGCGTACGCCGTGACCTCGGCCGATGACTGGAGCAAGGACAGCGGCTCCTCATCGAGCAGCAACAACGACGACCGTGAAAAGCCCGACTCCTGGAAGCACGAGAAGCCGGAGGGTGGCGTCCACACCGGTGGCGGTGCGCTGGCCGGCATCACGGCGGACGACTGGGAGAAGGACAAGGAGGAGTCCGCGGGCGGTAACAACGCGGACCGTGAGAAGCCGGAATCGTGGAAGCACGAGAAGCCGGAGGGTGGCGTCCACACCGGTGGCGGTGCGCTGGCCGGCATCACGGCGGACGACTGGGAGAAGGACAAGGAGGAGTCCGCGGGCGGTAACAACGCGGACCGTGAGAAGCCGGAATCGTGGAAGCACGAGAAGCCGGAGGGCGGCGTCCACACCGGTGGCGGTGCGCTGGCCGGTATCACGGCGGACGACTGGGAGAAGGACAAGGAGGAGTCCGCGGGCGGTAACAACGCGGACCGTGAGAAGCCGGAATCGTGGAAGCACGAGAAGCCGGAGGGCGGCGTCCACACCGGTGGCGGTGCGATGGCACTGTCCGGTGGCGGCCTGGCAGCGGGCTCCGTGCTGATGCTCGGCGGTATCGGGACGGCCGCATACCGGCTGCGCCGCCGCAACGCCTCGGGTGTCGCGGCAGCCTGACAGGCATCCGCCGGGCCGAAGGTATCTCTGTCGTGGCCGCCGCCCTGCCCGGGCGGTGGCCGCGCCGATTTTCCCGCCTTCCCCGGTTCGTTCCGCCCCGTCGTCCCCGTACACGAAAGGCAGCATGCGCATGGCCGCACAGCAGCCGTCCGACACAGAGTCCGCCTCCCCTGCCCTCGGCCGTTCCCTGCTGTGGCCCGCCGTGGCGGTGGGCCTGGGCTTCCTCCTCGTCTACAACTCCCTCGACGCCTCGGCAGGAGTCCCGCCGCCCGTCGCTGCCGCGGCGCCCAAGTCCTCTCACTCTGCCGCCTCGCCCGTTCCGGCGCCCTCCGCGTCCGGCGAGTCCTACGGGCTGTCCCGGTCCGAGCCCGAGCGGATCAGGATCAAGAAGATCGCGGTCGACGCCCCCTTCACCCCGCTGGCCATCGGCCCGTCGGGCCGACTGGACGCGCCGCCCGCGAACGACATGAATTTGGCCGGCTGGTTCAAGGACGGGGCCACCCCTGGCGAGCGCGGCACCTCGGTCGTCGCCGGCCATGTCGACACCATGACGGGCCCGGCCGTGTTCCTGCTGCTCGGGACGCTCAAGCCCGGCAACAAGGTGAGCATCACTCGCGAGGACGGCATCGTCACCGTGTTCAAGGTGGATTCGGTCGAGACGTTCAGCAAGGCGAACTTCCCCGACGAGCGGGTGTACGCCGACAACGGCACCGCCCAGCTCAGGCTGATCACCTGCGGCGGCGAGTACGACAAGAAGGCGAAGGACTACAAGGACAACGTGGTGGTGTTCGCCCACCTGGCCGCCGTCAGGCCCACGTGACGACAGCCCCGGGGCTTGCCTCTGACGCACAGGTGAGGGTTTAGCGTCTGCGTGCTTCCGTCCGATCGGCCGGAGGCACGGCACGCAGACGCTGGAGCCCGCATGACTGTTCGGCCGCCCCTGCCCCGCACCTCCCGGGAAGTGCGGCTCGCCGCCGTTCCCGAAGGATTGCCCCGCCCGGAGCACTTCCGTGTCGTGGAGACACCGCTGCCGGAGCCGGGGGAGGGCGAGGTCCTGGTGCGCAACGGCTGCTTCCAGGTCTTTCCCGCCCTGCGTACGGTCATCGGCGGGGGAGTGGAGGGCGCCCCTTTCCCGGGTGTGGGCCCCGGAGACACCCTGTTCGGTGCGGCCGTCGGAGAGGTCGTCGCGAACCCGGGCCCCGGCGGGCCGGCCGTGGGGGAGCTGGTCTCGCACTATCTCGGCTGGCGGGAGTACGCCGTGGTCCCCGCCGCCGGATGCACGCCGCTCGGTGACGTCCTCCCCGACCCGGTTGCGCATCTTTCCCAGGGGTCCCTGGCGTACGCGGCTCTCACCCGGGTGGCGGAACTGCGTGCTGGAGAGACGGTGTTCGTGTCCGGCGGGGCCGGAGCAGTCGGATCCATGGCGGGACAGACCGCCCGGCTGCTCGGGGCCGGCCGCGTGATCGGCAGCACCGGCTCACCGGAGAAGGCCGCCGTGATGCGGGAGCGACTCGGGTACGACGCGGTCGTACTGAGGGGACAGGAGGGTTCCCTGTCCGCGAGGCTGGCCGAAGCGGCGCCCGAGGGCATCGATGTGTTCGTCGACATGGTCGGGGGAGAGCAGCTGAGGGCGGCTGTCGGCGCGGCTCGCCCTGGCGCCCGGTTCGTACTGGTCGGGGCGCTGTCGGGTCAGCTGTCCGAGCAGGGGAGCGGCACCACGGCCCCGGTCGAGATCGACTCGTTCCAGCTCGTCGTCAAGCGCATCACGATGACCGGCATCAGCGGGCTCGACCACCCGGAGGCGCACGGGGAGTGGAACCGGAAGTTCGGACAGTGGCTGCGCTCCGGGGAGATCACCTTCCCGTATGTGCGGATCGCGGGCATGGACAACGCCGCCCGGGCGTTGCACGAGATGATCGGCGGTCAGCATCTCGGCACCGTCGTCGTCACGTTGTGAGAACGCTGCGGGAACCCTGGGGGTGGCGGATGCGGATCGGTGACGCTGCTGCGGCGGCGGGGACCACACCCAGAGCGTTGCGGTTCTACGAGGAGCGGGGACTGCTGCCACCGCCCCGGCGCAGCACGACGGGCCAGCGCGAGTACGGACCACGTGATGTCGCCAGGGTCCGCGTCATCCGTGAGCTGCTGTCGCTGGGGCTGACGGTCGAGGACGTGCGGCACTGCTCGGACCGCCTGGACCTTCTCGTCGACGGACCGCCCCAGCGGTGCGCCGGATTCGGCGAAGGGGGCGTGGAGAGCGAGGGAGTGGCGGCGCGCAGACTTGCCGTACTCGACGCCGAGATCGCCCGGCTGAGCCGGCTGCGGGAGCTGCTCGCGGCGCGGGTCGCGGGGCGGGCGACCGTGTCCTGACGTGGACCACGCGTCAGCCGGCGCTCTCCCGTTCCGCGGCGGCGACCTGGTGCAGCGTCCGGCCGGTGCGGGCCGAGCGGGCGTGGTACGGGTCGGGTGTGCCGGGCCTGTCGCGGACGGCCTGCCGGTCGTTGGCCTTGATGAGCAGCCAGGCCTCGGGGCCCTCGGTGTCGCCCTCGTTGCCGATGCGGAAGCGGGTGAGCGTGAACTCGCCGTGCAGTTTGCTTCCGTCGAGCCAGAACGTGGCGTGCCCGCGGTCCAGGGACTCGCCGAACGGTACGGGGGCGCCCCCGGCATCGTGGCTGAGCGGACGGTAGGTGCCCTGGTCCCAGACGATGACGGTGCCGCTGCCCTGTTCGTCCTGTGGGATGACTCCTTCGAACTCGCGGTACTCCAGCGGGTGGTCCTCCGTCGGCACGGCAAGCCGCTTGTCGCGCGGATTGTCCGACGGGCCGCGGGGCACGGCCCACGACTTCAGGACGCCGTCCAGTTCCAGGCGGAAGTCGAAGTGCATCCGCCGGGCGTCATGGATCTGCACCACGAAACGTCGTGCGTCGTCGCTCTTCACGGCTGGGTCCTTCCGCCCGGGATGCCGCCGGACGAGGCGTACGGCTCCGCCCGGCCCGGGCCGCGCAAGCACCGCGCGGCCCGTACCTCCACTGTGCCGCTCCCGGCCGTGCGGCGCACGACGGCGGCCGCACGGCCGGCTGCGGGGTCTGCCCGGTCGGTCAGTCCGTGTGCCGCTCGAGCACCGCGTCGGCAGCGGCCTGCGACGGGTGCCACGACGTGGTGACCGGTTCCCACACCCGGATTCCGTCAGGGGCTCCCAGGGAGGCGGCGTCGAACGTCCGTCCCCGGTGGGACGGGTCCCCGGCGACCGTCAGCCGGTCCGTCACCCGCAGCTCGGTCGACGCGGGGTCCAGCGTGCGCACCGCCGCGTACGCCGAGCGGCCGGCCGCCAGGCGGTACGGTGCGCTCTCGCTCGCGGGTACCGGCTGTGCCGAGCCGTCCAGGTCGCCGAAGACCACGGTGGGGATGCGGTCGACGACACAGGCGGTGGCGCCGCGGTTGGTGATGCTGATCCGCACCGCGTCGGGCTGGTCCGAGGCGGTGGCGGCGACCGCCAGGCGGCTGTCACGGCAGGTGGGCGGCGCCGAGGCCGCGGCGGCGGAGGAGGTGGCCAGGGCGCCGGCCGGAGCCAGCAGGGCCAGGGTGAGAGCGGCGGGAACGGCGAGTACGGGTCGATTGCGCATGAGTTGTCCGTTCCCCGTGGTGATGACTTCTACCCGCCCGGTCCGGACCTGGACCTTGACGGCTCTCCGGGACCTGTCTTAAATCAAGAGTTGAAATATATGCCCGGGATGAGCGCCCCAACCGTTCATCTCTCGGCATTCACCTGTCATGCACATGCCCCCCACCATCCTCCACCTCGAAGTGACGTGATGACTGTGCACCCCTCGGAACACACCATGAGGCGTCCCGCGAAGCGGCGTCGCACGATGATGTACGCCCTCTCGCTGCTCTGCTGTTCAGCCGCCCTGACCGCCCTTCCCGCAGGCGCCTCGGCCGCACCCGCCCCCCACGCGGCCGCGTCCTCCGCGGAATCGAAGGCGGCGGTCCCGGCCGCCGTGGCGTTCGCCGACGAGTTCGACGGAGCCGCGGGTTCGGCCGTCGACGGCGGCAAGTGGCAGATCGAGACCGGCGACAACGTCAACAACCACGAACGGCAGTACTACACGGCGGGCAACAACAACGCCGCCCTCGACGGCCAGGGCAACCTGGTCATCACCGCGCGCAAGGAGAACCCCGGCAACTACCAGTGCTGGTACGGAACCTGCGAGTACACCTCGTCCCGACTCAACACCTCCGGCAAGTTCACCCAGACGTACGGCCACGTCGAGGCCAGGATGAAGGTCCCGCGCGGACAGGGAATGTGGCCGGCCTTCTGGATGCTCGGCGCCGACATCGGCAGCGTCGGCTGGCCGAACAGCGGTGAGATCGACGTCATGGAGAACGTCGGCTTCGAGCCCGGTACCGTCCACGGCACCCTGCACGGTCCCGGCTACTCCGGATCCGGCGGCATCGGTGCCGGATACAGCCTCCCCGGCGGGGCGGCCTTCGCGGACGACTTCCACACCTTCGCCGTCGACTGGGCCCCGGACTCCGTCACCTGGTCCGTCGACGGCACCGTCTACCAGAGGCGCACGCCCGCCGACCTCAACGGCAACGCCTGGGTCTTCAACAAGCCGTTCTTCCTCATACTCAACCTCGCCGTCGGCGGCTACTGGCCCGGCGATCCGGACGGCAGCACCACGTTCCCCCAGCAGCTCGTCGTCGACTACGTGCGCGTGACCACCGACAACTGACCCGAACCCGTCCCGGAGCACTCCCGGTGCCCGTCCGTCGCACACACTGCGGGCGGGCACCGGTCGTCCCCGTCCCCGGAAGACCCCGCCCGGAACAAGGGCCGAGGGCGCCCCCGCGCCGGCCGTCGGCCTCTGAGCAGCGACGTAGCATGCTCACCATGGAGCAGCGCACACTGAACAGGGCCGGACGTGACGTATCGGTCGTAGGACTGGGCACATGGCAGCTGGGCGGGGACTGGGGTGAGGTGCGGGAGGCCGACGCCTTCGACGTCCTGGACGCGGCCGTCGAGTCGGGAGTCACCTTCTTCGACACCGCCGACGTCTACGGGGACGGCCGCAGCGAACAGCTCATCGGCCGTTACCTGAAGGGCCGCCCGGACGCGGACATCTTCGTCGCCACCAAGATGGGCCGGCGCGCCGACCAGATCCCCGAGAACTACGTACTGGACAACTTCCTTACCTGGAACGACCGTTCGCGCGCCAACCTCGGCGTCGACACGCTCGACCTCGTACAGCTGCACTGCCCGCCGACGAGTGTCTACTCCTCGGACGCGGTCTACGACGCCCTGGACACGCTCGTCGCGGAAAAGCGGATCGGTGCCTACGGGGTCAGCGTCGAAACGTGCGCCGAGGCGCTCACGGCGATCGCCAGGCCGGGTGTCGCGAGCGTGCAGATCATCCTCAACCCGTTCCGCCTCAAGCCGCTGGACGAGGTGCTCGCGGCGGCTGCCGCCGCGGGAGTCGGGATCATCGCGCGGGTTCCGCTCGCCTCCGGACTCCTGTCCGGCAAGTACACCAAGGACACCGTCTTCGCTCCCGAGGACCACCGCACGTACAACCGCCACGGCGAGGCCTTCGACCAGGGCGAGACGTTCTCCGGCGTCGACTACACGACCGGTGTGGCGGCTGCCGCCGAGTTCGCCGAACTCGCCCCCGAAGGCGCCACTTCGGCACAGACCGCGCTGCGCTGGATCATCCAGCAGCCCGGTGTCACGAGCGTCATCCCCGGTGCGCGCTCCGTGGCCCAGGCCCGGACCAACGCTGCCGCGGCCGCGCTTGCCCCGCTGCCGCTGAGCACGCTGGACGCGGTGCGGGAGCTGTACGACCGCCGGATCCGTGCGGAGGTCCACGCGCGCTGGTGACGCGGACACGAGCAGGGGCCGAGCGCAGCGGCGGGGTTCAGTCGTCCGACTCCTCGCCGTCCTGCTGACCGTCCTGCCGGGGCTCGTCCCCGGCAGGACCGGCCGGTCCGACAGGTGCGGGTGACTGCAGCGTGGCCGTCGGGGCCGGACCGGGATCCGGGGTGTCCGCCGCACCGGAGTCCGGCGAGAACAGGATCGTTCCCAGATACACCGCCGCCACGAAGGCGACGGCTCCGGCGACGGCACTCGCCACACGGGGCCTTCGGCGGATGGCCTCACCCGCGCTGCGGCGGCGCGTGACCGCCGATCTGGCGGCCCGGGGCGCAGGAGTCGCCCGTCTGCGCCCGGTGGGCTGCGGCAGCCGGTACGTCGACATGCCCCCGGTGTCCGGAGTGGCGGCACCCGGAGGCGGAGCGGCAGGGGCGACGGGCCGCGGGGCGGCGGCATGCTGCGGCAGCGGCTCGGGGCGCCCGCGCCAGGCGCCGCTGCGGAACCATTCCGAGGCCTGCTGCGCGCTCGGCCGGTCCTCGGGCTGCTTCGCCAGCAGGCCCAGCAGATACGAATCGAAGGCGGGGGAGATGCCGACCCCCCGCTGTCTCACCGGCACCGGAGGCGTGTCCACGTGCTGGTAGAGCGTCGCGGTCGCGGTGTCCGAGCGGAACGGCGGCTGACCGACCAGGAGTTGGTAGATGACACAGCCGAGGGAGTACATGTCCGACGCGGAGTCGGCAGTGCGGCCCAGCGCCCGCTCCGGAGCCAGATACAGGCTCGTGCCCACGATGTGGCCGGCGGTGGTCAGAGCCGTCGAGGGATCGTCGACGAACTGGGCGATGCCGAAGTCGCCGATCTTCACCGTACCGTCGGCGTCCAGCATCAGGTTGCCGGGTTTGATGTCGCGGTGCACGATGCCCTGCCGGTGCGCGGCCGCCAGGCCCGCAGCCGCCTGGCCCGCGATGTCGGCCACCTGCTCGGGGTGAACCGATTCCTGAGCCTCCAGCAGATCGCCGAGACTCCTGCCCTCGACCAGCTCCATCACCAGATAGAAGCGGTCCTCCCACGAGCCGAAGTCGAACACCGCCACCAGGTGAGGATGGCTCAGACGCGCCGCGGTCTGCGCCTCCAGGCGGAACCGGGCGGTCGAGGAGGCGTCGGCATGGTCCCCGAGCAGCAGCTTCACCGCCACGGCCCGGCCCAGCACTTCGTCCGTGGCGCGCCACACCTCACCCATGCCGCCACGACCGATGGGGGATATCAACCGGTACCGACCAGCTACCAGCACCTGTGCACACCAATCTCGAACTGTGGCCCGCTCCGACTGCCGCAGCGGCGACCTCATCGGGCTCAACGGCTCGGCATGGTACGTGGGGTGTGCGGCATGATCAGGATATCCGTCCGCCGGGCCTCCGGTTGCCGGGGCCGTCGCCACCCCGCTGAATCCGGCCTGATCCGAACTAGCGGCCCTGCCGGAGACGGTCGAGCACGGCCTGTGCGGTGAACTCGTCCTGGCCGCCGGGGAAGAGCAGTTCCGCAGTCGCGAACGCGGCCTCGCCGGAGATCTCTTGGGTGAAGGGAACCGCGATGCAGCGCATTCCCGCCGCGTACGCCGCCTCGACGCCCGGCACGGCGTCCTCCAGCACCACGCAGTCCGCCGGTTCGGCGCCGAGCCGCCGTGCGGCCTCCAGGAACACGTCGGGCTGCGGCTTTCCGTGCGCCACCTCCTCGGCGGACACGTACAGCCGGATGCAGGCGTCGAGCCCGGTGACGGCGAGGGTGGCTCCGATCGCCGCCCGGGACGAACCCGAGGCCACCGCCATCACGACCCCGTCCTCGTGCAGCCGCTCCACCAGGAGCTGCATCTGCGGGAAGACCTTGGTCGAAGCGCCGGCGAGCTCCATGTACAGGGCGTTCTTCTCCGCCAGCAGTTCCTCGAGGGGCGCCTCGATCCCGTACTCCGCGCGCAGGACGGTCAGCGTCTCCAGGGTGCCGATCCCGATGAAGCGGGCGTGCTTCTCCCAGTCGTAGTCGTGCACGCCGTACCGGGAGAGGAGGCGGCGCCCCGCCTCGTAGTAGTTCGGCTCGCTGTCGACGAGTGTGCCGTCGAGATCGAAGATGACCCAAGGGGCCGGGGTGCGCCTGGAACTCATGGCTTCCAGCATGCCGGCCGGTGATCAGCCCGGACTGCCCGCCGCCCGCCCCACCGCTTCGACGAGCGGCAGGACCCGGTGCGCCACCCTCTCGCGCAGGGCCACCTCGGTCCGTGTCCTGACCACGCCGGGGAGCTGGATCAGCTGCTGGATCACGTCCTCGAGATGACCGTTGTCGCGGGCCACGACGCGCGTCAGGAGGTCCCCGCCGCCGGTCGTCGAGAACACCTCGATGATCTCCGGGACCGCTGCGAGCGCGTCCCCCACCTCGTCCAGGTGGCCTTGGGTGACCTCCAGGTGGACGAAGGCGAGCACCGGGTGACCGAGTGCCGCGGGGGAGAGCGACGGTCCCATGCCGGTGATCACGCCGTCCCGCTCCAGACGGTCCAGCCTGGCCTGAAGGGTGCCACGCGCCACTCCCAGGATGCGCGCGTACTCACGGACGCTGGTGCGCGGCTGCTCGATGAGCAGCCGCAGGATTCGGGTGTCGAGGGCGTCCACCGCCATGATCGGCCGTTCTCCTCCTGGCTCGGTGATCCTTCGCCCGACTGTAGCCGTGGTGCGGCCCACGACCGGCGCCTTCTGCGGCCGACCGGGTCCGTTGGCCTACCCATGGCACGCTGTAACAGTCTGAGTCTGTACCAATGGCTCAGCGAATTCGCTTCGATTTGAGCCATGAGGTGCCGGGATGCTCTGATGTACCTGTCGATGGCGCTGCGGATCCCCGTGGCGCCTTTTTCATGCCGGTGCACGGGGCCGGGTTCACAGGGGAGAGGCTTCGTTGCTGAAGAGGATGTTCGCTGCCGCGGATCCGGGACGGCTGCGCCTGCGCAGCGGGGCACGGGCCGTCCTCGGCATCGGGCTGGCGGTCGTGGTGTGCGGGCTGGCCGGCCACTCGCTCGTCGGGGCGATCACCGGCGGTCTCGCCGCACTGCTGGCCCTGTTCACGGTGACCGACCCCACCGTGCGCGGGCAGGCCCTCACAACGGCTCTGCTGCCCGCCGCGGGGCTGCCCGTGCTGGCCCTGGCGGCCCTGCTGCACGACCAGCCTGTGGCGCGCGACGTGGCCTTCCTCGCAGTGATGGGCGCCGGCGTGTACGCCCGGCGGTGGGGGCCGCGGGGGCACGCCCTCGGTGTGTTCGCCTTCATGTCCTTCTTCGTCACCCAGTTCCTGCACACACTGCCCGCGCAGCTGCCCGAGCTGTACTCCGCGGTCGTCCTCTCCCTGCTGGCCTCGTCCGCCGTACGCTTCGGCTTCTGGTGCTACGAGCGGCGGCTGCCCGCGCCTTCGGTACTCGCCCCGGTGGCCGGGCGGGGGCTGGCCCGCGCGACCACACGCCAGGCGATCCAGGCGACCGCGGGCGGCGCCTTCGCGCTCCTGGTGGGCCAGCTCCTCTCCGAGCAGCGCTGGTACTGGGCCGTCGGCGCCACCTGGTGGGTCTTCGTGAACACCGCGTCCCGTGGCGAGACCCTGGTGCGGGGGTTCCGCCGGGTCCTGGGCACGCTGATCGGTATCCCCGTCGGTCTGATCGTCGTCGTTCCGCTGCACGGTGCCGCCGTGCCCACCGCCGTCGTGGTGGCTGCCGGTGTCTTCGGGATCTTCTACTCGGCGGCGGTCTCGTACACCTGGATGATGTTCTCGGTGACCGTCATGGCGGGTGCGCTCTACGGGGCTCTCGGCGTGCTGGACCCCTCACTGCTCGCGCTGCGGCTCGTGGAGACGGGTGTGGGGGCGCTCGGTGCGATGGCGGCGGTGCTCCTCCTGCTGCCGGTCACCACGCACGCCACGACCGATGCCTGGATCCAGCGGGCCCTGCGCTGCGTGCACGCCTGCACCGCGGAGGCAGCCGCGCGACTCGCGGGTTCGGCGACGGCGGACCCGGCGCCCCGGGTCGCCGAACTGGAAGCCCTCCTGGGGCGCGTACGTCTCTCGCTCGGCCCGCTGGTCCACCCCCTGAGCCCGCTGCGCGCCCGTAAGGCGCGTGCCGGGCAGGTGCTCGCACTGCTCGACGTGTGTGCCCGTGAGGTGCGCGGCCTCGCGTCCGTAGCTGCGGACCCCGAGGCGTCGCACGACGCCCGTCTCGCCGCCGCCTGCTGGCGTGTCGAAGCCTCCGTGGAAGCGCTGACGGCCCCTGGGCGCGGGCGCCGCGAGACGGCTTCCGTCGCCGGCGCCGTGCCGGCTGCCGGGGTCGCCGAACCCGCGCTCGCCCATCTGCACAGCCTGGAGCGGGCGCTCGCCGAACTGGCCGCGCCCCTGCACAGCTCCCCCCGGGCCCCGCTGATCGGTGCTTGAGGCACTGCCGGCCGCCCGCTGATGGGGCCGCTCGGTCGGCACGCGGTACGCACGCGCGGTAGGTGTCCGAGAGGGCTTTCGAGATTGGTCTGGACCACGAAGGGCTGCCTGCTACCGTCGCCCGGGAAGATCGCGACAGACGGCACAGACGGCAAAGGCGGGGTAGCACGATGGGCAGCAGTAGCGCCGGGCGGGCATTCATAGGGTCGTTCACCTCGGCCGGCGGACGCGGTGTCACCGCGCTCGCCGTCGACCCGGACACCGGGGCGCTGACCGTGCTCGCGGCCACGGACGCCGTTCCCGACCCCTCCTTCCTCACGGTCGGCACCGCCTCCGATACGGGTGTCAGGCTTCTGTACGCGGTCAGCGAGACCTCCGACGGGGCCGCCGCCGCATGGGAGATCGGCGACGACGGCCTGCGGCCCGCCGGCCCGGTGCGGTCCGTCGACGGGAGCAGCCCCACACACCTGGCACTCGCCGCCGGCCATCTGGTCACCGCCAACTACGGCTCCGGGAGCGTGACCGCGCTGCCGGTACGGGCCGACGGCTCCCTCGGCCCGGCGGCCTCCGTGCTCCGGCACGAGGGCAGCGGGCCCGACACCGGTCGGCAGGCGGGCCCGCACGCACACCAGGTGCTCGCCGACCCCTCGGGCAACTGGGTGCTGAGCGTGGACCTCGGTACGGACTCCGTGCGCGTCTGCGCCCTCGACCCCCGCACCGGGTCGCTGCGGCTGCACGGCGAGACGGCGATGCGCCCCGGCACCGGGCCGCGGCACATGGCCTTCCATCCGTCGGGGGGACACGCCTACGTGCTGAACGAACTGGAGCCGACGGTCACCGTCTGCCGCTGGGACGCGGACACGGGCCGGCTCGAGCCGCTCGGTGAGACACCTGTGCTGCCCCACGACGTGGATTCCGAACGCGTCACGGCGGGGGACGCGCGCACGTACCCGTCCGAGGTCGTCGTCTCGCACGACGGGCGGTTCCTGTGGACCGCGAACCGCGGCCACGACAGCATCTCCGTACTCACGCTCGACGGGGCCGGCGAGAAGCCGCTCCTGGCCGCGGCCGTGGGCTGCGGCGGGCAATGGCCCCGCGACCTCACACTCGACCCCACCGGGCAGTGGCTGTACGTGGCGAACGAGCACTCCGGGAACGTCAGCTGGTTCGCCGTCGACGCGGAGACGGGCATCCCGGCCCACGCGGGCTCCATCGAGGCTCCCGCCGCGTCCTGCGTCGTCTTCGCCTGAGGCGTGCCGCCGCCCCCGGAGACTCCCCGTGAGTCCCGGGGAAGCGCTCGGGGAACGACAGGCGGCACGGACCGGGGCCATCCGGTCCGTGCCGCCCGATCAGCCCGACGCGCGGGCGCCGATCAGTGCGCCTGGGCGCCCTGCGGCGTCGCAGGCGTGATGCCGAGCGTCGCCGCGTACGTCGAGAGCACGAGCTTGCCGATGGCCGGGTACGCGCCGAGCGGCTCGGCGGTCGCGCAGCCGGCTTCCCTTGCGGCGGCCTCCAGAAGGCCGGGGTCGACCTCCGGGCCCACCAGGTACGGCGCGAGCGCGAGCTGGGCGGAGCCGGAGTTCTGGAGCTGCGCGGCGATCGAGGCGACCGAACCCTCCACATCCAGTGCGGCGGCCATCACCGGAACCGCGAGGCGTGCGGCCAGCAGCATGCCGGTGATCCCGGCTGCCTGCACGGCCTCGTCGCCGCCCACCGTGGCCAGCACGATGCCATCGGCCGCGGTCGCCACGGTGAACAGCCTGGCACGGTCGGCGCGCGCCAGCCCGGCCTCCGAAAGGCGCACGTGGAGTGCCTCGGCGAGGAGCGGGTGCGGGCCCAGCACATCGGTCAGCTCGGTCTGGGTGCCGCTCTCCATGACCGCCTGCCGTATCCGCCGGATCAGGGCGCTGTCCGGCCCCGCGAGCAGCGGCACCACGACGGCGGACGGACCCTGCGGCTCGGAGACCTCACGACCCGCGGCAATGGCCTGCTCGTAGCGCGCGGTGCGCTCGGTGGCGGCATGCGCGAGTACGGAGACGAGCGTGGGGTACTCGGCGTCGTCACCGTCGAGATAGCCGATCTGTGCGTTCAGACCGGGAAGCTCGGAACGGGCGATGCTGATCAATTCTTCGGCGAGGCTGCGCGTGGCCGAGGAAGGGGTACCGGGAACGGCGAGAACGAGCGCGGCAGCGCCCTCAGGTGCGACCACGGGCTCCGGGCGGCGGTGCCGTCCGGACTGGCGAGGTCGCGGCATTCGTACAGGCAGGCCGGAAGCGGGCCCAGTGGGGGTGCTCATGGCGCCGCATGCTACTGGTTTTGGGTGCCCCTCTGTTCGGGGAGGGGGTGGTCGGGCGTTATCTGTCCGGTTATGTCTGTTGAGTGGCATACCGGTCAACTGCCCTGCTCTGTCCGGGCGGTCAGATGCTCGGAATGCTCACGTTACCTCCGGTACGAACAGCAGCGCCGGGTGAACGGGCAGGCGCAGTTCCGACAGGGCGAGGGCCCGCGCGACGGCCAGTGAACCGTGGAGCGGATCGCCTGCGGGGGGCACCACGCGAGCCTGCGGAACCTGTCGCGCCAGCTCCTCGTGCAGCGGACCGGTGAGCGGATCGCCCATCTTGAACAGGCCTCCGGTCAGGGCGACTTCGCAACCGCCGTCCCCGGCGTCCGTGGCCGGCGGACAGACCGCCGCCGCCGCTTCCGCGATATGGACGGCAGCCTGCCGCAGGATGCCGGCCGCGACCTCGTCCTCGGCGGCGCAGGCCGCGACTTCGGGGGCGAAGGACGCGAGCAGCGCCGGACGGTCGCCCCGCGGATAGAGAAGCCCCGGAAGATCGGGAGCAGGGCCGAAAATCTTTCGGAGCCGCGCGAGCAGATTTGGGGAACCCCCGGCCCGCCCGTCGTGGGCCCGCATCGCCGCGTCGAGTCCGGCGCGGCCGATCCAGGCACCGCCGCCGCTGTCACCCAGCAGATGGCCCCAGCCGTCGGCCCTCCGCCACGTCGTGAGATCGGTACCGAGCGCGATCATGCCCGTGCCGCCCGCGACGACAGCGCCCGGTCGCTGCCCGAGCGCGCCCGCGTACGCGGTCACCGCGTCGGCGGCCAGCGCCACCCGCCGCACGCCCAGCGTCTGCGCCAGCGCTGCCGGCAACTCGGCGCGCAACTGCCCGCCGAGCGTCGCCATCCCGGCGGCCCCGACGGTCACAGCGGCGATCGCCGCCCCCGGCCCGGCCTCATCGAGCAGCCTCCGGACAGCCGGCAGAAGCTGCTCCAGCATGTGCCCGGCATCGATACCGGCCGCTCCCGTCCGCACCGGTTCGGCGCAGACCGTGGTGGACACGGGGTGCTCCGCGCCGACGGTCCCCAGCGCCACACGCAGTCCTGACCCGCCGGAGTCCACACCGATGACGAACGGGCCGGGCGGTGCCGCCGTCACGGCAGCTGCCAGTCGACCGGCTGCGCCCCCTGGCGCTGCAGCAGTTCATTGGTCCGGCTGAAGGGACGTGAGCCGAAGAAGCCGCGGTCGGCCGACATGGGGGAGGGGTGCGAGGACTCGATCGCCGGGAAGTCGCCCAGCAGCGGCCGCAGATTGCGGGCGTCACGGCCCCACAACACCGACACGAGCGGTGTACCACGGGCGACCAGTGCCCGGATGGCCTGCTCGGTGACCTCCTCCCAGCCCTTGCCCCGGTGCGCCGCAGGCCGCCTGGGCGCCGTCGTGAGCGCCCTGTTGAGCAGGAGCACCCCCTGCTGCGCCCAGGGCGTCAGATCGCCGTTGGAGGGCCGTGGAAGGCCAAGATCCGAGTGCAGCTCCCGGAAGATGTTCTCCAGACTCCCGGGCACCGGACTCACCTCGGGTGCCACCGCGAAACTCAGGCCGATCGCATGCCCCGGTGTCGGGTACGGATCCTGGCCGACGATCAGGACGCGTACCTCGTCGAAGGGTTGCTGGAACGCTCTCAGCACGTTCGGCCCCGCGGGCAGGTAGGTGCGCCCCGCGGCGATCTCCGCGCGGAGGAAGTCGCCCATAGTGGCGATGCGTTCGGCCACGGGCTCGAGGGCCTGCGCCCACCCCGGCTCAACGATTTCTTTCAACGGTCGTGCTGCCACGGGCCGCACTCTACTGGTGCCCCACCGGTGTGACGACCACACCGGCCGGCTGCGGGTCAGCCGAGCACCACCGCCCGCACGCACAGCACGTCGGGCAGATGCGAGGCGAGCTGCTGCCAGCTGTCCCCGTCGTCCTCGCTCGCGTACACCTCGCCGTTGCGGTTGCCGAAGTAGACGCCCGCAGGGTCCGCGTCGTCCGTACAGAGCGCATCGCGCAGCACCGTGCCGTAGTGGGCGCCGTCCGGAAGGCCCTGCGTCAGCGGCTCCCAGGTCGCTCCCGCGTCGCGCGTACGGAACACCCGGCAGCGGCGGTCGGCGGGGACGCGGTCGGCGTCGGCGTTGATCGGGAAGACGTAGACCGTGTCCGCGCGGTGCGGATGTGCGACAGCGGCGAAGCCGAAGTCCGAAGGCAGACCCGCGCCGATGTCCGTCCAGTTGTCCCCGGAGTCGTCGCTGCGGAAGACCCCCCAGTGGTTCTGCAGGTAGAGCCTGTCTGGGTCGGCCGCGTCACGGGTGACCTTGTGCACGCACTGGCCGAACTCGGGGTCGGGGTCCGGCAGGAAGACCGCGGAGACCCCCTTGTTGGACGGAGCCCACCGCTCGCCGCCGTCCTTCGTCCGGAACACGCCCGCGGTGGAGACGGCGACGGTCACCGCACCGGCGTCCCTCGGGTCGGTCAGGATGGTGTGGAGACCCTCACCGCCCCCGCCGGGCACCCACTTCGACCTCGTAGGGTGCTCCCACAGCGGGCGGACCAGCTCGAAGGACTCGCCGCCGTCCTCGGACCGGAACAGCGCCGCGGGTTCCGTCCCCGCGTACACCACGCCGGGTGCCTCGGGTCCGGCCGGATGCAGCTGCCAGACCCGCTCCAGCGACGCCTCGGTGAACTGGGGGAACTTCACCGCCGGCTGCTTCGGCTCGACCCAGGTGGCGCCCAGGTCGTCGGAGTGGAAGACGGAGGGGCCCCAGTGTGCGCTGTCGCCGCCGACCAGCAGGCGGGGCGCCGGACCACGGGTGTCGATCGCGATCGAGTAGACGGCCTGGGCGTTGAAGTGCGGATCACCGAACTCCCATTCGCCGCCGCGCCGACGGCCGATGAAGAGTCCTTTGCGGGTGCCTACGGTGAGCAGTACATCGGTCATGACAGAGACCTCCCGAAACGCCGTTGTGCCGGATACGGGACAGTCTGCACCGAGCCACTGACAGTGGCCCGGACATACGGCCGCCGCCCCGCCCGGCGAGGTTGCGGCAGGCGCCCTTGACCCCCGGTCGTACGCCGGGTTGGCTGGTGCGGAAAGCGCTTGCCGGACGGGCGCGACACACCGAGGACGGACGTGGGGACGGGGGCGTCGGACCCGGCAGACGACGGCGACACCCGACCGAGGAGCACCTGTGACGACCTTCGAAGGACTGCCGGGCGCTGTGGCGGTGTCCCACCTCAGGGTCTACGACTGGTCCACGGAGGACGGCCTGCGCGGCGGCACCCCGCATCTGCATCTGACCTGTTCCGAGGGCTATGTGGTCGTCGGCGGCAGCGGGTCCGTACAGACCCTCACGGCGTCGGGCTTCCAGGAGACCCCGCTCGCTCCAGGAGCCCTCGTGTGGTTCACCCCGGGCACCATCCACCGGCTGGTCAACGAGGACGGGCTGCGCATCGTGGTCCTCATGCAGAACAGCGGGCTGCCGGAAGCGGGTGATGCCGTGCTCACGTTTCCGCCCCGGGTCCTCGCCGATGCCGGGCTCTACCGTGCGGCAGCCACCCTTCCCGGCGGCAGCGAGGAAGCGCAGGCGTTCGCCGCACGCACCCGCCGCGACCTCGCCGTCCAGGGATTCCTCGCACTGCGCGGCGCCACCGAGGCGGGCGACCCGGGGCCGCTGGCCGCGTTCCACCGCGCCGCCGCGGAGCTCGTGCGCCCTCGGACCGAGGACTGGCGCGCACGCTGGCAGAAGGGAGCGGCGGCCGCGTCCCGGGTGACCGGCCGGCACCTCGACGCCCTGGCACGAGGCGAGGACACGCACCTCCGCGACGCCCGGGTGCACGCAGAACTTCCCTCCGCGCTCGCAAGGTTCGGTATGTGCGGCCGCCTCGACGTCTACCCGGGCTGACCGGGTCCGGCAGTGGCGAGCCCGCGTGCGCGGGTCGGCAGCCGGGTGGTTCTGCCCTCGTCCTCCGTGATGTCCCGGACATGCTGGAAGCCCGATGCGGCTCAGCAGTGCAAGGGGCGCGGTGTTCTCCGCGGCCACCGTGGCGTGCACCTCCGGCAGGCCGAGGGGGCCGAGGCCGCATCCGACGAGGGCGGTGGCCGGCTCGATGCCGATGCCGCGGCCCCGGGCGTCGGGGGTCATCGCGTGGACGATCTCGTTGCCGCCCGACAACGGGGTGGGTTCGATCTCCGCGTGACCCACCCTCCTGCCGTCCTCGTGGACCGCCCACACGTCGAACAGGCCGCGCGCGTACACGTCGGAGAAGATCCTCCCGAACAGGGCCCGGTCCTCGGCCTCGGTGGCGGGCCCGTCACCCCGTCCACCGGGACACCCGCACGTCCCGGAATTGCGCCACGAACCCGTCCTCGTCGGCAGGCGTGTACGCGATCAGCGGCAGGCGCCCGCTGCGCAGCGTGGGAGTCACGAGGCGCGACGGTACGCACGCGCTCCCCGCCCCGCCGACAGGGTTTCGCCCGTTCGTCAGCCGGCCGGTGGGGCCGTGCTGCTGCGGACCACCAGGCTCGTCGCCAGATCGACCCGCGTGGTGGCGGGCTGACGGCCCCGGCCTAGGTCGAGCACCAGCCGGGCGGCGGTCTCGGCCATCTCTATCAGCGGCTGGCGCACGGTGGTGAGCGGCGGCCCGATCCACCGGGTGAGCGGCAGGTCGTCGAATCCGACCACGCTGAGGTCCTCCGGAATCCGCAGCCCCAGCTCGCGCGCGGCCTCGTACACGCCGAGTGCCTGCAGGTCGTTGCCGGCGAAGATCGCGGTGGGAGGGTTCGGCAGCCGCAGCAGCTCCAGGGCAGCCGTGTAGCCGTCCTCGTGGTGGAACTCGCCCTCGCGCACGAGCTCGGGATCCATCGGCAGGCCCGAGGTCTCCAGCGCGGCTCGGTAGCCGTCGATGCGGGCGCGGCTGCACATCATGCGCGTCGGACCGCCGATGACGCCGATCCGGCGGTGTCCCAGACCCGTCAGATGGCGTGTGGCGGCCAGACCGCCCTGCCAGTTGGCCGCGCCGACCGAAGGGATGTCGTCGCCGGGATCGCCCGCCGGGTCGACGACGACGAACGGGATGCTGCGGCTGTTCAGCTGGGCGCGCTGAGCGGCGTCGAGGTCCGAGAGCACCAGGATGACGCCGGCCGGTCGGCGTGCCAGGACGCCGTCCACCCAGGTCTGGCCCGGAGTCAGCCGGCCGGCGCTCTCCGAGAGCACCAGGCTCAGGCCTTCCTCACGGGCGACGTTCTCGACTCCCCGGACGACTTCCATCGCCCAGGCGCTGTCCAGTTCGTGGAAGACCAGGTCGATGAGCTGGGACTGTTGCGAGGCACCGCGCCTGCGGCGGTAGCCGTGGCGCAGCAGCAGTTCCTCCACCCTGGTGCGGGTGCTGGGGGCAACATCGGCTCGCCCGTTCAGCACTTTCGAAACTGTCGGAGCCGAAACTCCGGCCGCTCGGGCGATTTCTGCCAGCGTGGCGGTGCTCTCCGACGACTCGTCGACGGACACCTTCTCCTGTTGGGGCTGGACCTTTGCAGGGCTCATGAACGAATCGTAGCTCCCCGAAGCCCCGAACAGGTGGCCGGGCGGTGTTGGTAAATCCTTGGTCCTGCCCTCTTGACGAGCCCGAAACACGACCGTACGGTTCCGGCAACATTCGAAAGCCAAGCCGAAACATTCGACAGAGGGTGCGGTCATGCGGTCGGGTATTTTCACTCAGGGCACACGTACGACGAGATGGGTCGCAGTCGGTGCGGCGATGGCGATGGCCGGTCTCCTGGCCGGCTGTGGTTCGGGCGACAGCGGCAGCGACGGCGGCGGCACCATCACCGCCTACGTCTACGGCGATGACGCGGTCAAGGTACAGCAGGCCGCGGTCGACACGTTCAACAAGACCTCCGACGTCAAGGTCAAGCTGGTGTCGGTCCCCGGGACCGACTACGTGAACAAGCTCCGCAGCGCCATGGGCTCGCCCAGCGCCCCGGACGTCTTCTTCAACTGGGGCGGCGGTTCCATCAAGCCGTACGTCGACTCCAAGAACCTGGTCGACCTCACCTCGACCGTCAAGAACGACGCCACGCTCAAGGACGGCTTCCTTCCGTCGATCATGACCGCGGGCAGCCTCGACGGGAAGATATACGGGGTGCCGATGCGCGGCATGCAGCCCGTGATGGTCTTCTACAACAAGAGCCTCTTCGCCGAGCACAAGCTCGAGGTCCCCAAGACGTGGGAGGACCTCCAGAAGGCCATCGCCACCTTCAAGGCCGCGGGCATCACCCCCTTCGCCCTGGGCGGCTCCGACAAGTGGCCCGAGCTGATGTGGATGGAGTACCTGCTGGACCGGATCGGCGGACCCGAGGTCTTCCAGAAGATCCAGAACGGCGACACCGACGGCTGGGGCGACCCCGCGGTTCTCAAGACGGCGCAGACCGTCAAGCAGCTGATCGACGACGGCGCGTTCGGCAAGAACTTCAACTCGGTCGACTACGGCAACGGCGGAGCCCCGACCCTGCTCAACAAGGGCAAGGCCGCCATGCACCTCATGGGCTCGTGGGAGTACTCGACCCAGCTGGGCAAGGCACCCGAATTCGCCAAGAAGGACCTCGGCTGGGCCGCGTTCCCGACCGTGGCGGGCGGTGTGGGAGACCCGGCGAACGTGGTGGGCAACCCGACCAACTACTGGTCCGTCAACGCCCGTACCAAACACAAGGACGCCGCCATCGCGTTCCTGAAGACCATGGCGTCGAAGACCTACGCCAAGGCCCTGGTCGACAACGGTGACATCCCCACCACCTCCAACGCGGCCTCGATGCTGAGCACCTCGCCCAACCCCGAGTTCGCCAACGACCAGTACCAGATGGTCCAGAAGGCCCCGAGCTTCACCCTCTCGTGGGACCAGGCACTGGAAGCCCAGTACGCCACCCCGCTGCTCACCGAAATCAGCAAGCTGTTCGCCGGCAAGAGCACTCCGGAACAGTTCGTCGAAGCAATGAAGGCCGCACACTGACGATGTCCCACCACACTCCGCACGCGAAGAGGCGCGGAGACAGGAAGGCGGCCGTCGGCAACGTCGGCCGCCCCCCGGTCGCCTGGGCCCTGCCCGGCATCCTCTTCTTCGCCGTCTTCGCGATCGTCCCCCTGGCGATCGCCGTCTACCTCTCCTTCTGCGAATGGGACGGGCTCAACTCCCCGACCCTGACGGGGCTGGACAACTGGACCCGGTTGTTCAAGGACTCCGAGTTCGGCCAGGCAGCTTGGCTGAGCCTCCTGCTCACCACGATCAGCTGGGCCTTCCAGACCCCTGTGGCACTGCTGCTGGGCGTCTGGGCGGCGGGACGCCAGCGCAGCCGGGCCGTGCTGTCCGCGGTCTTCTTCATTCCGCTGCTGCTCTCCACCACCGCGATCGCCATGCTCTTCCACGCCCTGCTGGACCCCAACTTCGGCGTGATCAAGGAGATCGGCCCCTGGATCGGAATCGATCCCAACATCATGGGATCGTCCACGGGCGCGCTGCTCATGGTGGCGTTCGTCGGCGGCTGGCAGTTCATGCCCTTCCACACGCTGATCTACCAGGGCGGTGCCCGGCAGATCCCGGAGGTCCTCTACCAGGCGGCAGCCATCGACGGCGCCGGCATGGTGCGCCAGTTCTTCCACATCACCCTGCCGCAGCTGCGCCACACCATGACGACCTCGTCGGTGCTGATGATCGTCGGCTCGCTGACCTACTTCGACACCGTGCTCATCATGACCAAGGGCGGTCCCGGCACGGACACGACGATCCTGCCGTACCTGATGTACCGGACCGGCTTCCAGACCTATGACCTGGGCTACGCCGCGGCCATCGCCACCGCACTGGTCGTCGTGGCCACCAGTCTCTCGCTGATCCTGGTCCGCTTCAGCGGCTTCGGATCCATGCGGTCCACCCGGGAAGGTATGTGACGCGATGTCGATCGACACCCGCCCCGTTGCCCCGCAGCGGAACTCGCCGACCCTGAAGCGCCATCAGGCCTCCGCCCGCCGCCGGAAGCTGCTGGGCAACCCGCTGGCCGGACTGGGCTCGCTGGTCTGGCTCGTGATCGTCCTGGTGCCGCTCTACACGCTGGTCTCCGCGTCGCTCATGCGGCAGGACGAGGCGCTGAACGGCGACCCGCTGGCGTTCCCGACGGATCCGACGTTCGACAACTACAACACCGTGCTGAACAGCGGGTTCCTCACACTGCTCGGCAACACCGCGATCGTCGCGGTGTCCACGGTCGCCATCGTGCTGGTGCTGTCCGTCCCGGTGGCGTACGTGGCGGTGCGCACCCGCAGCCGCCTCTCCTCGCTGGCGTTCCGGACGTTCCTGCTCGGTGTGGCGATCCCGGCGCAGGCGGTGATCGTGCCCCTGTACCTGCTGATCGGCAAGATGGGTCTCTACGACACCCTGTACGCGATCATCCTGCCGACTGCCGCGTTCTCCATGCCGGTTGCCGTCCTGGTGCTCAGCGGCACCATGCGGGACGTCTCGGAGGAGATGTACGAGGCGATGTCCCTCGACGGCGCCTCGCCCGTGCGGATGCTGTGGCAGCTGGCGATTCCGCTCTCCAAGGCCGGCATCAGCACGGTGGCGATCTTCTCCGCACTCCAGGCGTGGAACGGCTTCCTGTTCCCCCTGATCCTGACGCAGTCGGAGGAGAACCGGGTGCTGACGCTGGGGCTGTTCAACTTCATGACCCAGTTCGGCGTGAACATCCCGGCCGTGCTGGCAGCGATCGTGCTCTCCGTCGTGCCCATCTTCGCCGTGTACCTCGTGGCCCGGCGTGCGCTGGTCAACGGACTGATGGGGGTGGGCGGCAAGTAGCGACACCTCTGCCGCCCCGCACCACCGCACTCTTGAGAGGAACCCCTGCCGCCATGGCAATCCACCCCCACCCCCAAGTCCGGACAGCCGACCCGGTACCCGAGGCCGACGGCCCCTGGCGCGACCCCTCGCTCACCCCAGAGGTGCGGGTGGCCGACCTCATCACCCGGATGACCCTCGAGGAGAAGGCCGCACAGCTCTACGGAATCTGGGTGGGCGCCGACGCCGAGGGCGACGGGGTCGCACCGCACCAGAACGACATGGTCGACCCGGTCGACTTCGAGGAGCTCACCACCCGCGGACTCGGCCAGCTCACCCGGCCGTTCGGCACCGCCCCGGTGGACCCGGGTGTCGGCGCCGTCGCACTGGCCCGGGCACAGGCCCGGATCACCGAGGCCGGCAGATTCGGCATCCCGGCGCTGGCCCACGAGGAGTGCCTCGCCGGCTTCACCGCATGGGGCGCCACCGCCTATCCCGTGCCGCTGGCCTGGGGCGCGGCCTGGGACCCCGAGCTCGTCGAGGAGATGGCCCGCCAGATCGGCGCCGACATGCGGTCGGTCGGTGTCCACCAGGGGCTCGCCCCCGTCCTGGACGTCGTGCGGGACCTTCGCTGGGGCCGCGTGGAGGAGACCATCGGCGAGGACCCGTACCTGGTCGCGACGATCGGTACGGCCTACGTCCGGGGCCTCGAGTCCGCCGGGATCGTCGCCACGCTGAAGCACTTCGCGGGCTACTCGGCGTCCGCCGGGGCGCGGAACCTCGCGCCGGTCCGCGCGGGCGCCAGGGAGATGGCGGATGTGATCCTTCCACCCTTCGAGATGGCGCTCCGCGAGGGCGGTGCCCGCTCGGTCATGCACTCGTACGCCGAGATCGACGGGGTGCCCGCCGCCGCCGACCCGGCCCTGCTCACCGAGCTGCTCAGGGACACCTGGGGGTTCGGCGGGACCGTCGTCGCCGACTACTTCGGCATCGGGTTCCTGGAGACCCTGCACAAGGTGGCCGCCGGTCGCGCCGATGCCGCCCGGCTCGCGCTCACCGCGGGCGTCGATGTGGAACTGCCCACCGTACGCAGTTACGGTGACGAGCTCATCGCCGCCGTGCGTGAGGGAGTGGTGGCCGAGGAACTGGTGGACCGGGCCCTTCGCCGCGTCCTTCTGCAGAAGTGCGAGCTCGGGCTGCTCGACCCGAAACGGCCGGTCCTGCCCGCCGCGCTCGACGGGGTGGACCCGGACCGGGCACGCGGCACCGTGGACCTCGACCCGCCGCGGAACCGGGCCCTGGCCAGGCTCCTGGCCGAGCGGTCCTGTGTGCTGCTCGCCAACCCCGGCGATGTGCTGCCGCTCGGCGGCACCGGTCGGATCGCGGTCGTGGGGCCGCGCGCCGACGACCCGCTGGCCATGCTCGGCTGCTACTCCTTCCCCAGCCATGTGGGCGTGCTGCATCCCGAGATGCCGATGGGTATCGCCGTTCCGACCGTGCTCGAGTCCTTGCGCGAGGAATTCCCGGGTGCGGGGATCGACTTCGCGGAAGGCTGCGACGTCGACGGGGCGGACGCCTCCGGAATCGCGCAGGCCGTCGAACTGGCCGGTGGCGCCGATGTCTGCGTGGCGGTGCTCGGCGACCGGGCCGGCCTGTTCGGCCGCGGCACCTCGGGCGAGGGCTGCGACGCGGCCGACCTGTCCCTGCCGGGTATCCAGGCCGAGCTGCTTGACGCGCTGCTGGACACGGGAACCCCGGTGGTCCTCGTGCTGCTGACGGGCCGCGCGTACGCGCTCGGCGGCCGGGCTGACCGGCTGGCCGGGTGTGTGCAGGCCTTCTTCCCGGGCGAGGAGGGCGGACCGGCACTGGCGGGCGTGCTTTCGGGGCGGGTCAACCCCTCCGGACGGCTGCCCATCGGTGTCCCCAACGGTCCCGGCGGCCAGCCGTGGACCTACCTGCAGCCGCCGCTCGGCCGGGTCAACGGGGTCAGCAACCTGGACCCGACCCCGCTCCACCCGTTCGGCCACGGACTCTCGTACACCTCCTTCGACTGGGAGGCCGGCGCTCCTGTCCCGGCCGAGCTGCCCACCGACGGCGCCGTCGACCTCGAGCTCACCGTCCGCAACAGCGGCGAACGCGACGGCGCCGAAGTCGTCCAGCTCTACGTCCACGACCCGGTCGCCCAGACCACCCGTCCCGAGTCGCGGCTGATCGGCTATGCCCGCGTGCCGCTCGCCGCGGGGGAGACCCGGCGGGTCCGCTTCCGCTTCCACGCGGACCTGGTGTCCTTCACCGGGACGGGCGGGCGCCGCATAGTCGAGCCCGGCGACATCGAGCTGCGCTTCGCCGCATCCAGCGACCAAGCCGACGTCCGGCACACGGTACGGCTGCGCCTCACCGGGCCCGAACGCACCGTCGATCACCGTCGCCGGCTCGTCTGCACCACGTCGCACGAGCCGGTTGTCCCGGAGAACTGACAGGCCGGTTGTCCCGGGGAACCGACAGGCAGGGGCAGCGGTTCCCTGCCCGCCCGCTCCGCACGCCCGGGGGCGGGCGGAGGTGATGTCGAAACTTTCGAAGGCCGACCCGGAGCCCTCGGCCCGAGTCGAGGGTTCCGGACGGGGCGCCACTACGGAAAGGCATCTGTCATGTCCAAGGCAAACCGCTCGGCGGCCGTCGGCGCCGCCGCTACCGTGCCCCTGACAGCGCCGAGAACATGCTGCGCTTCGACCGACTCGGCCCCGAGACCGCGATGACCGAGGCCGACGTACGGACGCCGCCGCCCGCCGACAGCACGAAGCGCGAGGCGCAGGCCGAGGGCCACGCCGTCCTGCTGCGCGGCTGCCTGCTCCCCCCGCGCTGCAGCGCCTTCACCATGTGGGGCTTCAGCGACACGTACTCCTGGGTTCCTCCCACGTTCCCGGGCGAGGGGGCGGCGAACGTCCTCGACGAGAACAGCACTGCCGAGCCCGCCTTCGGCACGCTGCGTCAGACCCTGACGCTCGCCGCCGGGCGGCACGGAACGCACACATGCTCATAGGTACGGAAGAGGCTACGGAATGACGGAAGACCTCCGGATCACCGGAGTGAGAATCACCCCTGTTGCCTTCCGGGACCCGGCTCTGCTGAACGCGGTCGGTGTGCACGAACCCTTCGCGCTGCGTGCGGTCGTCGAGGTCGACACGGCCGACGGCCTGGTCGGTCTCGGCGAGACCTACGCGGACGAGGGGCATCTGCACCGGCTGCGGGCAGCCGCGGAGGCCGTCACCGGCATGGACGTGTACGCGCTCGGTGCCATGCACCGCAGGGTGGCCGACGTGCTGGCCGGCGACAGCGGAACCGGGGGATCCGGACTCACCGGAATGATCACCACGAGCAGCGCCGTGGACCGGGTGTTCTCCCCGTTCGAGGTGGCCTGCCTGGACATCCAGGGCAAGGCGGCAGGCCGCCCGGTGAGTGACCTTCTCGGCGGTGCGGTACGGGACTCCGTCCCGTTCAGCGCCTACCTCTTCTACAAGTGGGCCGCGCACCCGGGGGCCGAGCCGGACAGCTGGGGCGAGGCACTGGACCCGGACGCGATCGTCTCCCAGGCCCGACGCATGATCACCGAGTACGGATTCTCGGCGGTCAAGCTGAAGGGCGGGGTGCGCCCGCCCGAGGAGGAGGTCCAGGCGATCCTGGCCCTGCGCGAGGCATTTCCCGCGCTGCCGCTGCGGCTCGACCCCAACGCGGCCTGGAGCGTGGCCACTTCGATCGAGGTGGCGCGCCGCCTCGAGGGTGTCCTGGAGTACCTGGAGGATCCGACACCCGATCTCGACGGTATGGCGCGGGTGGCTCGGGAGACATCGATCCCCCTCGCCACCAACATGTGCGTCGTCGCCTTCGAGCACCTTGCGCCCGCCGTCGAGCAGGGATCCGTCCAGGTGGTGCTCTCCGACCACCACTACTGGGGCGGTCTCAACCGTTCCCGCCTGCTGTCCGGGATCTGCGACACCTTCGGCCTGGGTCTGTCGATGCACTCCAACTCGCATCTCGGAATCAGCCTGGCGGCGATGACCCATCTGGCGGCCGCGACACCGAACCTCACCTACGCCTGTGACACCCACTGGCCGTGGAAGACCGAGGAGGTCGTGGTCCCCGGCGCGCTGGCCTTCGCCGACGGCGCCGTGAAGGTCCCCCGGGGGCCGGGACTCGGCATCGAACTCGACCGTGACGCGCTTGCCCGTCTGCACGAGCAGTACATCGCGTGCGGACTGCGCAACCGGGACGACACCGGCTACATGCAGCGGATCGACCCGTACTACGAGAAGAAGACGCCCCGTTGGTGATCCGCCGCGGCCGTCGGCTCCTGGCCGGCCGCGGTGCGATCCGATGCAGATCAAGGAGTTTTCATGGCCCCGCTCGACTGGGCCGCCCTGGGCGGCTATTTCCTGGTGATGCTGCTCATAGGCCTGTGGTCGCACCGCCGCGTAGGCAACGTGAGTGACTACTTCACCGGGGGCGGCCGGATGCCCTGGTGGCTCTCCGGTATCTCCCATCACATGTCCGGGTACAGCGCGGCCGTGTTCGTCGCCTACGCCGCCATCGCGTACAGCTACGGCATCACCGTCTACGTGTGGGCCTTCCTGCCGCTCGCGCTGGGAACAGCCGTGGGCGCCTGGCTGTTCGCACCGCGCTGGCAGCGGCTGAGGCAGCGTTACGCGGTCGCCTCGCCGCTGGAGTACCTGGCCAAGCGGTACAACGTGCCCACACAGCAGGCGCTCGCGTGGAGCGGCGCCCTGCTCAAGGTGTTCGACGTGGCCGCCAAGTGGGCGTCAGTGGCGGTACTGCTCAACGTGTTCACCGGCATGTCGATGACGGTGGGCATCCTGATCACCGGCATCGTCACCCTCCTCTACTGCACCGTGGGCGGACTGTGGGCCGACGCGCTCACCGACTTCGGGCAGTTCATCATCCAGGGGGCTGCCGCGCTCGCCATGCTCTGGGTCGTGCTGGACCGGCTGGGTGACGGCGTGGGGGGCCTCGGAACCATCTGGAACAGGCTGCCGGACGGGCACGGGCAGCCGCTCGTCGGCCCGTACACGGCGACCTTCCTCGGCGCCTACGTCGTCGTGAAGCTCTTCGAGTACAACGGCGGGATGTGGAACCTGGCCCAGCGGTACATGGCCACGGACTCCCCGAAGGCCGCACGCCGTTCCGCAGGGCTCTCGGCGCTCCTGTACGTGGTGTGGCCGGCGGTGCTGCTGTTCCCGCCCGTCGCCGCGGCCGTACTCCTGCCAGGCATCGCCGACCCGGAGAAGGTCTACGCGCTGATGGCGGAGTCGTACCTTCCCGCCGGGCTCGTCGGTCTGACCCTGGCGGGAATGTTCTCCCACACGATGGCGATGGCCTCGTCGGACGCCAACGCGGTCTCCGCGGTCGTCACCCGCGACATCATCCCCGCGGTGGTCCGCCGTGCCAGGGACCTGTCCCCGGCGACCGGACTCCTCGTCGCCCGGGTGTGCACCGTCGTGTTCATCACCATCAGCATGATCGTCGCCATCGAGGCGGACCACTTCGGTGGTGTGCTGGGCATCATCGTCGGACTCGTCGCGGCCGTGATGGGACCCATCTCCATCCCGATGCTGCTGGGGCTGCTGCCGGCCTTCCGCCGGTTCGGGCCCCGCGCGGCCCTGTCCTCCTGGGCGTTGGGGCTCCTGGGCTACGTCCTCGTGAAGTTCGTGCTCGAGAGCACGGACCAGACCCTGGTGATCGTCACCCCGCTGGTCACCTCGCTGGTGGTGTACGTCGCCGTCGGTCTGATCAGCCCGGAGCCCGACGACACCGCCGACGCGATCGTGGCAGCCCTGTCACCCGCTTCCGACGGTGACGGCGAAGCGGTGACAGCCACCGCTGCCCAGCCCGCCGCGGCGTCCGGCGCCATCGACTGACGGTTTCACCCCTCCACCCGAACACACGTCGAGGAACCACACCCGTTCAATTTGTCAAGAGTGTGAACAAAACTGGGAGAGCAGTATGGACCAGCACATCCCGCACCACAGCAGTCGCCGATCGATCCTGGGGGCCGGCCTGGGCCTGACGGCGCTCGCGGCCACACCGCTCGGGTCCCTTATGGGGATCACGGGCGAGGCCGCGGCGACGACACCGATGTCCGGCGGCCCCGCCACCCTCCGGCCCACGGACCCCGGTGCCTACATCTCCTTCACCCCGCGCTCCGGCGCCTTCCCGCTGGTGAGGGCCGGCAGGGCGGCCCCGATCGTGGTCAGCGACAGCGACCACGCGGGCGTCGTGCGGGTGGCCGGTGACCTCCGGGCGGACATCGAGCGCGTCACGGGGGTCCTCCCCGTGCTCGCGCACGACACCGTCCCCAAGGGCAGCCGCGAGATCGTACTCGTGGGAACCCTGGGCCGCAGCCCGCTGATCGACGGCCTCGTCGCCGCGCGCAAGCTCAAGGTCTCCTCCCTCGCGGGAAAGTGGGAGACCAGCCTGCAGGCCGTGGTGGAAAAGCCGCTGCCGGGCGTGGACCGGGCCTTCGTGATCGCGGGCAGCGACCAGCGCGGCACGATCTTCGGCGCGTACGACGTCTCCCGGGGCATCGGCGTCTCGCCCTGGTACTGGTGGGACGACGTCACGCCCGTACACCGTGACGCGCTGTACGCCCTGCCCGGTCTGCACAGCCAGGGCACCCCCGCAGTGAAGTACCGCGGATTCTTCATCAACGACGAGAACCCGGCGCTGGGGACCTGGGCTCCTGCCTTTTTCGGCCCCGGCAAGGCGCCCGGCTTCGAGGGTGGATTCAACGCCGACTTCTACGCCAAGATCTTCGAAGTGATGCTGCGGCTCAAGGCCAACTACCTGTGGCCCGCAGTCTGGGGCCGTGCCTTCGCCGAGGACGACCCGCAGAACCACGCCACAGCGAAGGCGTACGGCGTCGTCATGGGCACCTCGCACGAGGCCCCCATGATGCGGGGCATCGAGGAATGGAACCGGCACGCCGTCGCCGCGGTGCGCGACAGTGCCGGAAACATCACCAAGCCCGGCCACGACCCCTTCGGCGGCACCGGCGAATGGTCCTTCCGCCGCAACGCGGAGGCCATCAAGGCCTACTGGAGGCAGGGCATCCGCCGCATGGCGGACGAGGACTTCGAGGGCGTGGTCACCCTCGGGATGCGGGGCAACGGCGACGTCAGCCTGCCCGACGGCGACGGCATCGAACTGATGACGGAGATCATCGCCACCCAGCGCCGGATCCTCGCCGAGGAACTCGGCTCCGATTCGGACGTTCCGCAGGTGTGGACGCTCTACAAGGAGGTCCAGCGCTACTGGGACCGCGGGCTGCGGGTCCCCGACGACGTCACCGTCGTCCTCACCGACGACAACTGGGCCAACATCCGCAAGCTGCCCGACCTGAAGAACGACGACCGCAGCGGTGGCTACGGCCTCTACTACCACTTCGACTACGTCGGGGTGGGACGCAACTACAAGTGGGTCGACACCGCCTCGCTCCCCAACATGTGGGACCAGCTCCACCAGAGCGCGGCCTACGGCAACCACGGCCTCTGGATCACCAACGTTGGAGACCTCAAGGGCAACGAACTGCCCACCCAGTTCCTCCTGGAGTACGCCTGGAACCCCGACCGCTGGACCCTGGACCGGATCCCGGAGTGGGAAGAGCAGTACGCCCGGCAGAACTTCGGCGAGAAGCAGGCGGAGGACGTGGCCGCCGTCCTGCGGACCTACGCCCAGCTGCAGTCCCGCCGCAAGCCCGAACTGCTCAACCGGAGGATCACCCTCGACCCCGCCAAGGACCCGGCGAAGGACTCGTCCGCCATCGTCTACGACGACCGGGCCACCCCCTTCAGCCTGACCGACTACCGCGAGCTGGAGCGGGTCACGGAGGACTGGCAGCGTCTGGACACCGCGGCGGCACGCATCGGGCGCAAGCTCCCCGCCTCGGCCCAGGACGCCTGGTACCAGTTGGTCGGCTACGAGGTCAGGGCGACCGCCAACCTGTACGCCCTGCGGGAAGCCGAGTTCACCAACCTCCACTACGCGCCCCAGGGCCGGGCCCTCACCAACCAGCTCGCGGCCACCGCCGAGGCCAGGCTCGCCGACGACTTCGCGCTGGCGCGCCGCTTCAACACCGAGGTGGCCGACGGGAAGTGGGAGGGCTTCCAGACCCAGCCGCACATCGGTTACGGCGATGTGGACCGCTACGGCCCCAACGCTCCCTGGCAGCAGCCCGAGCTCGACAACGTGGCGATCGCCGATGAGATCTTCCCCGCCGTGCGCCGCATCGAACTCCCGCGCGCTGCCGACATGGGGGTGGCCATCGACGGCTCGGCAGCATGGTGGCCGGCCGCGGGGCAGGACGGCGCCGAGCCCGTGCTGCCGGTCTTCAGCCCGTACCAGAGCCAGCCGGCGCAGTACGTCGAGGTGTTCAACCGCGGCTCCGAACCCTTCGACTACCGCATCCGCACGGGGGCGCCCTGGCTGGTCGCCGACCGGACGCGGGGGCGGGTGGACGCCCAGACCCGCGTCACCTTCAGGGTCGACTGGTCACGGGCACCCGAGGGCGTCACCCGGGTTCCGGTCACCGTTTCCGGCCCCGGTGGCAGCGAGGTGGTCGTCCAGGCCCTGATCGACCGCCCCCGGGCGCAGCGCGCACAGCTCGCCGGTTTCGTCGAGGCGAACGGTTACGTCTCCATCGAGGCGGACCACTTCCACCGGGCGCTGGGCCGCGACGGCATCTCCTGGCAGCGCATCCCCGGCATCGGCCGCACCGGTTCGGGCATGGAGCCCTTCCCGGTCACGGCCGCACGCCGGACGCCGGGCGGGAAGGGGCCGAGGCTGGAATACCGGGTCAGTCTGTTCACCACCGGGCCGGTCACCGTCTGGGCGTATCTCTCGCCCCGGAACAACGCACGGGCGGCCGACGGGCTCACGTACGCCGTCTCCTTCGACGACGACGCCCCGCAGTCCGTCAACGTCACCGCGGTCACCGGCGCCGACGACGGCACCATGAACCCGCAGTGGGCCCGTAACACCTCGGACAACGTCAACCGCACCAGCACCGCACACCACATCGGCCGGGCCGGCGTACATGTGCTGAAATTCTGGATGGTCGACCCGACGGTGGTGCTGCAGAACCTGGTGGTGGACACCGGCGGCCTCAAGCCCAGCTATCTGGGCCCGCCGGAGAGTCTCCGGCTGAGCTGACCGGAGCGGGACGAGGAGGCGACAGGCATGAGCATCGAGATCGAGGACACCGAGGGACGCGGTGCGGCGCTGGAGGTGACCCCCGGCCCGGCCGAGGGCAACCCCAGGGTCGGGATCCTGATCGCGGGCCCGTCGGACGGCGCCTCCTGGTCCTGCTCCCCGGCCGCGGCCAGGGAACTGGCCGCGGCGCTCGTCGGGGCGGCCGAGGAGGTGGAGAACGCGCGTCTGTCGGATCCGGTCACCGTCAAGGCCGGCGAACTGCTCCGGGGCGACGTACGCGACGGCGACCGGGCCATGACGGTGGAGGGCGTCAGGGTGGACGGGGCGAACGTCCAGGTGACATGGACGTCGGGCGGCGGACGCAGCTGGAGCCAGACGTACGCGGCCGACACCGACATCAGGCTCAGGCGGCGGCTGCGGCCGCGGAAGTGACAGGGAGGACCCGAGTCGGTCGTACGAGAGGCTTCGTAATTCGACGATTCCCGTAGTACGGTGAATCTCGTAGTACGGTGAATCTCGTACAAGGCGTGCTCGGCATGTCCGCCCGCCTGTCCTGCCCGTCGCATCGTCGCATCCAGAGGAAGCGGAGTCTCCCGTGAGCGCACTCTTCGAGCCCTACGTCCTGCGGTCGCTGTCCATTCCCAACCGCATCTGGATGGCCCCGATGTGCCAGTACAGCGCGGAGACGACCGGGCCGGACACGGGCGCGGCGAACGACTGGCACTTCGCCCACTACGCCGCACGTGCGGCGGGCGGCACGGGCCTGATCCTGGTGGAGGCCACGGCCGTCAGCCCGGAGGGCCGGATCAGCCCCGCCGACCTCGGCATCTGGAACGACCGCCAGGCGGACGCCCTGCGCCGCATCACCGACTTCCTCACGCGGCACGGGACCGTTCCCGGCATCCAGCTCGCTCATGCCGGCCGCAAGGCATCGACGGACCGCCCCTGGCGCGGCGGCGGTCCGGTCGAGGCCGGCACCCCGGACGGCGCGGGCTGGCAGCCGGTCGCCCCGAGCCCGGTCGCGTACGACGAGGGCCACCCGGTTCCCGCCGAGCTGACCACCGAGGGCATCCAGCAGGTCGTGGCCCAGTTCGCGGATGCCGCCCGCCGGGCGCTCGCGGCCGGCTTCCGCGTCGCCGAGGTCCATGGCGCACACGGATATCTGATCGGTGAGTTCCTCTCCCCGCACAGCAACCACCGGACCGACGCCTACGGCGGTTCCTTCGAGAACCGCATCCGCTTCGCCCTGGAGGTCGTGGACGCGGTCCGGGCCGTGTGGCCCGAAGAACTCCCGGTGTTCTTCCGCATCTCCGCCACCGACTGGCTGACCGAGAACGCGGACGACGAGCGGGAGGGCTGGACGGCGGACGACACCGTCCGCTTCGCACGCGAACTGCGGGCGCACGGCGTCGACCTGCTGGACGTCTCCACAGGCGGGCTCGCGCCGCGGGCGCAGATCCCCGTGGGGCCGGGCTACCAGGTGCCGTTCGCCGAGCGGGTCCGCACCGAGGCCGGCCTTCCGGTGGCCGCCGTCGGCCTGATCACCGACCCAGTACAAGCCGAGAAGATCCTCTCGGAGGAGCGCGCGGACGCCGTTCTGCTCGGACGGGAACTGCTGCGCGACCCCTACTTCGCCCGCAACGCCTCGCGCGCGCTCGGCGGCGATGTTCCGACGCCCGAGCAGTACCAGCGGGCTGTCTGACACGAGGTGTGCCCGGGTCGGGGGGCCCGGGCCTTTCTCGGTACGCTGATCCGCGATGTTCACTCCACAGGGCCCGACCCTCCGCGAACTGGCCGTTCAGGCGCTTTCGTCGACGATGCGCGGATACGACCTGCTCGCCCCCAAGTTCGACCGGACGCCCTACCGGACCCCGGACCGGGTGCTCGACGCCGTCACCCGGGCGGTGCGCCCCCTCGGGCCCTTCGACAGAGGGCTCGACGTCTGCTGCGGCACCGGAGCGGGTGTCGGCGTACTGAGCGGGCTGTGCCGTGAGCGGGTCACCGGAGTCGACTTCAGCGCCGGAATGCTCGCCGTGGCGCAGGCGGCGCAAGCAGCACGGGCTGCACAGACAAGGGCTGCACGGACAGGGCCCGACGGCGGTCCGGTGGTGGACTGGGTACGTGCCGATGCGCTGGCTCTGCCCTTCGCGCCGGTCTTCGATGTCGCTCTCAGCCTCGGGGCGTTCGGCCACTTCCTGCCGAGGGAGCGCCCCGAACTGTTCAGGCAGGTGTACGCCTCGCTGCGACCGGGTGGCCGGTTCGTCTTCCCGGTCGGTGCGCCGCCCCCGGTGGGTTCGCGTGCCTACTGGTCGCTGCTCGGCTTCGACGCGGCCATGCGCGTGCGCAACGCGCTGTGGCGTCCGCCGTTCGTCATGTACTACCGGACGTTCCGGCTTCCGGATGTGGTGGAGGATCTCGGCCGCACCGGATTCTCCGTGCGGCTGATTCCGCTCACGGCCCTCGGCCGAGGGCCGGACGGCAGTCCCCGCGCCCGTCTGGTGGTCGCCACCCGCCGGTAAAACTACGACAGATCTCGTACAATGGACAGCCCGGACGAAGTGGAGCCACAGTGACGTCGAATGCCGCCCGTGCGCTCGCCCACCCCTCGCGGGACGAGATCCGCCTGGAGGGCGTGCTCCATGCGCTCTCCGACCCGATGCGACTGCGGATCGTGCGCCAACTGGCAGGCGCCGCAGACGAACTGGCCTGCTCCCGTTTCGAGCTTCCGGTCACCAAGTCCACCAGCACGCATCACTTCCGGGTGCTGCGCGAAAGCGGTGTGATCCGGCAGACCTACCGTGGCACCGCCAAGCTGAGCGGCCTGCGGACAGAGGACCTGGACGCCCTCTTCCCGGGCCTGCTCGACAGTGTCCTCGGTGCGGCGGACCGGCAGGCGAAACGTCTCGGAGAGGACTGACCCCACGGCGGGCCGGCTGAGAGAACGCTCGTTGCTGGCGGCGGACGTTCGTCGAGCAAGTCGAGGGCCTGACTGCTCGCTACAGTCGCCGCACGCCTCCCGCTCGGCGGTTTCCGTAGGCTGTCGCCGTCGCTCTCGCGGGTCGGGCCGAAAGCCGTCTTGCTGCTGCTCTGCACATACGTGTGAGCCGCACGACACTGCTGCGGGCGGTCATGGCGTTACCCGATCCCGCCTGGACCGTTCCGAAGGTGCTGAGGCGACCATGGATTCATGGTCGCCTCAGGCCGATAGGAGCGCTCGCCGAAGCCGCGCAGGGCGGTGAGCCCCGGCATAGCGCTCTCCGAGGGCGGGGTACAGTTTTAACGGAACGCGTTCCGCTTACCGTTTTAAACGGAACACATTCCGGAACGTGGGTTGGGTGATCGAAGGAGGAATCCGCATGTCCACCGCTCCCCGCAGGACCAGGAGCGACGCGCTGCAGAACCGCGACCGCCTGCTGGAGATCGCCGCGCGCGCCTTCGCCGAGCAGGGACCGCAGGCCACGCCGGCCGCCATCGCCAAGCAGGCGGGCGTCGGGGTCGGCACGCTCTACCGGCACTTCCCGACCCGAGAGGCCCTCCTCGTCGCCGCCCACAGCCAGCAGATCGCCCGCGTGTGCGAGAAAGCGACCGACCTCGCAGCCCGGTGCACAGCCGCCGAGGCCACCCGGGCATGGCTGGAGCACTTCTTGGATCACGCGATGGCCAACAGCAACATGTGCGCTGCCCTCAACGCTGCCCTCGCTCCCGACGTCGACCCCTACGCCCATACCCACACACTCCTGAACGGTGCCGTCACCACCCTGCTCGACGCTGGTGCCCGGGACGGCACCCTGCGCGCCGACATCACCCCGGGCGATGCCCTGCTCCTGGTGGGCAGTGTCGCCTCTTCGGCGCAGCACAGCACCAAGGAACGGGCCCACCGGCTCGTCGAGCTCCTCATGGACGCGCTGACCAAGAACACAACCGCGACCTGAACCTGCTCCGTCGCACCAGCGGGTCGGCGGATGTGCTCGGGTTCGCAGAACAGAAAGGTATCCACCGTGGCTACAGCCCTCATCATCGGCGCGTCCGGAAAAGTCGGATCGCAGCTGGTCAAGGAACTGGACAAGAATCACGAGGACCTTGAGATCCGCCTCGCGACAAGGCGCACCGACGTTGCCGACCAGTGGCGCGACCAGGGGCGCGAAGCCGTCGTGCTGGACCTGAGCCAGCCCGAGCACTTCGCCGAAGCGCTGGAAGGGGTCGACCGGGTCTTCCTCCTGACCGGCTACACCGCGGACATGCTCTACCAGAGCAAGATGCTCGTCGACGCCGCCGCACAGGCGGGGGTGGAGCACATCGTCCACCTCGGAGTGTTCGGCTCGGGCTGTGACAGGATTCCGCACTACAGCTGGCACGAACTCATCGAGACCTACATCCAGGCCAGCGGCATCGCGTGGACGCACCTGCACCCCAACGTCATCACCGACACGGTGCTGGCCACGGTCGCCGAGACGGGCTCGTTCAATGTTTCCTGGCAGGAGGCAGCGATCGGGTGGGTGTGCGCCGCTGACATTGCCGCGGTCGCCGCTGCGGTGCTACGTGAAGGACCGGACGCACACGGTGGCGAGAACTACTGGCTGAGCACACAAGTAGTCACAGGCCCGCAGGTCGCCGAGATCCTCAGCAAGGTGGTGGGAACCGAGATCACGTGCACTGTGTCGGGCCCTGACGACTTGGCGGCCTACGTGAACTCGATCCCCTCAGCCGCCGATCGCCTATACATGGAGAGCGCCGTCGCGACGATGCGTCAGACCGTGCTCGGCAACATGGGATTCCAAGCCGTTGTCCGCGACGACGTACGCACGGTTCTAGGGCGTCCCGGAACCACGGTGGAGGAATGGGCGCGAGAGAACCTCGGTTCCACGACCTGAGGCCAGGCGATCAGGCGTCAAGCGGGTAGAACACGGGCTGGCCGAGTGTGCCTCCAGCCCAGCGCAAAGCCCGCCGAGAGAACGAGAACCGCGCGTTGGACCGTGTCCTATGTAGGGCTCGCTCTGAACTGGATCCCGACACCACGGCTTCGTGGATCACGACTCTGATCGCATCGCTGTATACCGGCACCGCCACCGACCCCGCCTTCCGTCCCGCTGAGCAACTCCCCACTCTGCGGCTGATCCTGACCCGCTACCTCCGTGCCGACGCGGGCTGAAGAGGTCGCCTTCTTCGTGCCCCCGACCCTTGCTTTCCTCGCAGGGAAACGCCTGGTACTTTCCTGTGAGGAAAGTACGTGAGTCGGGCGAGGGCGGGAAGCCACATGACATTTCACGATGCGCAGGACGCACTGGACGACGTTCGGCGCCGACGCGAGCAGGCCCACGCCGAGCACGTGCGCTACGGACTGTCCTGGCCCTACCTTCTTGCCGGGGCGCTACTCGTGCTCGCGGCGTTCGCCTCCTACGACCTGCCGAATCCCTGGGGCGGGGCGGTGCTTTTCCCATCGCTGTTGCTGGCAGCGGGCACGATCGCGGCCTACCTGCGCAAGGCGCCCGTCCGCATGCCCCTCACCCATAGGGGCGCGCTCTACGGAGTAGCAGCCGGGCTGGGACTCGTGGGATTGTTCCGGTTGTTTTCGGACGTAGCAGGTGCCGTCGGCGTACCGGTCCCGCACGTGGTGGCGGCCGCCGCAGTGTGCGGGGCGGGCGTACTGATCGCGCATAAGTGGGGGGCCACGGTCGTGGCACGTCAGCAGCGTGGACGTGACGAGAGCGAGAGTCGCTGATGGACGATGGCTTCAACGAGTTCCTGCATGTTCCCGCGCGGCTTACGATCGTCGCGCTGCTGGCGCCGACGAGCTGGACGGAGTTCGGGTTCCTGCGAGACGCGATCCCCACCAGCGACTCCGCGCTCTCCAAACAGCTTTCCTCGCTTGCGGCCAAGGGCTACGTCGAGGTCCGCAAGGACAAGCACGTAGGCGGACGCCGCACCCTGATACGGCTCACACCTGAGGGCCGACAGGAGTTCCGGTGCCACGCCGCAGCCCTGGGACGGATCGTCGCAACGGCTCGTTCCCTGCAGGCCGGTGAGCTGGACGGGTGACCACTGAAAACGCGGGTGACGACCAAACGAGACGGAGACAGTGAATGATGCGCTTGAGCCGGGATTCGGGCCGGTTGTACAGCGTGATGCTCACGCTCGCGGCGGCAGTCCTACTTGTCGATCAACTCACCAAGTTCTGGGCGGTCTCCGCGCTCTCCGCCGGCGAGAGCATGACCGTGGTCCCAAGCCTTGTCCGCTTCCGGCTGCTGTACAACGCCGGCGCCGCGTTCTCCATCGGCTCCGGCGCCACATGGCTGTTCGCCCTGGCGGCGGCGGGCGCAGTGGGCGGCGTCCTCTACGCCGCACGCCGACTAGCCTCTCGCGGATGGGCCCTCGCGCTGGGCGCGCTGCTTGGCGGCGCGGTCTCCCACCTGGGTGACAGGCTCTTTCGCCAGCCTGCGTTCGCCCGCGGACATGTCGTGGACTTCATCGACTACGGCGCTTTCGTGGGTAACGTCGCAGACATCGCACTCGTCTGCGGATGCGCTGCACTGGTGCTTCTCTGTCTCCGTGGCGTGCCGCTCGCCAAGACACCAGACGAAGAGCCCACCATCAACGTGTCTGGGGCAAGGTCTGGCTTGACCGGACCTGCCGCCTAACTAGAGCACTTGTACCGACCGGATCATGATCGTTCTCAGCGCCAACGGCTGTACCGGTGTTCCGGTGCCGGTGGCGAGAGTAGCGGCCCGACGGATAAGTTCTACGACCTGGTGACGCCGCCCCTGCCCCCGGGGCATCTGGCGTGGAGGGGCCACAACCCGGACGACGGTGCGGTCTACAAGGTCCAGTGCGACAGCGGGCAGGGCGGCGTCGTGTTTGTTCACCCCCACCGGTAAGGACGGACCGGCCGCTCCGACCATTGACCCGGAGGTCGTGGCGCGGCGGGCGGCGGCCTCGATGCGTCTGGCGGGTCCGAAGGACCGCCACGGCGAAGGTGACGTCGGTGGGGTGGGCGATGGGCGACGGCACCACGGTCACCTGCCGGGGCCCGGGCACCCCGTACACGAAGTCGCGGGGAAAGGCGGTCTCGCCGGACTGCGGGCACCTGTACGAGCGGCCCTCAGCCGAGCAGGCGGGTGGCCGGTATCGGGGCGCCGCGACCGCGGCCTGGACGGTGGCGTGGACGGCCCCCGCGCTTTAACGACGGCGGGACGTTCACCGAGAGTCGGCAGATGGAATTCACCGCGGACGTCCGTGAGGTCCAGGTCGTCAACTCCGACTGACCGGCCCGGCGGCTGACCTGCAACGGTCCCAGGCGTCTTTCACCAGTGGGTGCGGGTGGGCGTTCAGTTGCTCGTGGCGTCGTGGTGCGGTGCTTTGGCTTCCGGGTTGCGTAGGCGGTGCGGCCCGTGGGCCCGGAAGCCAAAGCCTCTTGCTGTCGCTCTCCAGCCGCCAGGCGAGATGGAGGACAGCGGTGGATGCTGTGGCTTCCGGGAGCGAGGGTGGGGGGTGGCTCCCGGAAGCCGCAGTGGGTCGGCGCTCGCCTGCTGGCCGGCGAAAGCTGAGCGCGTAACCACTGTCACTTTGTCCCCTCTGCCGGGTGCCTGTGCGGCGACACGCGGGTGCAGTGGCTGGCTGGGCACACGCGCAGCCCTGCCCGGGCTCGGCGAAGTGGAACGCCACAGGCCTCTGACCTGCCGTGGTGAGTTCTCGTGGTGAGTGCGGCGCGGCGGTGGTGAGTGCGCCCGGCCCGGGCCAACCGGCTGGCCAAGGCGAGCGCGGAGCTGGACAAGCTCGTTGCTTCGGCGGGCGGGCGGCACTACAAGAACCGCGAGAAGATCGCTGCCCGGGTCGGTGTGATCGCCGCCAGGCGCCGCGTGGTCTCAAACCTGCACTGGCACATCACCGAGGACGAGGCCGACGGCCCCCGCCTGCACTGGCACTTCGACCAGGAGACGCTGAAGGCCGAGGCCGCGGTCGACGGTTGGTACGCGCTGCTGGCAGGCATCCCCCGCACCACGGCTGGTCCCACGCAGGTCCTGATCCACTACACAGGCCAGGACACGGTCGAACGGCGCTACCACGACTTCAAGGGCCCGCTCGCGGTCACCCCGGTGTTCGTTCAGCACAATTGCCGCGTCGCAGCCCTGATCCAGGTGATCTGCCTGGCCCTGCTCGTGTTCTGCCTGATCGAGCGTCAGGTCAGACGGGCACTCGGCCCCCAACGAACCATGGTCGGTCTCTATCCGGACAACCGCCGGGTCCGCCCCACCGGACGGATGATCCTCTACCACCTCGGCGAACTCACCTTGCGCATCGGCACCGTCACCGATCCGCCGATGGTGCAGATCACCCGGGGCGTGCAGCTCCATCTCCTTGAACTGCTCGGTATCGAAGCCACCCGCTAGCCATCTAATGTGCCCGCATGACCTCGACAGAGATGTCCTCGCTGGTGCTGCACGGCAGACGCCGTGCCTCCGCCCGGCTGCGGGACGGGGCGGTGGTGCTGGAGATGGACTGCGTGCGGCGCCGGATACCGGTGACGGCGATAGAACGAGTCGACGTTCACGGCACCAGGGGTCGGCGGCTAACCGTCGTACTGACGGGCGACGAGCCCGCGGCGTACCACCTCAGGTGCCGCAGTGCCACCGCCGTGCACGAGTTCGCGCAGGCCGTCCGCCGTGCACTGCCCGTACGGGACGCCGACGAGCCGCGGCCAAACGGGGTGGAGCTGGTGACCGAGAAGCCTCTGGAGCGGGTGGCACCGAACCGGGTCCGTCTGCTCTGGTGGGGCCTCGGGGGCCTGTACCTGCTGGTGCTCGTCCTGCTGCTGGTGAAGGGCGCTTTTAACGGGGTGGCCCCGGTGGTCCTCTGGACGGTGGCCCCCCTCCTGATCGCTGGCGGGGTGGGGGGGCATGCAAGCCGGGTGGCAGGTGTTCCGGGAGCCCTGGGCGTTGCGAACCAGGGGAATCACCGTTGAGGGAGAGCTACAGGGGACCCACTGGCACGAAGGTGGCAAGCTGTATTACTACGCGTACGTCGACAGTCACGGCGTACGGCGTGAGTGCAAGAGCTCGGACGGAGGTGCCGAGCGGGCCGAGATCACGTACGACCCCGTGAACCCCGATACCGCCATGGTTGGTCGCCGTACGACGGGATGGCTCGTGTTGGGTGCGGTACTCATCCTGCTGATGGGCTCTGTCCTGTTGGCCGGTGTCGCGTTCGCGGTGGTCGGGGTGGTGGCGCTGGCCATTTGATCCTGTGCTGGGAGCCCGCAGGAAATGCCCTCCGGACTCTCTCTGTTGTGGGGTGGCGGCCAGATCATCCGAATCAGCGACCTGCGAAGCACGGGACTAGGGCTGTCTTCAAAGGGTTATATCCACATCAGGAGAGACGCGATGGTGAGGGCTGCTTCGTAGGATTCGCGGGTTTTGTCGTAGCGGGTGGCGATGGCGCGGTACTGCTTTAGCGCGTTGAAGCACCGCTCAACGACGTTGCGCTGTTTGTAGCGTTCCTTGTCGAAACCAGGAGGCCTGCCGCCGTTGCGGCCGCGACGGCGGCGGTTCGCCTGCTGGTCCGAGCGCTCCGGAATGGTGTGGGGAATGCCGTGTTTTCGCAGGTAGTTGCGTATGCTCCGGCTGCTGTATCCCTTGTCGCCCAGAAGATGGTCTGGCCGGGTTCGCGGTCGACCTGGACCTGGGCGGCGAACCTTGATGCGCGCGAGGACCTGCTCGAACTGCGTGCAGTCGTTGATGTTGCCGCCTGTGACCACGAAGCCCAGCGGGCGGCCTCGGCCGTCGCAGGCAAGGTGGATCTTGGTGGTCAGTCCGCCACGGGATCGTCCGAGGGCGTGATGGTGTGCCGTTTCTGCGGGACCTGCCCCTTCTTACGGGCGCCGGCCGCGTGCTGATGAGCGCGGGTGATCGTGGAGTCCACCGACGCCAGCCAGTCGATATCCCCAGCCGCATCCTTCTGCGTCTGAACCGCCTCAAGCATTCGCGTGAACGTGCCGTCGAGCGCCCACCTGCGAAAACGCGTGTACAACGTCCGCCAGGACCCATACCTTTCCGGCACGTCACGCCAGGCTGAACCGGTCCGCAGCTTCCACACGATCCCGTTCAGCACCACCCGGTCGTCCCGCCGAGGCCGCCCCGTATCCGTCCGCGGGAGAAGCCCCGACAGCACATCCCACTCTTCGTCCGAGAGCTCATGTCGCCGCACCATGCACCATATGATGCCTCATCAAGAGCCTTTGAAGACAGGCCCTAGTACTCCAGCCGGACTCTGATGTTTTGCCTGGTCAACGGCTTGGGTGTGGGGATTGTAGCGGGGTGGTGGCGGGTGTGGGGCGGGTTTGCCGGGCCCGTCCCGCGAACGAGTGCCCGCGCCGTGTGTAGTGACATCGGCGGGCTCTGGCCTGGTGTCGGCGGCGCCATCGTGACCAGTTCATTGCGTGGTTGCCCTGTGCTGCAGGATGTCGGTGGGCAGCTGCCAGCAGATGGCGGATCTCGGCTGGTGTGAGGTCCACGAGGTCGGGCGTGTCCCGCTCGGCTCCCCCTTTTCCTTCGCGTGGGCGGCGGTGACGGCCAGGAACGCGTGGGCGAGCATGGCGAGGGTGATGTGCCGGTGCCAGCCGGTGTAGCGGCGGACTTCGTACTGATCCAGGCCGCACTCGTTCTTCGCGCTTTGGAAGCACTCCTCGATCTTCCAGCGGCAGCCGGCGGTCCGCACCAGGTCGGCAAGGGTTGCCTGCAGGGGTGCCGAGGCCAGGAAGTAGGTGAGCTCGTCCGGCTTGGTGATGCTGCGTCGGGCGAGCATCCATCGCTGGCGGGTGGGCTCGTCGCCGTCGAATTCCCAGACGGCCGGCAGTCGGGCGGCGGCCCAGTCGTAGATTCGGGGCCCTTTGGCGCCGTCGCCGCAGGAGAGCCGCTGCCATGCCTCGTCGGGGGCCTGGCCGATGAGGTGGTCGATGCGGGGGCCGTGGACCTGCTGGGACTTGGGCACGGCCATGACGTAGGACAGGCCGGCGTCTTCCAGGAACCGACGGAAGCGGGACTCCTGCCCGTAGGCGGCGTCCGCGGTGACCCAGGCGACGGGCAGCGGGGAGGCGAGTGCTCGCAGGACCATGATGCGGGCCAAGTCGTTCTTCGTCGCGAAGCCACGTTCGCTGGGGATCTTGGCAGCGCGGCAGCGCTCGAGGTCCTCGGTCCAGGACTTGGGCAGGTAGAGCTCGCGGTCGACGAGGGCGTGGCCCAGAGCGGTGGCGTAGGCGGCGAAGACCCCGATCTGGCAGTTCTCGGTGCGGCCGGCGGTGCCGGAGTACTGCCGTTGCACGCCGGCTGAAGTGACGCCCTTCTTGACGAAGCCGGTGTCGTCGATGATCAGGACACCGTCGTCGGCTCCGAGGTTCTCGGAAACGTAACTTTGCAGGTCATTGCGGATCTCGTCGGCCTCCCACCGGCTTTTCGCCAGGAGGTGCTGCAGTCCGTCCGGCGTGGAGTGCCCGGCGAACTCGGCCAGTTGCCAGGAGTTCTTGCGGCCCACCGGGCCGAGCAGACCACGGACGTAGTCCCGCATTCGGCGTCGCGGCTCAACACGTGAGAAGCGGTGCCCGACCTGCAGAAAGAGTTCTTCCAGTTCCTGTTCCCACTCGTTGGCGGGTACGTCATCAGTCACCCATGGTCGCTGTCCAACTCGATGTCACTACACACGGCGCGGGCACTCGTTCGCGGGACGGGCCCGGCAAACCCGCCCTACACCCGCCACCACCCCGCTACAATCCCCACACCCAAGCCGTTGACCAGGCAAAACATCAAAGTCCGGCTGGAGTACTAGGGGGCTATCCATCCCCACGGGGCATTCGTCGGCTCGCCCCGGTGCACCACAGAGTCCATGATCGGGCGAGTCCTCGTCGGTCCGGTGGGGCACGTGCGTGGTCATGGGCCGTGCGGGTGTTACGCGTCTTGCTGTGCCCGTGCGGCGGGCTGGGGCTTGGGGGTGGTGGGCTCGGGCAGGGCGCGGAAGAGCAGCCAGCTCAGCGCGGGCATGGCGATCAGGGGTGTCAGGGCCGTCTGCAGCGACGTGGTGTCGGCCAGACGCCCGATCAGAGGGCTGATAAGGCCGCCGATGCTGACGGTGAGGCCGAGGGTGACGCCGCTGGCGGTGCCGATGCGGGAGGGCAGGTAGTCCTGGCCGAGGGTGACCTGCAGAGAGAAGGGGACGTACAGGCCGGCGGAGGTGAGGGCCACGAAGAAGAACAGGGCCGGACCGGGCGTGTAGATGACTCCGGCGACGGCGATGATCGAGACCAGGTAGGACCAGCGGGAAACATGGACCCGGTCGTAGCGGTTGGCCAGGGAGCCGCCGAGGACCGAGCCGACGGCGCCGCCCAGGAACAGCAGGAACAGGGCCACGGTCCCCGCGGTGGTGCTGCCCATGCGCTGCTGGGAGTAGAGGGAGATGAAGGTGCTCAGTCCGGTGAAGACGACGGAGCGGAAGACCACGGCCAGGGACAGTTTCACGAACGAGGCCACGTCGTCGAGGCCGGTGACCGGCGCCGCCTTGGCGGCACCGGCCTGACGCCGGCCGAGCATCTGGATCACCGGCACGCACAGTGCGGCGCCGGCCAGGGCGGGCAGGACCAGTACCGGTGTCCAGCTCAGGGAGCCGTGACCGATCGCGACCGACACCATGATCGGGGCGAACGCGAAGCCGATGTTGCCGCCCAGGGAGAACCAGCTCATCGCGCTGTGGCTGCCCTGGCTGACCAGCCGGGCCACGCGGGCGGACTCGGGATGGTAGGCGGCGACACCGATTCCGGAGATCGCGACGAAGATCAGAGTGAGCCCGTAGGAGCCGCTCAGGCCGCTCAGCGCGATGCCTATGCCGCTGAGCAGGGTGCTGACCGGCAGCAGCCACGGCATCGCCCACCGGTCGGTGAGCGCGCCGAACACCGGCTGGGCCACCGAAGACAGCAAGGACGCCGCCAGCACGATGCCGGAGGCGACGGCGTAGCTGTAATGGCGGTCGGCCACAAAGAACGGGATCAGCGCCGCGACGGCGCCCTGGTAGACGTCGACGCAGGCATGCCCCACGGACAGCAGAGTGATCGTTGTATTCCTTCGCACCCGTCCATGCTGGAAGAGGCGACAGGTGTCCCGCTTTCGATAGATTGCCAGATGATGAAGGAAATACGCCACGAGTCCGTCGCGCCGACCCGGACCCAGCATCTCGTGTCCGGCGGCGAGATCGACACGCACCGCCACGACGACCACCAGATCGTCTACGCCAGCCAGGGCGCCATCGCCGTCACCACCAACGCCGGCTCATGGATCGCCCCCGCCACCCGCGCACTCTGGATCCCCGCTGGCACCGTCCACCAACACCAGGCCCACGGCGAACTCGACCTCCACCTCGTCGGCCTGCCCCTCACCGACAACCCCCTCGGCCTCGACACACCGGCCGTCCTGACCGTCAACCCCCTCCTCCGCGAACTGATCGTCGCCTACACCCGCGCCCCCGACGACACCAGCCCGCCCCACCAGCGCCTGCGCGCCGTCATGCTCGACCAGCTCAGAATCTCCCCCGAGCAGCCGCTCCACCTGCCGGCCCCCACGAGCCCCCTGCTCCGGAAACTGCACGACATCCTGCGCGCCGACCCGGCGGACAACCGCTCCCTCGACGAAATCGGCCGCCAGATCGGCGCCAGCGCCCGCACACTCTCCCGCCGCCTTCACGACGACCTCGGCCTCACCTACCCCCAATGGCGCACCCAGGTCAGACTCCACCACGCGTTGATCCTCCTCGCCGACAACACCCCCGTCACCACCGTCGCCCTCCGCTGCGGCTGGTCGTCAGCAAGCACCTTCATCGATGTATTCCGCCGCGCCTTCGGCCACACCCCAGGCTCCCGCCCCACGACCTGACGCAATTCCCAGCTGACTTACGGGCCGTCAAGATTCCTTTGTCAGACAGGACCTAGAAGAAATACCGGTGATTTAGGCGGTCTTCTGGCGTCTGCTAGTTGCCTTGGTGGGTGGGACGAGTGTGATTGCTCTGGTGGGTGGTTGGGGTGGGTTGCGGTGGTGGGTGTGTTTGAGGTGCCAGTTACTCATCTTGCGTTTGATGACGCGGGGGTTGGAGCGTTGTCTGCGGGGCGGGAGGAGTCGTTCCAGCAGCTCATGGGCGGTGTGTGTCAGGGCTCGGCTGAGTCGTGAGGGGGGAAAGTGCCGCTTGGTCGGTGACGTGGCGGCGGGCGATGCGAAGGGTGCGGGTGAAGGACAGCCGGTCGGGGTCGAGGCCGGCTTGCAGAGCTGTGTGGTGCATGACTTCGCGTAACGCGTGATGCACGAGGAGGAAACCGTAGATTTCCTGCTCGACGCCATCGGGGTATTGCGATCGCAGCACCAATTGGCGGCCACCTTGGTGGGTCTTGATCTCGTCCAGGGTGTTCTCGATCTCCCACCGCTGGTGGTAGAGATCTGCAAGGTCGTTGGCCGGCGCCTGGTCCGGGTCGCAGATGGTCGTGATCAGCCGGTAGACCGTCTCGTCGCCGGCCCGGCCGAGGGTGTATTCGATGACGCGGATCCGGGCCGGATCACGTCGGTGACCATCGCCGGTGGCCACGATCTCGGACAGGTAGGAGCCGTCTTCGAAGGCTTCGAGGAACGGGAGCACGATGTTCTTGCGGACGCGCCACAACAGGTCCGCACCTGTTCCTGAGGCGGCCTTCCACAGCTCGAAGCCGGTGATGCCGCGGTCGGCCATGAGAAGTGTTCCCGGCTCGAGCCGGCCCAGCAGGGCGGGAATGAGCTGTTGTTCGTGGAGCGACAGCGGACCGGTCGCCGCGGCGAACACCGCATGCGTCCCGCACTCCACCAGGGCGGCAACCCTCACCTGCGGATATGCACTGCGCTGCTGTCCCCGGCCGGCGCCGGGACGGCCGAAGAACGTGCTGTTCGCCTCGGTGTCCGGGACATCGAAGACAGTGCCGTCCACGGCCACCAACCGCCACCCGCGATACCAGGAGCCAGCCGTGTCCGGGGCGGCCACCGGTCGGCACACCCGCGCGAACAGGACTTTCAACGGCTCCGGCCCCAACCGTCTGCGGGCTCTGCCCATCGCCCCCGTCGTCGGAACCTGCCACGGCTTCTCCCACAGCCGCACACGTTCCAGCCCCTGCGTCAGCAGCCGGGCCACTTCCTCATAACCCTGACCCGAGAACAGGCACATCGCGAGCACGAAGTACACCACCACCCGGGCTGGCAGCAGCCGGGAACGCTGTTCCCGGCGCCCGCAATCCGCGATCACCTCATCCACCAGCTCGGGTGGATACACCCGCGTCAACACACCCAAAGCGATCCGGTCCGACAACCGCTCACCCGACGACTTCACCTGCCCAGGCCTTGGCACAACACATCCAACGATCAACACAACTCAAAGTCACCGGTATTGGGTCTAACTGATCGTTTCAGAATGAGGTCCGAAGGCGGCGGAGGCAGATGAGGCTGCAGGCCAGGTCGAGCAACCCCTGGTGGAGATCGGCGCGGCGTTCGTAGCGGGTGCGGAGCCGTTTGAACTGGTGCAGCCAGGCGAATGCGCGCTCGACCACCCAGCGGACCTTGCCCAGTCCGGAGCCGTGGGCGACGCCCCGTCGGGCGATCATGGGCTTGATGCCGCGTTTCCACAGCAAGCGGCGGTACTTGTCGAAGTCGTAGCCACGGTCGGCGTACAGACGCCTGGGTTTGAGGCGGGGACGTCCCCGAGCTCCCCGAATCGGCGGAACCGAGTCGAGCAGGGGCAGGAGCTGGGTGATGTCGTGCCGGTTGCCGCCGGTGAGCGTCACGGCGAGCGGGGTTCCGTGGCGGTCGACGATCAGGTGGTGCTTGGAGCCGGGACGGGCACGGTCGACCGGCGAGGGGCCAACGTGCTCCCCCCTTTGAGGGCCCGCACGTGCGATCCGTCCACGGAGCAGTCGTCCAGGTCCAGCAGGTCGGCGCGGCGAAGCTCGGCCAGCAGGGCAGCATGCAGGCGCGGCCAGACACCGGCTTCGGTCCAGTCCCGCAGCCGGCGCCAGGCCGTCACGCCGGAACAGCCCACGGTCTCCGCGGGGACATCCCGCCAGGCGACACCGGTCCGCAGCACGAACAGGACGCCAGCGAGTGCCGTTCGGTCAGGAACACGCAACCGCCCGGGATGTCGGTGGCGTCGTTCGGGAGCGGGTGGCAGCAAGGGGGCCACCCGCTCCCACAGGTCGTCCGGAACAAGATCAGCACGCACCCGGACACCTTCCCGACCAAGATCGTCGAGTGCAAGTCCCGCGGCATCTCATCGTGATTTGAGCGCAGGGTCTGGCGTGGTTCGCCGGATCGAGCGCTCAGCCTGCGACGCCCTCCAGCGGAAGGTGGTCTCGGTAGTACTGCGACTCCAACCACTCCTCCTTCACGAAGAGCGGACGTGTCAGGCGCGCTGCCCCGACCGGCTGCGAGCGCAGAAGAACCCCGAGGTCAGTCAGGGAAAGTGAGTCATCAGGCGTGTAGAGCACCCAGTTCCCATGCTCCGCAGCGTGGTCCAGCAGGAACTGCTGGCCCTGCTCCGGATCGCTTCCTGCCAGCGGGAAGCCAGACAGGAAGACCTGCGGACCGGTGACGGCATCCAGCGCAACGCAGGCGAGCTTACCCGCGTCGTAGAACGCTTTGACCCCATCCGGGAAGTCCTCCTGCGCATACGGACCGCCAACCCGTTCCTGCGGTCCAGGGACCAAGAGTGCTTGGGCGACCTCGGCTGGAGACATCCCGAACTGCAACGGACCCACGCCGGCTCCCGACCGCAGCTCCCAGCACTCCCGCTCCGCATCCGTGCCCATCCACCCACTCCTACGTCCGACCGGTCCGGATTTGCTTCTGTTGCTCAGGCCGCATGCGTACGGCCATGGGCCAAGATGCCAACTCAGCTGCCCAAGTGCCAACGGGAGTGCTGCTCTCGGCCGGAGTCATTCTGAAACGATCAATAAGGGCCGTCGCCCCGTGCCGCGTCGAGCAGTCCGGGCCAGTCGGGGATCTTCACCCGTCCGCGTCCGAGCGAGCGGCCCAGCGCGGCCTCCGCCCGCTCGATCGACAGCCAGCCGCTCCACTCCACCGGCCGCAGCCCCCAGTCCCGCAGGGCGCCCAGCGGATCGGCCGCCACCGCCCTTTCCGTGAGCAGCGGCGCGTCGTCGATCAGGGAGGCGACCGTCTCCTTGGCGCACGATCTGTTCGAACCGATCACTCCCGTCGGGCCTCGCTTGATCCACCCGGCGACGTACTCCCCGGGCGACGCGACCCCGTCCCGCAGCACCCGGCCCGCCAGATGAGGCACCGTGCTCCGCGCCGGGTCGAACGGCAGGCCGGGCAGCGGGGTTCCTCGGTAGCCCACGGCCCGCAGCACGAGCTGGGCCTCGATGTCCTCGTAGGCGCCGGTATCCCGCACACCGCCGGCACCGTCCGGGGCCGTCCGTGCGAACCGCACACCCGCCACCCGTCCGCCCCTCTCCAGCAGCTCGACCGGGCGCAGGAAGAAGCGCAGCCGGATGCGGCGCTCACGGTCGCTCGCCAGGGGCGGCGGATCCGCGGACCACCCGCGCAGCACCTCCAGGTTCCGCCGCACCACGGCGGGCAGCGGCGGCGTCCCGGGCGCGCCCGCCGGGGCGGCGTAAGCAGGGTCACGTGCCAGCTCCGCACCGTCCACGACCATCCGTGCGCGCGGCAGTGCACCGAGTTCGCGCAGTTCCTTCGTGGTGAACCTCGCCTGGGAGGGGCCCCGCCTGCCCGCGATGTGGACCTCGCGGACCCGGCTCGCCGCGAGTGCGTCCAGGGCTGCCGGGGGCACATCGGTGGAACGCAGCTCCGCCGCGCCGCGGGCCAGGATCCGGGCCACGTCGACCGCGACGTTGCCGACGCCGATCACCACGGCCGAGCGTGACCCGAGCGTGAAGCCGTCGGCGGCCGTGTCCGGGTGCGCGCTGTACCAGGAGACGAACTCGGTCGCGGAGAAGCTCCCCGGCAAGTCCTCGCCGGGAACGGCGAGCGGGCGGTCGGCCGCCGCTCCGACGCAGTAGACCACCGCGTGGTACAGCTCCTTGAGCCGGGCAGGTGACAGCCCGCCCCCGCCGCCCACCTCGACATGACCGACGAAGGTGATCCGGTCGTCCTCCAGGACCGCCCGGAGACTGTTCTGGAGCGACTTGATCTTCTCGTGGTCGGGGGCGACCCCGTAGCGGACCAGGCCGTACGGGGTGGGCAGCCGGTCCAGTACGTGGACCCGCACATCCGGCACCCGCGACTGTTGCAGCAGGGCCTGGGCCGTATAGACCCCGCTGGGGCCCGAACCGACGACGGCGACACGGAGCACGGTGCACCTCTTCCCGCAGGATGCCTCCAGCATCGCACCGCGGCGCGGAACGGGGGAGAGGCACGCGGGGTCCGGTTTGCCCGGGGCCGTCAGGTCATCAGCTTGCGCATCCGGTCGATCTCCACGGTCTGCTGGGCGACGACATCGGTGGCCATCTCCTCGACGACGACGTTGTTGCCGTCGGCGAGAGCCTCCGTCGCCATCGTGATCGCACCCTGGTGGTGGGTGATCATCAGGTCGAGGAACAGCGCGTCGAAGGCCTTGCCCCGTGCCGCGCGCAGCTTCTCCAGCTGGTCGTCGGTCGCCATGCCGGGCATGGCGGAGTGATCGTGTGACTCGGTGCGCTTGTCTCCGCCGTTGTTTTTCAGCCAGCCTTCCATCGCGCCGATCTCAGGTTTCTGACCTGCCGATATGCGTTCGGCGAGCCGTTCGACAGATGGCGAGGCACCCCGTCCGGAGACCAGAGCGGTGAGGACCAGGGCCTGCTCGTGGTGCGCGATCATCAGCTCGGCATAGCGGAAGTCTGCGGAGTTGGGGGTGTCGTCCCCGGCGGCCTTCACCGCTTCCTCGGCGGACAGCGTCCGTGCAGGCTCGCCCGGCTTTCCGGGAGCCACTACCGAAAGCCCCTTGTCCGACGCGGAGTTCGTCTCCTTGTCATTGCTTCCGGAATCGCAGGCCCCCAGGGCGAGTACGGCGACCGCGAGCGTCGCCGCGAGAGCCGTTGCGCGTACGCGCGGGGTCCGACAGCGGATCAACACGGCGACCTCCTGTGCCACATGGGTGTGTTTGCAGACCGTCTCACACCTTCCACAGGGCAAAGATCAAAAACTTTCATTACGTCTCTGTTGCCATCTGTTGGTGTGTACACGCAAGGGACGATACTGCCAGGGTTCACGAACCGTTCAACCATGAACGGCCACAAGGGAGGACGCAGTGACCTCGTTGCACACCACCAGAGTGCGGCGCAGACGTCTGGGTGTGGCGGCAGCCGCGGCCGGACTGATCGCCACGCTGTTCACGGCCGGACCCGCGGCCGCGACACCCGACCCCGGTGACAAGGCTGCCACCGGCAGCGGTGTCTCCGTGAGCCAGCAGGCCGAAGCCAGGGCCGCGATCAAGAGCGGCGAGATACCCGGCGTGGACGAGATCGTCCACAGCGACAACATCACTCACGTCGTGAACGTCCCGAAGGACGCTCTGAAGGGCACGAACACGGACCTGGTCTTCCAGGGGAAGTACGCCTTCGCCGGCAACTACGACGGCTTCCGCATCTTCGACATCAGCAACCCGAAGAGCCCGAGGACCGTCGCGCAGGTCCTGTGCCCCGGTTCGCAGAACGACATCTCGGTCTCCGGGGACCTGCTCTTCCTGTCCACCGACTCCTCGCGCAGTGACAACTCGTGCGCCAGCACCACCCAGCCCGCCACGGAGAAGTCCTCGTGGGAGGGCATGAAGGTCTTCGACATCAGCGACAAGCGCAACCCGGAGTACGTCGCCGCAGTCGAGACCGCATGTGGTTCGCACACCCACACGATCGTCCCCGAGCGCAGGAACGTCTACGTGTACGTCTCCTCGTACTCGCCCAACGAGACGTTCCCGGACTGTCAGCCGCCGCACGACGGGATCTCCGTCATCAAGGTGCCGCGCAACGCTCCTGAGAAGTCCCGGATCGTCAACTTCCCGATCCTCTTCCCGGATGGCGGGAACCCGGGCGCTCCGGACAACCCGGGTGTCTCCAAGACCACCGGCTGCCACGACATCACCGTCCTTCCGTCGAAGGACCTGGCGGCCGGCGCCTGCATGGGGGACGGTCTGCTGTTCTCCATCGAGGACCCCGAGAACCCGAAGATCATCGACCGTGTACAGGACAACGTGAACTTCGCGTTCTGGCACTCGGCGACCTTCAACCAGGGGGCCGACAAGGTCGTCTTCACCGATGAGCTCGGCGGAGGCGGCGCGGCCACCTGCAACGACGAGGTCGGTCCGAACCGCGGAGCCGACGGCATCTACGACATCATCGGCAGGGGCGACCACCGCAAGCTGGTCTTCCGCAGCTACTTCAAGATCGACCGCCCGCAGGCCGAGACCGAGGTCTGTGTCGCCCACAACGGGTCGATCATCCCGGTCAAGGGCCGCGACCTGATGGTCCAGGCGTGGTACCAGGGTGGCGTCTCCGTATGGGACTTCACCAACTCGTCGAAGCCGAAGGAGATCGCGTTCTTCGAGCGCGGTCCCGTCTCGACCGCGGCGGTCACCACCGCCGGTCCCTGGTCGGCCTACTACTACAACGGCTACATCTACTCCAACGACATCGCCAAGGGCTTCGACGTGCTGAGGCTCGACGACCGGCGGACGGACCCGGCGAAGAAGGTGCGGATGCACGAGCTCAACGTGCAGACGCAGCCGGACTACTTCGACCGCTGACCCGGCCGTATCTCCCGCACGAAACGCTGGTGCCCCGCCGGGTGGCTCACACCCGGCGGGGCACACCCAATTCCATTGACCGACGAGCCACGCGGAGACATGCTGTACCCCTGGATCCGGCGACGCGGGGGATCGCCGGAATCAGAGGACCCAGCCATACCGCGGGAGCCGGACGGGCGCGGCGCCACAGACCCGGGGTCCGTGTCACACCGGACGCTCTCAGGCAGCCGCCCGCACGCTCGTACCCGCCGCTGCGGCCCATTCCACCAGCAGGCTCTGGTACTCCGTCTCGTCGTCCGGGGACAGCAGTCCGCCCGAGCGCTGCCACAGGTCACGAATCTCTTCGTTGACCACGGAGGCGGAACGCACGGAACCGGACGTGTTCGGATACGGGGACATGCGTCCAGGCTAAGGCCCCTGTCCGGCAATCAGCCCCATCGGCGACAGGACATCCCTCACACCTCCTCCCGGAAGCCTTCACGAAGCGTGCGGATCCGGTCGCCCGTCCGTGAGTGCCACCAGCCCGAGCGCACGGAGCCCGTCCGGCCGCTCCCGCACGGGGAGGTGCTCCACGAAACGCACGTCACAGCCCAGTGCCGCCGCGCCCCCGTCCGCGCGCCGGTCGTCGCCGACCATGACCACGTCCGACGGATCACGTCCCAGCAGCGTGCATGCGGTCCGGAACAGACGGGGATCCGGCTTCTGGATGCCGTGCTCGTAGGACAGGACGTACACGTCGACCAGCCCGTCCAGGCCGTGCGCCCGGAAGACGGGCCGCAGATCCCAGCCGATGTTGCTGACCACGCCGACCGCGATGCCGTTGTGCCGCAGCTCCCGGAGCACCTCCACCGCATCGGGGTAAGGGCGCCATGCCTCGGGCGCCATATGACGGTCGTACAACGCGTCGCACAGGCTGGGATCCGGGAGCTCGGCCCGGCGGGCCAGACCGGTGTACGCCTGCCTGTGCAGTTCCGCGCTCCTGTCACGATCGGTCCAGGCCGCCGTGAGGTGCGGCGGGATCCGCTGCGGATGAGGGCCGCCCGGCAGTGCCCCGGCAGCTGTCAGACGCTGTACGTACCGCTCGAAGTCGGCCCGTCCCACCCTCGTGCCCCGTGCGTCGAGGACGGCGCGCAGCCACGAGGCGACCGACTCGATACGGAAAAGGGTCCCGGAGAAGTCGAAGAGCACACCCTTGACGGCCATGGTCCTGATCCTCGCCGTCTCAGGGGCGGCGGGACAAGGCCGCGTCCCGGTCGATGTGTCGCCGGAGCGCCGTGTAACCGGTTGACGAGAACGCGACCACGGCGGCGCCCAGCAGCAGGCCGCCCAGGACATCGGTCAACCAGTGCACCCCCAGATAGAGCCGTGTGACAGCCACTCCCACCACGGAGACCCCCGACACCGTCAGTGCTGTACGCCACAGCCCCGGTCCCGCGCCGTGGAGGCGCAGCAGCCACAGCAGCAGTCCGCAGGTCACGACCGCCGTCATCGCGTGGCCCGACGGAAAGGCCGCGTAGTTCGCCGAATCCACCGGGTCGGGCCACTGGGGGCGCTCGCGGCCCAGGGCGGCCTTCAGCCCCTGCTGAACCGCGGTGGCGAGCGCACTTGTCGCGGCTACCCACACGGCGAGCAACCTCGCCCCGCGCCACCACAGGGCGACCACGGCGACAGCGATCAGAGCGCGCATCGTCCAGGGGTCCCATACCCAGTCCGTCAGCACCCGGTTGACCTGGACGAGCCCGGGCTCGGTCACCGCTCTGCGGTGCAGGGCATCGGCGAGCGTTCGGTCCAGTGACATCAGGGGCGACCAGCGCACCGCGACCAAGGTCAGCAGCACAGCGGCCAGGGCCGCGCAGATGACTCCGGTCGTCGGAAGGCCGGCTTCGGTGTGCGGGGGCCGGGAAGAGGAGCGCATGGGGTCGATCCTCGCGGACGTGGGGTGAAACCCACTCATCCCAGTGCGCTGAGTCCCGGAACGAAGGCCACCAACAGCGGTACGACCGGCACCAGGGCGGCAGCCGCGGTCAGCCGCAGCCGACGGCCCGCGGTGAGCCGCTCCACCGGGGCGAGCAACCGATTCACCCGCAGCGGCACTTGCGCGTCCGGGGTCGGGCACGGGCCGAACACTCCGCGGTCCTCGTTGAGTTCGACCAGGGCCAGGGCGATCGTGAGCCGCCCGAAGCGCCGGGACGCCACGTCGTCCGCAGCCAGTTCGACCAGCCGGTGCATCTCGTCACGGAACGCCGCGAACACCGGCACCTGCGGGAATCCGGTCGCCAGCGCGACCGAGCAGTGCAGGAGCCAGTCGTGGCGGGCCTGCGCGTGGCCCTGCTCATGAGCCAGTACGGCATCGAGCTGACGGCCTTTCAGCCGACCGAGAGCAGCCGTGGTGATGACCAGTTGAGGCGCCGCACCAGGCAGCCACCAGGCATCCGGACGCTCGCCCTCCAGCACCACCAGAGGGCCGCTGCCGGGCTCCTCGCCGGGCATCAGCGGGGAACGGACGAGCAGTTCGCTCCGGCGCCGCCTGCGCCGCTGCCGCGCCCGGTGGATCTCCCGTACGAGCATGGCCACGGTCCAGAGGCCGCCGAGCGCCAGCAGCACCGCGATGACGGCCGACCAGGGCCCGTAGGCGGCGAGCGCATAGGCCTCCACCACCGCGCGGGGGGCAGGCGCGAAGACCTGTCCGCGTACCGCCTGCCAGGCGGCGGCCGCACTGAGCGTCATGGAGAGCCCGAAGGAGAGCAGAACCCCGGCAACCACGCACTGCCAGACCCACAGCGCCACGACCGGCTCGCGCTCCGGCCACTGTGCCCGGGCCATCAGGCGCGGAGTCACGACGGCAGTCAGTGCACCGAGGGCCAGCAGCACGAGGGAGACCAGCATGGGCGTCACCCTACGAGGGCCTCGGTACCCGCGGATATGGCAGCGCACGCCAAGTGACGCACGACACGGCGCAACGGGCCCGCTGTCTCACAGGGTGAGCAGCATCGCGAACATGCCTATCCCCATGGTCAGCCTGCAGGCCAGAGCGAGCTCGGGGCGCGACGCCCGGCCGGGGCCCGCCGGACCGCCCGCCCCGCCCGGGCCGGCGGCCGCGGTCACCGGGATCAGCCGTCCCGCAGAACTCAGGACGTACAGGGCGTAGTACGCCAGCAGCACCCCGGTCAGCAGGGGTATGCCTCCGGCCGACGCCGCGGATCCGGTGGCTCCGTGATCCATATGCCCTCCGCGCACGCCCTGGCCCGCGCCTGGTGCCATCGCCACCGCCATGTAGACCATGGCGAGCGAACCGACCAGGTGGTGCAGATGGTGAGCGCGGTACGGGGCCGAGACGAGCACGCGCAGAGCCGCCCCGCCGAACAGCACCGCATACACCGCCCAGGTCCAGCCGGGCAGGGTGAACACGGCCGCGGGCACGGCCATGGCGGCCATGCCGAAACCCATCAGTCCCTCCGCGCGCGCCGTCCGGCGCTCCTCCCTCGTTCCGCTGCGCGTACGCAGCAGGCAGTACGCCCCCGTGGCCCCGCACAGCACCATCAACAGCCAGCCGGCCAGCGCCGGTCCGTGCACGGTGGACCTCCCCCTACGGTGAACGCCGGTGTCACCTACTCGTTGCCCAGCGCCGGGTCGTCCTACCGGGGCGCATTGGGGTACTGAGGGAGCGCGCCAGGGCCTGCAGGGGGCGGCCAACGGCCGGGTTAGTCTCGGACGGCACCGTCGCCAGCAGACAAACGGAGAAACGCCACCATGGACATCGCACCGTCCCCTGACCGGGCACAGCTGACCTTCCGCGACGCGACCGAGGACGATGTGCCGGCCCTCGTACAGCTCATCCAGTCCGCCTACCGCGGCGACTCGAGCCGGACCGGATGGACCACGGAGGCGGACATCCTCCAAGGGCAGCGGACCGACGCGGACGGGGTGCGCGAGGTGGTCACGGCGACCTCGGGGCGACTCCTGGTGGCCGAGCGGGACGGCGACCTCGTCGCCTGCTGCCAGCTCGAGCACCGGGGCAAGGCCGCCTACTTCGGCATGTTCGCTGTGAGGCCCGGCCTCCAGGGCGCCGGCCTCGGCAAGGTCATCATCGCCGAGGCGGAGCGCATGGTCCGCGAGAGCTGGGGTGTGACCGAGATGCACATGACGGTGATCTCGGTACGCGAGGAGCTGATCGCCTGGTACGAGCGCCGGGGCTACCGCCGTACGGGAGAGCTGACCCCCTTCCCGTACGGCGACGAGCGCTTCGGCATCCCGCAGCGCGACGACCTCGCGTTCGAGTTGCTCGTCAAGGAGCTGTAGACCTCTCCAGGGCTCAGGCGGTGAAGCGGCCCGCCCGGCGGATCTCCGGATAGTCGGTCGTCGCTCCGTCCAGGCCCAGGCCGCGCACCAGACGCAGATGGTCCTGGGTGTTCACCACCCAGCCGATCACCTTCAGACCCTCCGCGTGCGCCTGCTCGACGACCTCCAGCGTGGTGCGGCGGATGTTCAGGGCCAGCGTGGACGCGCCCACCGCGCGGGCGCGTCCGATCACGTCTCCACCCCAGTGGCTCGCGATGAGCACCGTCCGCACCGCCGGTACCAGCTGCGCGATCTCGGCGACCGCCTCGTCGTGGAACGACGACACCTCGACCCGGCCGACGAGATCGCGCCGCAGCATCACCTCGGCGAGCGCCCGCGCCGCGGCCGCGTCCTTGATCTCCGCCTGCAGGGGTGAGCCGACCGCGTCGAGCACCTCCTCGAAGACGGGTACCCGCTCACCCTGTCCGGCGTCGAGCTCGCGGAGCTCTGCCAGCGTCTTCTCGGCGATCAGCCCCCTGCCGTCCGTCGTGCGGTCCACCGCGGCGTCGTGCATGACGGCGAGGGCGCCGTCCTTGCTCAGGTGGAGATCCAGTTCGATGGCGTCCATGCCGGCCTGCTCCGCGTGCACGAAGGAGCGCAGCGTGTTCTCCGGCTCGACACCCATGACTCCGCGGTGACCGATGGTGAGAAAAGTCAAGGCAATCCCGCTTCCGTCCGTCGTCGGCCCCCGCGTGCTGCTCATACCCCAGGGAACCAGGTCTCGCGCGCAGGAAGGCGAATGTCCTGCCTGCCCGGCGGAAGAAGTTGTCCAGCGGATGTGTGGCAGGAAAAATAACGGTGATGATGAGGGATCGCAGGATAATTTTCTGGATCCGACTTGTTCGAAGTGGCCGCGCGTGGTTACCGTTGCTCCACGCGAGGTTCTTCTGTGAAGGAAGTGTTATGACGGAAATTCTTGAGCACGCCACCGCCACCGGTGCGATAGCTGCTGCCCCGCGGGTTGTCGAGCACCCGGCCTGGCCCGTGCTCAAGAGTGCCGTGGAAGAGATCCGCCCCTGGCAGTCGAAGGACGGCTCCATCGACTTCGCGGCCGCGGGAGCCCCCTCCACGGACGCGGCCGCCGCCACGCTGGAGCGCGTGATCACCGCGGTCGAGGAGCTCTCCCCCCTGCTCCCGTACGACGCCGCCTACCACCGCGCCCTCGTGCAGGACCTGCGCCGCTGGGCCGCCGACGGCTTCGGCGTTCCGGACTTCCTCGACTCGCTCCTCGCCTTCCAGCCCGCCAAGAACCGCGCCGACGGACTCCAGCACCTGGTCGTCTTCGCGATGTACACGCAGAACGGCAACCCGGACCGCAACCTCGAAGCGGTCGTGCTGCGCATGGTCTGGCCCGAGTGGCTCGCCGACCTCGAGGCCACCCGCTACGACAACCCGCTGTTCTGCGGCATCGCCTTCGAGGACTTCACCTCGGGTTACGACACCAACTCCGCCGTGCTCTTCCCCGAGACCATCGCCGTGCGCGAGGCGCCCGAGCGGTTCAGCTGGGGAGGCATCTTCTGTGACCGGGAGGCGGCCCGCTTCCGTCGCGTCACCGAGGCCTCCGTCGAGCTCCTGGGTGTCGAGCTGCCCGACGACATCCGCGAGATGCTCGGCGACCAGAAGCGCTGCGAGCAGGCATTCGTGCTCTGGGACATGGTCCACGACCGCACCCACAGCCACGGCGACCTGCCGTTCGACCCCTTCATGATCAAGCAGCGCCAGCCGTTCTGGATGTACGGGCTGGAGGAGCTGCGGTGCGACCTCACCGCCTTCAGGGAGGCGGTGAACCTGGAGGCCGACGGCTTCGGCCAGGGCCGGGACGTGCAGTTCGCGGTGCTGTTCGACCGGATGTTCCGCTTCCCCGTCACGGGCGAGCGTGTGCGCAACTACGACGGCCTCGGCGGCCAGCTCCTCTTCGCGTACCTCCACAAGCACGACGTGGTCCGCTGGACCGACAACACTCTGAAGATCGACTGGGCCCGCGCCCCGCAGGTCACCAACCAGCTCTGCGGTGAGATCGAAAAGCTCTACCGCGACGGCATCGACCGCCCCAAGCTGGTGCACTGGTTCGCCGCATACGACCTTGTCTCCACCTATCTCGCCCCGCACCCCGGCTCCCGCTGGGCCAAGGGTCCGGACGCCCTGGACCTGACCCAGCCGCCTCGGAAGCTCGTCGACGACGTGCTTCCGGACGAGTTTCCCCTGAGCATGTTCTATGAGGCGCTTTCCAAGAAGCTGAAGCACGTGATCGCCTCCACCAAGGGGATCACGGCGACGGATGCCGAGCGGGCAGCTGCGTGAACGCGCGTTCTGAGGAGTCGGTGGCCATGAACGGAACAGGCAAGAACGAGGGCAGCGGTGTGCTCGACGGCGCGGTGATCGCGGTGGCCGGAGCGGCGGGGGCCGCCGGCCGGGCCACACTGCTGAGGCTCGCCGAAGCGGGCGCGACGGTGGTGGCGTCCGACTCCCACCCGGAGCGGCTCGCCGAGGCGGTCGACGCCGCGCGGTACGCGCACGGTGGCGCGACCGTCACGGGAGACATCGTCGATCTGCTCGACGTGGCTGCCGCGCGCGAGTGGGTGGACAAGACGGAGAAGGAGTTCGGCCGGATCGACGGCCTCGTCCATCTCGTCGGGGGCTGGCGTGGTGGTGCCACCTTCGCCGAGACGTCTCTCGCCGACTGGGACTTCCTCGAGAAGCTGCTGATCCGCACGGTTCAGTCGACCTCTCTCGCGTTCCAGGACGTCCTGCAGCGCAGTGACCGCGGCCGGTACGTACTGGTCAGCGCTGCGGGAGCCAGCAAGCCCACGGAGGGCAACGCGGCCTACGCCGCCGCGAAGGCCGCGGCGGAGGCCTGGACGCTCGCTCTGGGCGACGCCTTCCGTAAGGCGGGGGGCGACGCCGGCCCGACCTCGGCTGCTGCGATCCTGGTCGTCAAGGCACTGGTGCACGACGCGATGCGCGCCGAGCGCCCGAATGCGAAATTTGCGGGCTTCACCGACGTCGAGGAGCTGGCCGATGCCATCGCCGGCGTCTGGGACATGCCCGCCGGAGAAGTGAACGGAAAGCGTCTGTGGCTGACCCCGCAACCGTAAGGACCGATGCGCGACGTCACCACGATCCGCAGATACGCGGTTTCGCCAGTGACAACTACGCGGGCGCGCACCCGGAGATCCTCGCCGCCCTCGCCCTCGCCAACGGCGGCCATCAGGTCGCCTACGGTGAGGACGACTACACCGGGCACCTCCAGCGGGTCATTCACAGCCACTTCGGCCCGACCGCCGAGGCGTTCCCGGTGTTCAACGGCACCGGAGCCAACGTGGTCGCGCTCCAGGCCATGACCGACCGCTGGGGCGCGGTGATCTGCGCCGAGTCCGCCCACATCAACGTGGACGAGGGCGGAGCGCCGGAGCGGATGGGCGGACTGAAGCTGCTCACCGTCCCGACCCCGGACGGCAAACTGACGCCGGAGCTCATCGACCGCCAGGCTTACGGCTGGGACGACGAGCACCGGGCGATGCCGCAGGTCGTGTCGATCACCCAGAACACCGAACTCGGTACGGTCTACACACCGGCCGAGATCCGGGCCATCTGCGATCACGCCCACGAGCGGGGCATGAAGGTCCACCTCGACGGAGCCCGGATAGCCAACGCCGCCGCGTCGCTGGACGTGCCGATGCGCACGTTCACCAACACGGTCGGCGTCGACGTCCTCTCCTTCGGGGGCACCAAGAACGGCGCTCTCTTCGGCGAGGCGGTCATCGTTCTGGACCCGGACTCCGTCCGGGCGATGAAGCACCTTCGCAAGCTGTCGATGCAGCTGGCCTCCAAGATGCGCTTCGTCTCCGTCCAGCTCGAGGCGCTGCTCGCCCGAGACCTCTGGCTGCGCAACGCCCGGCACTCCAACGCCATGGCTCAGCGCCTCGCCGAGGGGGTCCGCTCGGTGGACGGCGTGGAGATCCTCTATCCCGTCCAGGCCAACGCCGTCTTCGCCCGGCTGCCGCACGAGGTGAGCGAACGGCTGCAGAAGCGCTTCCGGTTCTACTTCTGGGACGAGAAGGCCGGAGACGTCCGCTGGATGTGTGCCTTCGACACCAGGGAAGAGGACGTCGACGCGTTCGTCCTCGCGCTCAAGGACGAGATGTCCACGTAGTCGCAGGGGATGCGGCCGACCGGAGTGCCACGGGCGCCCGGTCGGCCGCGTCGCTGTGTCCGGCGGGCGCACGCGGAAGTTCAGTGCAATGGACTGTCCAGTACGCTGTTCCGTACCGCGTGCGGTGGTTCCGGAACGCCCGGACGTGTGCCCGCAACGCGCCGGAGCGAGGCGGACGATGGCCCAGACGATCACGGTTACCGACGAAGTGCGCAGCCTGGCCCCGGGCTTCACCCATGTCGCCGTCGAGGCGCACGGTCTGGTCAACGGGCCCAGCAACGAGGACAGTTCGGCGCTGCTGGACGACGCGACCCGCAGGCTGGTCGAGCGGCTCGGCGGCCGGGCGCCGCATGAGGACCCGCACATCGCTGCCTGGCGCGAGACCTACACGGCCTTCGGCGCCAAGCCCTCACGCACCCGCAACTCCGCCGAGGCGCTGGCCAGGCGCGCGCTCACCGAGGCCGGACTGCCCCGGATCAATCTGCTGGTCGACCTCTACAACGCGATCAGCGTCGCCCACCTGATCCCTGTCGGCGGCGAGGACCTGGACCGCATCGGCGGTGCCATGCGGCTCGTGCGCGCCACGGGGTCGGAGCCCTTCCCCACCGTCGCCGGCGGCGAGGACGCCGTGGAGCACCCCGAGCCCGGCGAGGTGGTCTGGTGCGACGACGAGGCCGTCACCTGCCGCCGCTGGAACTGGCGTCAGGGCGTGCGCACACGGCTGACCGAGGAATCGGTGAACGCCCTCTTCCTGCTGGAAGGGCTCGCCCCCGTGACGCCCGGCGAGCTCGGGGCCGCAGCCACCGAACTCGCCGAGTCCCTCGAGAAACTGAGCCCCGGGGTACGCCTCACCCTCCACGAACCGGCGTGACGATTCGGTGCCGGCCGGCCCGTCAGCCGAGCTCGCGGACCTCGGCGGGCGTCGGAGCCGTACCGCCGAGGTGCGCCGGAACCCACCAGGTGTCGCTCGCGTCCTTGGGGCGCACCGGATAGGCGCGCTGCGCCGCTTCCAGGAGCTCCTGCACGCGCTCCCGCAGCCGGCGGGAGATCGCGCCCGCGTACTGGTCGGCGGGCGCCTCCACGGGCTCGCCCACCCGGATGGTGACCGGGATGTGGCTGCGCCGGAAGTTGCGCGGGCGGCCCTTGGTCCACAGCCGCTGCGTGCCCCACAGTGCCATCGGGATCAGCGGCACGCCGGCCTCCTGGGCCAGCCGCGCGGCACCCGACTTGAAGCTCTTCAGGGTGAAGGACTGGGAGATCGTCGCCTCGGGGAACACACCGACGATCTCGCCGGACCGCAGGGAGGCGAGCGCGTGCGCGTAGGCGTCCTCGCCCTGTTTGCGGTCGACGGGGATGTGCTTCATGCCGCGCATCAGCGGGCCGGAGACCTTGTGCCGGAAGACCGACTCCTTCGCCATGAAGCGGACGAGCCGCTTTTGCGGGAGGGCGCCGAGTCCGGTGAAGATGAAGTCCAGATAGCTGATGTGGTTGCTGACCAGTACGGCGCCACCGGTCTTCGGGATGTGCTCCGAACCCTGGGTGTCGATCTTCAGGTCGAGCGCCTTGAACAGCGTACGAGCGGCGCCGATGACCGGCCGATAGACGAGTTCTGCCATCTGGATGAAGACCCTTCTTCAGTGCCTGGGGTGGGTTCTCCCGGCGGAAGTTACGCAGCCGTAGGTAATCGGCATTGTGGCGATCGTGCCCCATGTGCGACGCCGTGGCCAGCCCCAAAGGGCCCGGCGCGCGAGATTCTCGTCACGTGAAACCTCCGGGAATGTTAGGAGGCCGTACGGTGCTGACCCTTTGCGCAGAGCTCTGAGAAGGAGGACGCGGATGGACGGGCAGACGGCTGCCGAGACCTTGGACGCTGCCCAACTCGGCGCGGAACTGGGGGATCGGGCGACTCTCGTGCAGTTCTCCAGCGCGTTCTGTCAGCCCTGCCGGGCCACTCGGCGCACGCTGGCCGAGGTGGCGGGGATGGTCGACGGCGTGGCGCACATCGAGATCGACGCCGAGGCGCATCTCACGCTCGTACGCAGACTCGGCGTCGATCGCACGCCCACCGTCCTGGTGCTCGACGCGGCGGGCAGGATCGTCCGCAGGGCTGCGGGGCAGCCGCGGACCGCCGACGTCGTCGCGGCTCTGGGGCGGGCGTTGTGACGGACCGTGACGCATCTCCCACATGGCGGGACGCACTTGACTGCACACGCCACGCATCGTCAGTCTGACGCTATGCCGCCAGCACTCCTTCTCTACGGCCGGGTCCACGTGGACCTCGTACGCCATGCCAGTGCGCGCTGTCCGGGTGCCTGAGAACCCACGGCCCCCGTACATCCCCTCGCAGAAGGACATTCCCATGACGGCCTCGCCCGATCTCGGCACCCCCCGGACGGCAACGCCCGATCTTCTCCGCTCGGTCTTCCGGCAGCACGCCGCCGGTGTCGCCGTGATCACCGCGGCCGGCGAGCGCCCGGTCGGCTTCACGGCCACCTCGCTCAACTCCGTTGCCGCCGAGCCGCCCCTCATCTCCTTCGGTGTGGGTACCGGGTCCTCCAGCTGGCCCGTGGTGGCCGAGGCCGAGCACATCGGCGTGCACATACTCGGCGAGGAACAGCGGGAACTGGCCGCCACGTTCGCGCGCAGCGGCGCCGACCGGTTCGGCCCGTCCACCGGCTGGCGCAGCGGGCCGGAAGGCGTGCCCCTGCTCGACGGTGTGGTCGCCTGGCTCGTGTGCCGAGTGGTGGCCCGGATCCCGGCCGGGGATCATCGCATTGTCATCGCTCAGGCGGTGCTCGGAGATCCCTCCGGAGGTGGCCGCCCGCTGGTCTACCACCAGGGCCGATTCACCGCTCTGCGAGACTGAGAACCCGCATGCGGCACATGAGCGGACCGCGTTGGCAACGTCACAGTTCCAAGCGCTTGCTTATGGGTAAACCAATGGGTGTACTGGCGAGTAATATTTTCACCGGAGCATCGGTCGCCCCGACCGGAAACCGCCCGATAAGGCGCCTATGCTGCGTGCAACAAGGCAGCCCAGAAAAGACGATGCAGTAGGAGAGCCGGCGTGAGCTTGAGGATCGTTGTCTGTGTGAAGTACGTGCCCGACGCCACCGGCGACCGGCACTTCGCCGATGACCTGACCCTGG
>NZ_JBEXDB010000024.1:0-108273 GCF_040605575.1 Streptomyces sp. NPDC005566 | reverse complement strand
GGCTCCATCACTACAATCACCACCGCCCCCACACCGCAACCGGCGGCAAACCGCCCATCACCAGATTGACCAACGTCCCTGGGCAGTACACCTAGGCGTGGATGTCCGGACAAACAGGGGAGCGTGAGTACCTGATTTCAGCCGAGCCGGTCGTGCATCTAATCTGACTGCATCCAGTGGCTCGTGGCTACGACGGGGGAGAACAAAGATGGTCAGGCGCAGGCTCAGGTCGGGCACCGTGGTGCTCGGTGGTATGGGGGTGCTCGCGGCGACGCTCACCTCCTGCAGTTCGGAACCGGACCGGCGGTGCGTCGACCGGGTGACCCAGGAAATACTGCCGAGTTACGAGTGCAGCGACAAGAACGGCAGCGGTTCGTACTACTACGGCGGCAGCAGTTCCCACAACAAGGTCTCCGGCGGCAGTTTCAACAAGTCCGCGGTCGAGCGCGACGGATTCGGATCCTCCGGCTCCGGCGGCGGCTGAGCCGTCATGGAGCGCCGCACCATCGAGCCGCGTCCCGGCTGGCAGGAGACCGTGGAGGAGCAGGGACTGATCTACCCCCTGACCCGCTACCCGGACGGATCCCTGCGCCCCTACTGGGACGAGAGCGCCTACTACGTCTTCTCGCTGCCGGAGGTCGAGGCGCTCGAAGAGGTCGTGGAGGAGCTGCACACGATGTGCCTGGCCGCCGCCGGGCACATCGTCGACCAGGACCGCTTCGCCGATCTGGGCATCACCGACCGCCGGCTGGCGGGACTGATCGCCGAGTCATGGCGTCGCCGCGCCGAACTCCCCTCCCTGTACGGCCGGTTCGACCTGCGTTACGACGGGACCGGTCCGGCGAAGATGCTGGAGTACAACGCCGATACCCCGACCTCGTTGGTGGAGGCCGCCAGCTCCCAGTGGTTCTGGATGGAGGACCGCTTCCCGGGGGCCGACCAGTGGAACTCCCTTCACGAGCGTCTCGTCGACGGATGGAAGCGGCAGGCCCCACTGCTGCCGCCCGGGCCGCTGTACTTTGCCCACTCCGACGGCGACGAACTGGGCGAGGACCTGATGACGGTCGCCTATCTGCGCGAGACCGCCGCGCAGGCGGGCATCGAGACCGAGGCACTCTCCGTCGAACAGATCGGCTGGGACCGGCTGGCCGGCCGGTTCGTGGACGAGCGGCTCCGCTTCATCCGCAGTTGCTTCAAGCTCTACCCGTGGGAGTGGCTGGCGACCGACCGGTTCGGGCCGCATGTCCTGGACACCCTCGACAACGGGGGCGGAACCGGCACCACCTGCTGGATCGAGCCCGCCTGGAAGATGCTCCTCTCCAACAAGGCCCTGTTGGCCGTCCTGTGGGAGCTGTATCCCGGTCACCCCAACCTGCTGCCCTCCTATCTCGACGGACCCCGCGAGCTGGCCGGGCCCGGTGCAGCGGGCTATGTCGCCAAGCCCTTGCTCGGCCGGGAGGGCGCCGGAGTCACCATCCACGAGCCGGGCAGCGAGCCGGTGCTGCGCGACGAACCCTGCTGCTACCAGGAACTGGCGCCGCTGGCCGACTTCGCGGGCAACCGCGTAGTCCTCGGCGCCTGGGTCGTCGAAAACGAGGCGGCCGGGCTCGGGATCCGCGAATCGGCAGGGCTGGTCACGGACGAATACGCCCGCTTCCTGCCCCACGTCATCCTCTGAGAGTCCACGGGCAGCTGCCCGGGCCGCGTCGCCCGGAGCCCTGCCCGGGTGGCCAGCGCTCCGGGAGGCCGGACCCCCTGTTGTCGAGCCTCCCCGCGCCGGGCCCGGAGGTCCGGTTCCCGGGGGCCGGCCCCCGGGCGTCCGGACGTGGTGCAGCCGGCCCTTCCGGACGGGCGGGCCCCGGCCGGCTCGGTCAGGTGCTCAGGACACCTCCGCCCTCAGGCACTCAGCACTCCGCGGAGCTGGTCCAGGCCCCAGTTCAGATCCTCCTTGCTGATCACCAGAGGAGGGGCGATCCGGATCGTCGAACCATGGGTGTCCTTGACCAGCACCCCGCGATCCATCAGCTTCTCCGAGATCTCCCTGCCCGTCCCGAGACCCGGGGAGATATCGACCCCCGCCCATAGACCGCGGCCCCGGACGGCTTCCACCGCCCCCTCGCCGGCCAGCAGCCCCAGCTCGTGGTGGAGGTGGTCACCCAACTCCGCCGCCCGCTGCTGGAACTCACCGGTGCGCAGCATCGCCACCACCTCCAGCCCGACCGCGCAGGCCAGAGGGTTCCCGCCGAACGTCGATCCGTGCTCGCCCGGCCGGTAGACACCGAGCACCGCGGCCGACGAGACCACGGCTGACACCGGAACGACACCACCACCCAGCGCCTTGCCCAGCACATACATGTCGGGAACCACGCCCTCGTGCTCACACGCGAAGGTCTTCCCGGTACGGCCGAGCCCCGACTGGATCTCGTCCGCGATGAACAGGACGTTCCGCTCCCGGGTCAGCTCCCGGACCCCCGGCAGATAGCCCGGCGGCGGCACCAGCACCCCGGCCTCACCCTGGATCGGCTCGATCAGCACCGCCACGGTGTTCTCGGTCATCGCCTCACTGAGCGCGGTCAGGTCCCCGTACGGCACGATCTCGAACCCCGGCGTGTACGGGCCGAAGTCCGCCCGCGCCTCCGCGTCCGTGGAGAAGCTGACGATCGTGGTCGTCCTGCCGTGGAAGTTGCCGGCGGCAACGATGATCTTCGCCATGCCGTCCGGGACACCCTTGACGCGATACCCCCACTTGCGCGCGGTCTTCACCGCCGTCTCCACCGCCTCCGCTCCGGTGTTCATGGGCAGCACCATCTCCATGCCGCACAGCTCGGCGAGCTGCGTACAGAAGTCGGCGAACCGGTCGTGGTGGAAGGCGCGCGAGGTCAGCGTCACGCGCTCCAGCTGGGCCTTGGCCGCGTCGATGAGGCGCCTGTTGCCGTGTCCGAAGTTGAGGGCGGAGTAACCGGCGAGCATGTCGAGGTAGCGGCGGCCCTCGACATCGGTCATCCAGGCTCCGTCCGCGGAGGCGACGACGACCGGCAACGGGTGGTAGTTGTGTGCGCTGTGCGCCTCGGCGGAGGCGATGGCAGTTTCCGTGGTCGACACGGGATCTCCGTTCGTCGTGCGGCGTGGGCGGGGTGTGCCCACTTTGTATCGTCGGTCGGATCCGGCACGAGGAAACCTCTCCTGTGCGGCGCGCCTCCGAGCCCCGGTGCACCGCCTCCTGTCGCTTCCCCCTCGCCGCTCAGCGGTCGAGCAGCTCCTGGCGCCGCCCCGGCTCCCGCCTCCCACCCTTCGAACGCAGGACCGGCGCAAGCACCGCGCCGACCGCGAGCCCGGGTATCGCCCACCACCAGTGGTCGAGGCGCTCGTACGGCCCCGCATCCCCTGCTACGGCCGCAGCAGCGGTCGTCCGGCCGGAGGAGGGCGCGTCATCCGGCCGGGCCTCTACGGAGGGCGCCTGGGCGCTCTCGACGTCCCAGGGGCGGGGATACAGCGCGGGCCCCCCCTTCTCCGGGCTTGTCCGGCCCATCAGGCCCAGGTCGCCCAGGAGGGCCACCAGTTTCCTGGGCTCGGCGGCGCGGTGCCAGAGACCCCTATAGGTGGCCGGCACCTGCGCGGCCGTGTGTATCCAGACGGTGTCGGGGTCGGACCCGGGGAACACCCGGTCCGTCCGGGTCGGCTGCAGGTCGAGCGCCATCCATGTCACGTTGATCTGCCGGGTCGCCACGGAGCCGTCCAGCGACGGAGGCTGGAGACGGTCGCCCTTGTCCGGCGGGCCCAGCAGACGGGACAACCGGCCGAATTTCGGATCCGATACGTAGAGGGCGGCAGCCTCGCCGCTCGACGGCGAGGTGACCAGCACGCTCGTCCGCCCGCCCGCCACCGCGCCGGGCGCGAGCAGCACGCCCAGCCCGAGGACCGTCACCAGAACGGCAAGACGCCGCACCCACCCCCGCCGCTCCTGTCGTTTTCGCATGTCGTCCCCGTCCCCCTGCCTGTGTCCGGTGCGGACCCTCCGGACCGGACACATCTGATACACCGCCGGGCCCTTGGAGGTTCCGTCCGGAAGCCGGCTTCTTTCCGGTCCGCCCAGAGATCAGAGAGTGGACTCGGCGACGGCGCGCGCCCGCTCCTGCGAGTCCACGCCTTCCAGCCGCAGCGTCATCTGCCCGCCCCGGACCCACAACAGCGTCGGTCCTGCGGTCCGTTCGGACCGGACCCACCGCAGGCCGTCCTTCCCGACCATCCCGAACGTCAATTCATGAGGCTGCGCAAACCACAGCGCCTTCGTTCCAGGGCCTTCTTCGTCCGTGCCCAGCTCCAGCCACTGCGGCTGTACGCGGACCTGCTTGGTGACGTACGGATCGAGACCGGACGCGAACTCATCGAGCCGAATGGTCCGCCCCCGCTCGTGCCAGCACAGCGTGACCATCCACCGGCTCTCCGGCAGGCCCGTCACGGCCACCGCGTCCGGTGGACCGAGCTCTCGGGGGACCACCGGCCGGAAGCCCGCCTGCCGGGCCGCCTCGGAGATCGGCACCGACGCGGTGCAGTCCGGGGCATCCCGCTCCTCGGCCGCATCCGGCGCGCCGGTGCTGCCCGCCTCCGGTGTCCGCGACGCGCCGGCCGGGCCCGGGGGCTCCGCCGACGGTGCGTACCGCACCTGGACCCCGCCGAAGTCGAACCACTCCACGACCGCCGCCCTGACGGGAGGCGTGAGGACCAGCACGACGAGCAGACCCGAGAGGGCAGCGGTCAGTATCCGTGCGTGCCTGCGGGCCCACGCCCCGGTCCGCTGCCGCAGCCCCGGAGGCTCGCGCACAGGTGTGGGCACCGCCTCGGCGACGATCTGCGACAGCACCCGCTCGGCCATCGTGCTGCCATCGGTCGCCGGCGCGTCCAGGCTGCGGCCCAGGGCCAGCAGCTCCGCCCGCAGTCGCGCCCGGTCGTCATCGCGCTCCGACCCCGGGCGCACCGGACCGTCCATCTCAGCCATCCCTCCCACCTCCCTCCGGTCCCGGATCCGGGCCCAACTGCCCGCCGAGCCGCTGTTCCAGCTTCTTCAGCCCGCGGTTCAGGCGGGACTTCACCGTCCCGCGCGGCCAGCCCAGCGCCTGCGCGGTCTCCGCCTCGTCCATCTCGAGCAGATAGCGGCAGGTCACCACCTGCCGCTGCTCCTCGGTGAGCCCTTCCAGCGCGGCCGACAGCAGGGTCCGCCGCTCCTCCGCCAGCGCCGCCACCGCTGGATCCGCCGAGTCGGGTATCAACGGAGCAGCCCCCTGATATCTGGCCTCGCGCCCAGCCACCGCCCGCGCCCGCCCCGCCGACCTGACTGTGTTTCTCGTCTCATTCACCACGATCCGCAGCAGCCACGGACGGAAGGACGCGCCGTCCCGGAAACGCCCGAGCGCTTGGTAGGCCTTGAAGAAGGCGGACTGCACCACGTCCTCAGCCTCGGCTCCCGCGCCGAAGGCGACAGCCGCCCGCAGCGCGACACCTGTGTGGGCGCGCACGAGCTGCGCGTATGCCTCCGCCTCGCCGGCGCGCACACGAGCGATCACCGCAGCCTCGCCGTCGGCCGTGTCCCCCGCCGGCTCCCCGGACTGATCCCCGGCACGCCCGACGACACCGCTCCCGGCCCTGTCGTCGACGGTGCGGCCCCCCTCCGGCCCTGGCTGCAGGGCCCCCTCCCGCGTCCTCACACCTTTCATACACCGGTTGCCGGAGATCGGTTCCACACCTGAGACAATGAGTTCATGGCCTCTGATCGACCTCGTGTGCTCTCCGGAATCCAGCCCACCGCAGGCTCGTTCCACCTCGGCAACTACCTCGGCGCGGTCCGCCAGTGGGTGGCGCTCCAGGAATCCCACGACGCGTTCTACATGGTGGTGGACCTGCACGCGATCACCGTGCCGCAGGACCCCGCGGAGCTGCGTGGGAACACCCGGCTCGCCGTCGCCCAGCTGCTCGCGGCCGGCGTCGACCCGGATCGCTGCACGCTCTTCGTCCAGAGCCATGTGCCCGAGCACGCCCAGCTCGGCTGGATCATGAACTGCCTCACCGGCTTCGGCGAGGCGTCCCGCATGACGCAGTTCAAGGACAAGTCCGCCAAGCAGGGTGCCGACCGGGCGACCGTGGGCCTCTTCACCTACCCGGTGCTCCAGGTGGCCGACATCCTGCTCTACCAGGCCAACCAGGTCCCGGTCGGCGAGGACCAGCGTCAGCACATCGAGCTCACCCGTGACCTGGCCGAGCGTTTCAACGGCCGCTTCGGGCAGACGTTCACCATCCCGGCGCCGTACATCCTGAAGGAGACGGCGAAGATCTTCGACCTCCAGGACCCGGCGGTCAAGATGAGCAAGTCGGCGTCCACGCCGAAGGGCCTGATCAACCTGCTGGACGAACCGAAGGTCACCGCGAAGAAGGTCAGGAGCGCGGTCACCGACACGGACACCGTCATCCGCTTCGACGCGGAGAAGAAGCCCGGCGTCAGCAACCTCCTGACCATCTACTCCACCCTCACCGGAACCGCCGTCGCGGATCTCGAACGGAAGTATGAGGGTCAGGGCTACGGCGCGCTGAAGACGGACCTCGCGGAGGTCATGGTGGAGTTCGTCACCCCGTTCCGGACCCGCACCCAGGAATATCTGGACGACCCGGAGACGCTGGACTCCATCCTGGCAAAGGGAGCGGAGAAGGCCAGGGCCGTCGCCGCCGAGACGCTGGCGCAGACGTACGACCGGATGGGCCTTCTGCCGGCGAAGCACTGAGTCCAAGGACCCTGGCGAGATCACGGCCCGCGGGTCACACTGGCGTCGACACGACCGAAAACCGACCATCGACGATTGAGGAGAACGATGTGGGGACCGTAACGCTTGGCGTTTCGATCGCGGTCCCGGAGCCCTACGGCAGCCTGCTCCAGGAGCGGCGCGCGAGCTTCGGGGACCCTGCCGCGTACGGCATTCCCACCCACGTCACCCTCCTCCCGCCGACGCAGGCCGAGGGGGCCGACCTGTCGGCGATCGAGGCGCATCTCGCCCAGATCGCCACGGCCGGCCGCCCCTTCCCGATGAGGCTGTCCGGAACGGGTACCTTCCGCCCGCTGTCACCGGTCGTCTTCGTCCAGGTCGTCGAAGGCGCCTCGGCCTGCTCCTGGCTCCAGAAGCGGGTCCGGGAGCCCTCGGGGCCGCTGGTGCGCGAGCTCCAGTTCCCGTACCACCCGCATGTGACCGTGGCCCACGGCATCGCTGAGGACGCGATGGACCGCGCGTACGAGGAGCTCGCCTCGTACGAGGCGGCGTGGACCTGCGGTTCCTTCGCGCTGTACGAGCAGGGCGCGGACAGCGTCTGGCGCAAGATCCACGAGTTCCCGTTCGGGGCCGGCGGCGGCACACCCGCCGTGCCGGCCCAGGGCGGCTACTCCGTGGACCAGCCGTCCCTGCAGCCCTGACCAGTCGGCCGGGGCCACCGTCCCCGCGGCCCGGACCGCCCGCCCAGGGTCTTTCGTCCGGATCAGGCTGGACCAGGGAGCGGTGCCAGGGCACGCGAGCCCAGCAAGATCCGGACGAGAGGCCCTATACCGGCAGCCGCCGGAACAGCGGGCGCGGAACGTGCCGCAGCGCCGACATCACCACCCGCAGGGCGCCGGGCACCCACACCGTTTCCGAGCGCCGCCGCAGCCCCGTCACGATCGCGTCGGCGACCGCGCCCGGCGTCGTCGCGAGCGGCGTCTCCTGACGGCCTTCCGTCATCTTCGACCGTACGAAGCCGGGGCGTACGACCATCACATGCACCCCCGTACCGTGCAGCGCGTCCCCGAGTCCCTGCGCGAAGGCGTCCAGGCCCGCCTTGCTGGAGCCGTAGATGAAGTCGGCGCGCCGGGCGCGCTCGCCCGCCACCGAGGAGAGCACCACCAGCGATCCGTGGCCCTGCGCCTGGAGTGCGCCGGCGCACACCAGGCCGGCGGAAACCGCCCCCGTGTAGTTGGTCTGGGCGACCCGGACCGCGGAGAGCGGATCCTCCTCGTCGCGCGCCTGGTCGCCGAGGATGCCGAAAGTCAGCAGCACCGTGTCGATGTCGCCTTCGGTGAAGAGTTTTCCGAGCACCTCCTCGTGCGATTCGGTGTCGAGCGCGTCGAAGGCGACGGTACGCACGTCCGCCCCCAGCTCACGCAGCTCCGTGGCGGCCCGCTCCAGAGCGGGTGAAGGCCGGCCGGCCAGCCGGACCGTGCGGGTGCGGCGGGAGATCAGGCGGCGCGCGGTGGCCAGACCGATCTCCGAGGTGCCGCCGAGGACGAGCAGGGACTGCGGGGCACCGAAGGCGTCCTTCACGAGAAATCTCCTAGCAACGGCAGAGTGGACGGCGGAGCGAACGGCAGGGCGAACGGCAGGGGGGGCGGCGGAAACGGACTGCGGAGACGGACTGCGGCATACGTGCAGGCGGGCAGTCGGACAGACGTGCCATCGGGCAGCCGTGCCATCGGGTAGCCGTGCCATCGGACGGACGGTCAGAGCGCGAGACGGCGCGACAGATCCGACCGGAAGGCCCCCCGCGGGTCCAGCTCCGCCCGCAGGGTGCGGAATTCGGGCAGCCGCGGGTACATCGTGGCCAGCATGTCCGGCTGCAGCCGTGCGTCCTTGGCCAGGCAGACCCGGCCACCGGCCGCCGCAACCTCGTCGTCGAGACCGTCCAGGAGGCGCGCCAGGCCGGGCAGCCCGGCGGGCAGGCCGAAGGAGAGCGTCCAGCCTGGCGCGGGGAACGACAGCCAGCCCGGACCGGCTTCGCCGAACCGCCCGAGCACGGCGTGGAACGCGGGGCACCGGCGCGCGGAGATCCGCCCGACGATGCGGTGCAGGGTCTCCTCCTGGCCGTATCCGACGGCGAACTGGTAGTGCACGGAACCGCCGCGTCCGTAGAGGCGGTTCCAGTGCGGGACGGCGTCCATGGGGTGGAAGAAGGCGGAGAGCTTCTGCAGCTCCCCGGAACGGAACACGGGTGCGCTGCGGTAGCGGAGTTCGTTGAAGAGCGCTGCGGAGGTCCGCCCGAGCAGTCCCTCCGGCACGAGGGCGGGCGGCGTGGCGGACAGCTGTCCCGGGCGGAACGGCAGCGGTGTGCGCCGGGCGCGCGCCGGGAGCGCATCGAGCGGTGCGTGCTCCCCTCGTGTGAGGACGGCGCGCCCTCTCGCCTTCCCCCGCGCCAGAAGATCGATCCAGGCCGTCGCATAGGGCGCGCTGTGCCCGGAGGACGCGAGACGGGCCAGTGCCTCGTCCAGATCGGCGGCCCGCTCGGTGTCGACCGTCATGAACGAGGTCGCGACGCGGCGGAACCGGAGTGTCGCGGAAAGGACGACCCCGGTCAGGCCCAGGCCGCCCGCGGTCGCGTCGAACAGCTCGGTGCCGGGCAGCACCGTCCGAACCTCGCCGTCGGCGGTCAGCAGTTCCAGCGCGCGCACATGCCGCGTGAAGGAGCCGGCGGCCGGGTGGTTGCTCCCGTGGACGTCGGCGCCGATCGCCCCGCCGACGGTGACGTAGCGGGTCCGGGGGGTGACCGGCACGAACCAGCCGAGCGGCAGCAGGACGGTCATCAGCCGGTGCAGACTCACCCCGGCATCGCAGACCACCGTGCCGGTGTCGGCGTCGAACGAGCGGATCCGGTCCAACGCGGTCATGTCGACGACGGAGCCGCCCGCGTTCTGGGCCGCGTCGCCGTGGGCGCGGCCCAGCCCGCGGGCGACGACACCGCGGGGCCCGCAGCCGCGCACGGCGGCGACGGCCTCTTCGTAGGTACGGGGGCGAAACCGCAGAGCGGTCGTCGGGGCGGTGCGGCCCCAGCCGGTCATGGACACCGTGTCGACAGACATGAGGGTGACCGTATCGCCCGAGAAAACCCATTTGAGGGATTTGTTACAGCACTCACCGAAATGGGTGATTGATGGCTCCAGGGGACCCCGGCACCGGTTTTCTCCGCCCAGAGGGGTACGCGTACGTCATGGACTGGCTGAAAAATCTCCCCGTCATCGGGCCGCTCGTCGCACGGCTGATGATGACGCACGCCTGGCGCTCCTACGAGACGCTGGATCGGGTCCACTGGACGAGGCTCGCCGCGGCCATCACCTTCATCAGTTTCCTCGCGCTCTTCCCGCTCATCGCGGTCGGCGCGGCGATCGGTGCCGCGCTGCTCTCCGACGAGCAGCTGGACAAGATCAAGGACAAGGTGGCCGAGCAGGTGCCGGGTATCTCGGACCAGCTCGGCATCGACAATCTGGTGGCCCACGCGGGCACCGTCGGGCTCGTCGCCGGTGCGCTGCTGCTCTTCACCGGCATCGGCTGGGTCGGCGCGATGCGGGACTGTCTGCGCGCCGTCTGGGAGAAGGACGACGTGGACGAGGGCAATCCGGTCATCCGCAAACTCAAGGACGCCGGCCTGCTGTTCGGCCTCGGTGGTGCGGCGCTCGTGACACTCGCCGCCTCGACCGTCGGTTCGACCGCCATCGGCTGGACGGCCGATCTGCTGGGCATCCCCGAGGGCGGCGCCGGCGGCATCCTGCTCCAGGTGGCCGCCGTGACGGTCGCGGTGTTCGCCGACTTCCTGCTGCTGATCTACTTGCTGACCCTGCTGCCCGGCGTGGAGCCGCCGCGCCGTCGGCTGATCGTCGCGGGGCTTGTCGGTGCGGTCGGCTTCGAGCTGCTCAAGCTGCTGCTGGGCAGCTACATGAAGGGCGTCGCGGCCAAGAGCATGTACGGCGCCTTCGGTGTGCCGGTCGCACTGCTCCTCTGGATCAACTTCACCGCGAAGCTGCTCCTGCTCTGCGCCGCCTGGACGGCGACGCCGAGCAAGGAGGAGGGCGCTACCGGTTCCGTCAGCGACGGGGGAGGCGACGCACCAGATCGGGCAGCGGCCAGCGCCGGTTGACCAGGAACACGCCGGCCCCGAGGACCACCAGCAGCCCACCGACGATCGACAGGGCCGTCCACACCCCGCTGGTGCCGGTGGCGGCGGTGGTCGCCGCATGCTTCCTCCCGGACCCGGTCCCGGTCCCGGCCCCCGGCCCGTCCTTGCCGGCGTCCGTGGCGCCTTCCTGCTGCGCGCCCTTGCCGGTTCCGGTGGCGGCGGACTTCGGAGGGACCAGCTCGCCGACCGGGGTCACTTTGCCGCTCGACGCGAAGCCCCAGTCGAGAAGGCTTGCGGCCTCCTTGTAGACGGCGTGGCTCTCCTCCGACGACGGGTTCATGACGGTGACGAGCAGTACCTTGCCGTTGCGCTCGGCGACTCCGGTGAAGGTGTTGCCCGCGTGCGAGGTGTAGCCGTTCTTGACGCCCGCGATGCCCTTGTACGGTTCCACGCCGATGTCACCGGTGATCAGCCGGTTGGTGTTCTGGATCTCGAAGGACTTCCGCTTCTTGCCCTTCTTCTGCTCCCCGGGGAACTCGGCGGTCGCCGTCGCGCTGTACTCCCGGAAGTCGGCCTTCTGGAGACCGCTGCGGGCGAACAGCGTCAGGTCGTACGCGCTGGAGACCTGCTTCGGGGAGTCGTAGCCGTCCGGCGAGACGACCGTTGTGTCGAGCGCCTGGAGTTCCTCGGCGTGTCGCTGCATGGCCGCGACCGTCGCCGGCACACCGCCGTACATCGAGGACAGCACATGCACCGCGTCGTTGCCGGAGCGCAGGAACACACCGAGCCACAGGTCGTGGACCGTGTAGGCGTGGTCCTCCTTGATGCCCACCAGGCTGCTGCCCTGACCGACACCGGCGAGCTCCTCCTCCGTCACCATGTGCGTCATGGTCTTCGGCTGGAGTGCGGGCAGGACCGTGTCGGCGAAGAGCATCTTCAGGGTGGAGGCGGGCGGCAGCCGCCAGTGGGAGTTGTGGGCCGCGAGCACCTGGCCGTTCTCCGCGTCCGCGACGATCCACGAGCGGGCGGTGAGGTCCTTGGGCAGGACCGGTGCGCCGCCGCCCAGGTTGACCTGGGTGCCGACCTCCCCGAGCTGCTTGCCGCCGACCGTCGACAGCGGACCGGTCGGCTTGGGCTGTTTGTCGTCGGTCTTGTCCTTATCGGCCGCGACCGCGGGACTGACGACACATACGGACAGCAACGCGGCGGAGAGGACCGTCAATACGGTCTTTTTCAGAGCAGGCACGGTCGGAAACGTACATGGCGAAGCTGAGGATGGGGACCCGGATGGTCTGACCCGCCGTGCAGACCGCCGAGACAGCCCACCCCGGGCGACCGGGCCGGAGGGCGGCGGCGATATTGGATCCATGAAGCTCAGCCGCCCCGTCTCCTGGTTCCTGCTCGCGTTCGGGGTGTGGAGCTGGTTCATCTGGATCACTTTCCATGCGTAACTAACCCTTACGAGGGAACCTTCAGAGCGCACAGGTCAGAGCCCATGACAACAAGCAGCATGGTGGCGTGGCCCCTTTCCTGTCCCCCGTGGACCCCCAGAAGCTAGACACCGTACGCGTAGCGTTGTATGCACGGCAGTCCAAAGCGCGTCCCGACTCCTCCGAAGCGTCTCCCGAGGATCAGCTTCACAAGGGCGAGGCGCTGTCGGACTCGCGCGGGTGGCGAGTCGTGCGCCGATTCAAGGACATTGGCCGATCCGGGTGGGACCCCAAGGCGGTACGGCCAGGGTTCGACGACCTGATGATCGCCGTACGCGCGGGCGAAGTCGACGTAGTCGTCGTCACTGAACTGTCACGCCTCACGCGGAAGGGCGCCCACGACGCGTTGGAGATCGACAAGCAGCTCAAGAAGTACGGAGTCCGCTTCGTCTCCGTACAAGAACCCTTCCTGGACACAAGCATCCCCATCGGCGTCGCGATCTTCGCGCTGATCGCAGCACTCGCCAAGCAGGACAGCGATATCAAGGCCGAACGACTGAAGGGAGCCAAAGGCGAGATCTCGGCCCTCGGCGGGCGCCACTCCTCAAGTGCCCCCTACGGCCTGCACGCCGTACGCAGGCAAGTGGACAACCTCGTGATCTCGGTTCTCGAACCGGACGCAGGTAACCCCGAACACGTCGCCACCGTGGAACGCATGGTGAAGATGTGCCTGGACGGCACGTCGGACAACGCCATCGCCACCGAGCTTGAGGCCGACGGTGTACCCGCGCCCGGACTCGCCCGACGACGGGCAACCCCCAAGCGGATGGAGTCCATCAAGAAACGGCGCGTCGCAGGCGACGACAGCCCCATCCGCTGGCGCGCGCAGACAGTCGCGTGGATCCTGAATCACCCTGCCATCGGTGGATTCGCCAGTGAGCGTGTCCCGCGCGGGAAGCATCACATCAACGTGATTCAGCGCGACGCCACGGGAGCGCCCGTCACCCCGCACATGGGCATCATCAGCGGTGGCATGTGGCTTGAGCTGCAAGAGCTGCGGCAGGACCGCACCCCCGCCAACAGGAAGCCCGGAGGGGAAACGGTGTCAACCCTCCTCAGCGGATGGCGGTTCACGCGCTGCGGACTGTGCGACGGTTCCATGGGGCAGAGCAAGAACAATGGTGGACAGGACTACTACATGTGCGCCAACCCGAAGGGTCACGGCGGACTCTCCATCAAACGCAAGGACGCGGATGAGTATGTCGCCGAACGCGTATGGGCCCGCCTGGTTCGCGCCGACATGGGTAAGGAGGAAGACCGCGACTGGGTCGAAGCCGCGGCAGCGCGTTTCGCGGCACAGCAAGATCTGGCCGGAGTCCAGGCGGAACGGGAGGGGACAGCCGCGCACCTCGAACACGTGCGGGCGTCCATCACAGAGCTTCAAGCGGACCGCAAGGCGGGGCTCTACCGAGGAGCAATCGAACTCGCCACATGGCGTGCGACTGTGCGGCAATACCGGGCGTACGAGTCGGCGTGTGAACAACGCATCGTGCAACTCGACGCCCGGACCGCTGACTCGGTCAGCATCCCATCCGAGTGGTTCGCCGCTGACGCCGAACAGCCGACGGGCTCCGGAACACCGTGGGCCGAGTGGGACGTGGTCAAGCGGCGCGAATTTCTGGCGCTTTTCCTCGAAGGCGTATCCGTCGGCCCGGGGCGCGACCCCGAGACGCGGAAGCTGATCCCCGTTGAAGCGCGCGTGATGCTCGGCTGGCGCAAGAAGGCGGAAGACAGCCAGGAAGGGGAGGATTCCGTCGACCCCCTTGGCTGGTCAGTCGGGTGCCAGTCACATACTGGTAGGGACCACCCTGCCGCAGCGAAGGACACTGACACCCCATGAAGCTCACACGCCCCGTTTCCTGGTTCCTCACGGTGTTCGGCGTCTGGTCTTGGGTGATCTGGGCCACTTTCGCCAAGAACTTGTGGAAGGACGGCAGCGGACTGGCGTTCGATGACGCGGGTGACCCGACTGCGTACTTCTGGGTCCATCTCCTGCTCACCATCACGTCGTTTCTTCTGGGGACGGCCGTCGGAGTCATCGGGTTCCGTGGTGTCAGGGCTTCGCGCGGCGAACGCACATGACAAGCCGGACAAAGGCGAAGGTCCGGGCGCGGGTGGGAGCAGGCTCACAGGTGGGCGGGGGAGCGTAAGTGGTTGTGGTCTTCGCAGGGGCGGCTGTCGCGGTTCTCGCGCTGCTCGTAGGCGTGCACCGTTATGTGTGGCGCCGGTTCGTCGGTGACACGACGGCGAAGGGCGGTGCCGCGCGCCGCGTCGGCACGGTCGCGATGTTCGTGCTGCCGCTGCTGAGCGTCGGCGCTCTGGTCTCGAGCCGTGCGGGGGTCCCGTTCCGGGTGCAGCAGGTGCTGGCCTGGCCGGGCTATCTGTGGCTGGCCGCGCTGCTGTACCTGACGCTGGCTCTGCTGGTGGGCGAGGCCGTACGTCCGGTCCTGCGCCGAGTGCTCGCTAGGAGGAACGCCAGGAGCGCGGCCGCGGGGGACGCTGCTGCGGGGACCGACACGCCTGCCGTCACCACCACAGCCACGACAGCCACGACAGCCACGACAGCCACAGCATCCGCGGACGACGCCGTGCCGCGTGCCGAGCCGGGCACGGCCTCCAGCACCGAAGCCGCCTCCGCCCCCGCCTCCGGGACCCGCACCGAAACCGAGCCCCGCACCGAAACCGAGGCTCCAGCCGCCCCGTCCGTCGCCGACCCCTCGCGGCGGCTGTTCGTTGCCCGCGCCGTCGGTGGCGCCGCCGCCCTCGCCGGGCTTGGCACGGTCGGTTACGGCACGTACGGCGTCCTGCGCGGCCCCCGGGTCAAGCGGATCACCGTGCCCCTGGCCAAGCTTCCGCGCTCCGCCCACGGCTTCCGGATCGCCGTCGTCAGCGACATCCATCTCGGTCCCATCCTGGGCCGGGCGCACACCCAGCGCATCGTCGACTCCATCAACGCCACCCGGCCCGATATGGTCGCGGTCGTCGGCGACCTCGTCGACGGATCGGTCGCCGACCTGGGCCGCGCCGCCGAGCCGCTGGCCGGGCTCGAGGCACGGCACGGCAGCTACTTCGTCACCGGCAACCACGAGTACTTCTCCGGTGCCGCCGAGTGGGTCGACCACGTGCGTGAGCTGGGTCTGCACCCGCTCGAGAACGCCCGGGTCGAGATCGGAAGCTTCGACCTCGCCGGGGTCAACGACGTCGCGGGCGAAAGCGAGGGCCAGGGACCCGACTTCGTCGCAGCGCTCGGTGACCGCGACCGAGGACGCGCCTCCGTCCTGCTCGCACACCAGCCCGTCGTCATCCACGACGCCGTCGAGCACGGCGTCGACCTGCAGCTCTCCGGCCACACCCACGGTGGTCAGCTCTGGCCCGGCAATTTCCTTGCCGAGCTGGCCAATCCCACGGTCGCGGGGCTGGAGCGCTACGGCGACACCCAGCTCTACGTCTCGCGCGGTGCGGGCGCCTGGGGCCCGCCGGTCCGCGTCGGGGCAGCCTCCGACATCACCGTGGTGGAGCTCGCTTCCAAGCAGGCCTGACCGGCGCATCGAGCGACGCGTCGACGGCCACCCTGCTGAGGACCTGGGAGCTCAGCCGGATGTGGCGTCCGGTGCCGGGCGGGCCGCCGCGCCCGGCATGAACTCCACGAGTACGTCATGGAGTTGCCGCACGAGAGGCCGCAGCACCCGGAAACGGGACAGTGCGATCGCCCGTGCGGCGATCGGGGCGGTGCGCTCCACGAGCCGCCGGCTGCGCTCGGTGCCCTCGGTCCGGTCGTAGACCCAGAACAGCACCAGCCCCATCTGCATCAGCCACATCAGCTGCGGAAGCAGTTCGGCGAGTTCCGGGTCGTGCTTGGTACTGGACCCGGCCAGGCACCGCTCGTGCACGGAGATGGCGGCCTGGCGTGCGGCGACGGACTCCTCCGAGAACGGGGACAGCGGACTGTCGGGGTCGGCGGCGTTCTTGAAGAACTGGGCGGCGAAGCGGTGGTACTGCTCCGCCACGTCCAGCCAGCCGAGCAGGACGCCCCTGATGCGTACGGTGAGATCCGGGTCCCCCGCGAGAATCGGCCGGACCGCCGCCTCGTGCTCGGCGGCGATCCGGTCGTAGAAGCCCTGGACCAGGTGTTCCTTGGAGGAGAAGTAGTAGTAGGCGTTCCCGACGGAGACACCGGCCTCCTGGGCGATGGCCCGCATCGTCGTCCTGTCGTAACCGCGCTCCTCGAAGAGTCTGAGTGCGGTCTCGAGAATCAGAGTGCGGGTCTGCTCACTCTTCTGGGCCTTGACCGCCTTGGCGGTCTTGCCCTCTCCGGCCGGCTTCGCCGCGTTCGCGTCAGCCACGTTCTTCGCTTCCTTCACCACGGTCCCAAGGCTAACCGGGAGATCCGTCCGCCGGACCCGGCACTGCGCAGCGCCCGTCGCCCTCGCCGCACGGCTGTGCCGTCACGGACCGGTACTTCGCCGCGGCGAGCACGGTCGCACGGGCGAACGGCCGGCCCATAGGCGTGGCCAGCCAGTGGGCCCTCGGCCGGTGTTCGGCCAGCGCCCAGAGGCAGACGATCCAGGCGTCGGTGGAGCGGTAGACCTGTCCCCGGTCACCGACCACCGTGATCTCGTCGAGCGTGCCCGCGTGGTCGAGCCCGGGGAAGCGGCGCTGCGCCTCCTGGGAACCGGCCGGGACCAGATCGAGCGGTACGAGCTGACGCCTGCTCTGCAGCCACTGCCGCAGATGGAGGCAGAGCGAGCACCGGTCGTCGTAGAGCACGGTGAGCCGGGTCACCGGGGCGGACAGGACCTGCCCCGGTGCAAGCGTGACGGGGATGTGCGTCACGGCCCCGCTCACTTCCCGGTGGCGGGTGCGGCCCACGGCCCCTGGCCGCCCGGACCCACCCAGCCCTGCGGCGGCACGGGCGGCGTCTGCTCCCGCTCCATGAGGCCGCGGCGGCGGATCTTGTTCAGTACGTAGACGTTCCCGAGGTGCATCACGCCCAGGACGAGCAGGACGACGCCGACCTTCACGGACAGGGCCTCGAAGAGCTGGCGGGCGTCGGCGACCCCGTCGGCGTTCTTCAGATAGAGGGTCACGAAGCCCAGGTTGACGAGGTAGAAGCCGACCACCAGCAGGTGGTTCACGGCGTCGGCGAGCTTCTCGTTCCCCTGGAGCACATCGGCGAGGAAGACCTTGCCGTTGCGGCTGAGCGTGCGGGCGACCCAGATGGTCAGCGCCACGCTGATGAGTAGGTAGATGACGTACGCGAGCACAGTGAGGTCCATGCCCCACCCTCCCTTGAACGCGTTCAAAAGCTGATGACAGTGACTGTAGACCTGCCTTTGAACATGTTCAAGTGGCGCCCGGTGGACGCCGGAACACTGGAAGGAGCAAGGGAGGGCCGAGCGGGGCCGAGGGAGGGTCGAGCAGCGCCGAGGAAGGGCCGAGGGAGGAAGCGAGGGAAAGGGTGAAGGACGGGCAGGGGTGACGCGGGATCAGCCGCTGAGGGCCTTGCGGAGCTCGGCCCGCAGTGCATCCGGGTCCGGGAGCGGTTCGGAGCCCAGGGCCTCGTTCCACCGGGCGGCCGCCTGGTCGACACCGGACCGGAAGGCCCGCCGCAGCGGCACCTGGCCGAAGAACAGCGCGAGCGCGGCCACCGGCCGCAGCAGCGACCGACCGCGCACGGTCAGCGTGACGCCGATTTCCCACGCGCCCTCGGCGGCCGGACGCGGAGTGACGGTGAGACGCGCCCGCCCGAGCCGGTGCTTGGCGCGGGCCGTCAGCGGAGCACGGGCCGGCGGGAGGGAGCCGGGACGGGCAGCCGCGGCCGCCCACCACGCGGGCAGGGCGACTTTTGCGCGGCCCGAGACCCGCTGCAGCGAACCCCCGCCGGGATTGCGCAGGTCGAAGCGCACGTTCAGCGCTCCGGGCCGGTCGGGACTGAGCAGCCGCGCGGCCAGCAGGACGGTCAGGTCGGCGGACTTGACGAGCTGCTCGACCGCGATCGCGGTCGAGCGCCGCCACTCCCGTACGGTGACGACGACCACCTGGTCCGAGGGGATGCCGGAGGCGTCGGCCGCCTCATCGGCGTCCGGGCCGATCTTGTACCGGGCCCCCGGCCGCAGATGACGGCCTTTCAGCAACCGGGCGCCGGGGACCGGAGGTCCGTCGCCGCCCCCCAGCACGATGCGGCCGCCGCGTACCTGCGTGGACTCGGCGGCGTCCAGGACGAGCGACGCGCACTCCTCGAACCAGGCGCGGTCCACGGGCACGACGGCGACCGTGTGATCGAAGCGGGCCATGCGGGTGCGCTACCCGGGTTCAGGCGCTCATCGAACGGGCGGTGTTGAGCTGGGCCATCACCATCTGGAAGGTCTGCGGACCCGTGGCCGGAATCATCGTCGAGTGGTGGCGGCCCCCGCTGGTGACCGTGACCTGGATGAAGCCGGTCGTCTTCTTCTCCTTCATCAGAAGGAAGAGCAGACCGATCAGACACAGCAGCGCGAAGATGATCGCCAGCACGATAGCCACGGTCGGAATCTTCTCCTCCGTGCGCGACATGTCGGTCGCCGTCCACACCGCACCCTTGAGGGGCATCGTGCCGGACGGCGTCACGATCGAGTCGTTCATGACGGTGATGTCACCGAACGACAGCATCGGAACCCCGCCCCCGTGCTGCATCCCGTGCTGCACCGGCAGGTTGAAGCCGGGCTGGGTGGGCTGTCCGGCGGCCGGATAGCCGTACCCCGGACCGGGCTGCACCGCCGAATCGGGCAGCGGCTGCGGATAGCCGTACGCCGGAGTGGCACCCGGCGCCGCCGGGTAGCCGTAGCCCTGTCCGTCCGGCATCGTGGGCGGGTTGCCCGGCTGCTGGGGCGGGCCCCACTTGTATGAGTCGTCCGCGTACGGATTCGGATCGCTCACAACGTTCCCCGTTCTCCATCAAGACTTCGTCCCCCGTGCTGTGCCGCGCCGGGAGTGTCGAGCCGGTCACCGACTCCGCATGACCGTACCGTCCACGCCCCCGCGACGCACCAAGAGGCCCCGCTTCGCGCGCAGTCCGTGCGCGGAACGGGGCCTCTCGGTGACAACCTGCGGAGCCGGAGCGGCCCGTGGGTCAGAAGCGACGCGTGATCAGCGCGCGCTTCACTTCCTGGATCGCCTTGGTGACCTCGATGCCGCGCGGGCAGGCGTCCGTGCAGTTGAACGTCGTGCGGCAACGCCACACACCGTCACGGTCGTTGAGGATCTCCAGGCGCTGCTCGCCGCCCTCGTCACGCGAGTCGAAGATGAAGCGGTGCGCGTTGACGATGGCCGCCGGGCCGAAGTACTGGCCGTCGTTCCAGAACACCGGGCACGAGGACGTGCACGCGGCGCACAGGATGCACTTGGTGGTGTCGTCGAAGCGCTCGCGGTCCTCGGAGGACTGCAGACGCTCACGGGTCGGCTCGTTCCCCTTGGTGATGAGGAAGGGCATGACATCGCGGTAGGCCTGGAAGAACGGGTCCATGTCGACCACGAGGTCCTTGAGGACCGTGAGGCCCTTGATGGCCTCGACCGTGATCGGCTTGTCCGGGTTGATGTCCTTGATCAGCGTCTTGCAGGCGAGCCTGTTCTTGCCGTTGATCCGCATCGCGTCGGAGCCGCAGATACCGTGCGCGCAGGAGCGCCGGAAGGTCAGTGTGCCGTCCAGCTCCCACTTGATCTTGTGGAGGGCGTCGAGGACACGCTCCTTCGGGTCGATCAGGATCTGGAAGTCCTGCCACTGCGCCTCGTCGGAGACCTCCGGGTTGAAGCGGCGGATCCGGAACGTGGCCGTGATGTACGGGGTGTCGGCGAAGCCGGCCTCGGGCTCGGGAGCCTTGTCCGACTTCTCCAGGGTGGGGGTAGCCATCAGTACTTACGCTCCATCGGCTGGTAGCGGGTCGTGACGACCGGCTTGTAGTCGAGCCTGATCGACTCGGTGCCGTCGGCGGTGACCTCGCGGTACGCCATGGTGTGGCGCATGAAGTTGACGTCGTCGCGGTTCGGGTAGTCCTCGCGGTAGTGACCGCCGCGGGACTCCTTGCGGGCCAGCGCGGAGGTCGCCATGACCTCGGCCAGGTCGAGCAGGTTGCCCAGCTCGACGGCTTCCAGCAGGTCGGTGTTGAACCGCTTGCCCTTGTCCTGGATGGACACGCTGAGGTAGCGCTTGCGCAGCTCGGCGATCTTGTCGACCGCCGTTTTGATCGTCTGCTCGGTGCGGAACACCATCACGTTGGCGTCCATGCACTCCTGCAGCTCCAGGCGGAGCGTGGCGACGCGTTCGGTGCCCGTGGAGTTGCGCAGCCGCTCGACCTGGTCGATGACCTGCTGCGCCGGGTTCTCGGGAAGCTCGACGTAGTCGTTCTTCGCGGAGTACTCGGCGGCGGCGATGCCCGACCGGCGTCCGAAGACGTTGATGTCGAGGAGCGAGTTGGTGCCGAGGCGGTTGGCGCCGTGCACGGAGACACAGGCGACCTCGCCGGCGGCGTACAGGCCCGGGACGACGGTCGTGTTGTCGGCGAGCACCTCGCCCTCGACGTTGGTCGGGATGCCGCCCATGGCGTAGTGGGCGGTCGGCTGGATCGGGATCGGGTCCGTGTAGGGCTCGATGCCGAGGTACGTACGCGCGAACTCGGTGATGTCCGGGAGCTTGGCGTCCAGCTGCTCCGGCGGGAGGTGCGTGAGGTCGAGGTAGACGTGGTCTCCCTCGGGCCCGCAGCCGCGGCCCTCGCGGATCTCCGTGTAGATGGAGCGGGACACGACGTCACGGGACGCGAGGTCCTTCATGACGGGCGCGTACTTCTCCATGAAGCGCTCGCCGTCCTTGTTGCGGAGGATGCCGCCCTCACCACGGGCGCCCTCCGTCAGCAGGATGCCCATGCGCCAGATGCCCGTCGGGTGGAACTGGAAGAACTCCATGTCCTCCAGCGGCAGACCGCGGCGGTACGCGGCGGCCTGGCCGTCACCGGTCAGGGTGTGGGCGTTGGAGGTCACCTTGAAGAACTTGCCGGTGCCGCCGGAGGCGAAGATGACCGACTTCGCCTGGAAGACGTGGATCTCACCGGTGGCCAGCTCGTACGCGACGACGCCGGCGGACTTCTTGACGCCGTCGACCTCCTGGAGCAGGAGGTCCAGGACGTAGAACTCGTTGAAGAACTCCACGCCCTCCTTGACGCAGTTCTGGTACAGCGTCTGGAGGATCATGTGGCCGGTGCGGTCCGAGGCGTAGCAGGACCGGCGGACGGGGGCCTCGCCGTGGTTACGGCTGTGGCCGCCGAAGCGTCGCTGGTCGATCTTGCCTTCGGGCGTGCGGTTGAACGGAAGGCCCATCTTCTCCAGGTCGAGAACGGAGTCGATGGCCTCCTTCGCCAGGATCTCGGCGGCGTCCTGGTCGACCAGGTAGTCGCCGCCCTTGATCGTGTCGAAGGTGTGCCACTCCCAGTTGTCCTCTTCCACGTTGGCGAGCGCGGCGGCCATGCCGCCCTGCGCCGCGCCCGTGTGGGAGCGGGTGGGGTAGAGCTTCGTCAGCACGGCGGTACGGCTGCGCTTGGTCGACTCGATGGCCGCGCGCATGCCGGCGCCGCCGGCGCCGACGATGACGGTGTCGTACTTGTGGATCTGCATGGTTTCCTCTGGTCCCTCTGTCCCGGCGCCTAGCGGATGTTCGGGTCGAAGGTGAAGATCACCAGCGTGCCCAGCAGGACGGTGAACACCGTGGCGGTGTACAGGAGCATCTTCAGCCAGAAGCGGGTGGTGTCCCGTTCGGCGTAGTCGTTGATGACCGTACGGAGGCCGTTGGCACCGTGGAGCATGGCGAGCCACAGCATCGCCAGGTCCCAGACCTGCCAGAACGGCGAGGCCCAGCGGCCCGCCACGAAGGCGAAGCCGATCTTGGAGACGCCGCCGTCCAGCACCAGCTGGATCAGCAGGTGGCCGATGACGAGAACGACCAGCACGATGCCCGACAGGCGCATGAAGAGCCAGGCGTACATCTCGAAGTTGGTGCGTGAGCCCTTGGGGGTCTTGCCCGTGCGCTTGCGCGGGGGCTCGATCACCGGAGCGGGGTTGTCGACGTCGTACAGGCTTACCGCCTCGACGTCACCGATCGCGGAGGAGGAGGTCTCGATGGACATTGGCCTCAGCTCCCGAAGACTTCGCGTACGGCGTGACCGAGGACGGGGTACAGGGCCCCGACCATCAGCACGACCCAGATACCCAGGACGGCCCAGAGCATCTGCTTCTGAACGCGCGGGCCCTTGGACCAGAAGTCCACGGCGACGATACGGAGACCGTTCAGCGCGTGGAAGAGAATCGCGGCCACCAGGCCGTACTCGAGCAGCGCGACGATCGGGGTCTTGTAGGTGGCCACGACCTCGTCGTACGCCTCGGGGGAGACACGCACGAGTGACGTGTCAAGGACGTGTACGAACAGGAAGAAGAAAATGAGGACACCGGTGACTCGATGAGCCACCCAGGACCACATGCCTTCCCGGCCGCGGTACAGCGTTCCAGCCGGCACGGAAGAACCCTCCGGGAGCGGGGATTGGGGTCGGCCGGCTTGACTGTCGGTCTGACCCGGCCGGGTACGGTCCACCGGCCCTGGCCATCGTAGCGACGCTTTGTCGGTTCCATGGCGGCGGGGCCTCTGGTGTGATCAAAGTGGCAATCAAACAGGCACGGACGGGCTACCGCAGTCCATATGCCACCTTTCAGAACGGGCTCCGTGCCCGCCCCGCGTCCGTCACCAGCTCGATGATGCGGCCCCGGGCGAGTCGCCGCATTTCCTCGGCCGTGAGGGCCCGCTCCTCGTCGGGATCGTGCGCCAGCCGGGTACGGATCGCGGCCAGCACCTGGTCAACGTGCTGCGAGGGCCGCCACCCGTCCAGGCAGATCACGAACGCATGGCCGAAGCGACTCTCGTACGCGGCATGCGCCGCCCGTAGCGCCAGATGGGCGGCGCGGGGCGCGTCGTGGTGCAGGCAGGGGGCGCTCTCGGCCGCGAGCGCCTCGGCGATGTCGGTGGGAGTGAGGTCGTAACCCGCCTCGTCGGACGCGGCGAGAGCCGCGCCGAGGTCCGGGAAGGGCCGGTGGGCGGCCATGCGAACGGCCCAGCGTCGGCTGCCGCAGCACTCCAGCAGGGCGGCCTCGGCGGCCTCGCGGGGCCATGTGTTGAAGCGGTCGAGTCCGCTCGAGTGGGCACTCGTGCGCGTACTCACCGAGACTGGATCCGGAACCGGGGCTTCCACCGGTGCCTGGGCGGCACCGCGGCTCTGGGCGGGTATGGCTGTCCGCCCGGCCTGCTGCGGCGGTTTCGGCAGGCCGGCGTGGGACTCGCTGGACCTGGACAGCTGGACTCCTCGGTTGAACGACGACGTCGACCCTGGAGAGGGGCCGGAGAGCAACGAGGTTGCGTGGGGGGAGAGAGCGAACAGTGAGACGTATGTGTTGCCACGCTAGCGAGGCAGGGCTTCGGGTACCCGAGGCATGCGCGAAGTTCACCCGGACGGGAGAGTTTCGGAACGCTTGATGGACGTTTCGCTGAGGAGAATGCCCGACTATCCCCCCATCTTTGACCTGTTTCTCCCCTCGATCCGGAGGATTCTGACCGATGTCGCCCTCACGCGGAGCCCTGGTGGCCGGAGCCGCCGTCACGGCGGCAGCCGCCGTCACCCTCACCGTCATCGTCTGGCCCGAGAACTCCGGCCCCGGGAACCAGGGCGGCGCGCAGTCCTCCTCCCGCACATCCGCCTCCCCCTCGCCGAGCCGGAGCTACCCGCTCTCCACGGCGCCCGGGACCGTACCCGCGGTGCGTTCGCACACCGCCGCCCGCGGCCCCGGCTGGAAGCCTGGCGAGAACAGCACGGTCGTCGTCGCCGACGGTGACGAGGAGCTCGCCGACGAGGCGAAACTGCTCGCCGAGGAACTGAAGATCCGTTACCGGGGTGAGGCCGCGGCCCGCGCCGGAGACGTCGAGCTGGCACTCGGGGCCAAGGGTGCTCCCGAGTCGTACACCCTGAAGGCGGCGGGCGGCCGGGTCACGATCAGCGGCCACGACCAGGCGGGTGTCTTCTACGGAACCCGCACGCTCAAGCAGTCGCTGAACGCCGCCGGGACCATGCCGGAGGGCGTGGTGCGCGACACCCCGGACCGGCCGCAGCGCGGCCTCAACCTCGACATCGCGCGCAAGCACTACAGCGCCGAATGGATCGAGGACCGGCTGCACGAGATGGCCGACATCAAGCTCAACCAGCTCGGCCTGCACTTCTCCGACGACCAGGCCTTCCGGATCGAGTCCGATACGCACCCCGAGATCGTCTCCGAGGAACACCTCACCAAGGCCGAGGTCCGCCGGATCGTGAAGCTCGCCCAGAGCCTCCACATCACGGTCGTCGGCGAGATCGACTCCCCGGGACATCTGGGCGCGGTCCTGCGTGCCCACCCCGACCTCCAGCTGCGCAACACGCAGGGCGAGGCCCGGCCGGGGGCCATCGACATCTCCGATCCCGAATCGGCACAGATCGTCGACGACCTGCTGAACGAGTACGCCGAGCTCTTCCCCGGCGACTGGTTCCACGTCGGAGCGGACGAGTACCAGGCGCTCACGGTGAGCAGTCCGCAGGCCTCGTTCCCGCAGCTCGCCGCGGCCGCGCGGGAGAAGTACGGCGACGACGCCACCATCCAGGACCTGGCGGAAGGCTGGCTGAACGACCGCGCCGCGGTCATCCGTAAGGCGGACAAGATCCCCAAGGCCTGGAACGACGGCTTCTTCAGCGGAGGGACCGTCACCGCCCACAAGGGCATCGAGGTCGAGTACTGGACGGGCAAGGAGATCGGCGCCCGGCCGCCCGAGGAGTACCTGGCCGAGGGCCGCGATGTGATCAACCTCAACGACGAGTACCTCTACTACGTACTCGGCCAGCCCAACCAATTCGTCTACCCGACAGGGGAGCGGATCTACGAGCAGTGGACCCCGTTCGTCCTGCGGGGCACCGAGCCGGTACCCGAGCGCTACTCGAAGCAGATCCTCGGCGGCCGGTTCGCGGTCTGGGGCGACCTGCCGAACGCACAGACCCCGCAGCAGGTGGCCGACGGCATCCGGATGCCGCTCAACGCGGTCTCCCAGAAGCTGTGGGATCCACGCAAACCGGCGCTGACCTGGGCACAGTTCCAGCAGTTGGCGGACGAGGTCGACACGTCGAACTGATCGGCAACTCCGTGGACAGCGACGCCGCGGGAGGTTAGGTTCCGCTAGCCGCGCGCCCTGGGGAGGGGCGTGCGGCTCATGCGTTCCCGACGAATCCTGGGGGGTTCACTTCATGCTGTGCACCACATGCCGTACGAGACCCGCCGCCTCCGCCGACGGTCTGTGCACCCGCTGTGCGGCGCTGTATCCCTCACCGGAGGACAGGCCCGTTTCCGTTACTCCGGGACCGACGCAGGAAACGTGGCACCGGCTGCGATCGCCCGTCGGGCTAGGCAGGGCAGTCGTCGTCCTGCTCGGGATCGTCATCGCCACCGACCTGATAGCGGTGGGCGCCGGACTGATCGTCCGCAACGCATACACCTCGACCATGTTCGCCGACCGCGTGTACGTCACCAACGACGCGCAGGCCTACGCCAACGTGTTGTACGGCGCGGCGGGCGCCCTGCAGAGCCTGGTGATGCTGGCCACCGCTGTCCTCTTCATCCTCTGGTTCCAGCGGGTCCGGCTCAACGCCGAGGTGTTCGACGCGGATGAGCAGCGTATGAAGCCCGGCTGGGCGATCGGAGCCTGGTTCGTCCCCATCGGCAACCTCTGGCTGCCGCGCCGGATCGCCGCCGGGATCTGGGCGGCGAGCGGCTTCACCCACACCGACGGCAGTCGGCGCCCCGTCTCCCAGGCACCACTGAATCTCTGGTGGACGGCATGGGTGATCAACCTTGTCCTCGTCCGCTATGCCACCCGGAGATATGAGCAGGCCGATGCACCGCAGGAGATCGTGGACGCTGCCGGGTTGGCTGTCGCCTCCGACGTGCTCGACATCGTCGCCGCTGTCCTCGCGATCCTCTTCGTGCGCCGGCTGACCGCGATGCAGGGGGAGCGGGCGGCCCTCGGTCCGTACCCGCACGCGGAGCCGGCGGCAACCGGTGCCGTCCCGTCCTGAGTTGACCCGATTTCGCGCTTCCCCGGCGCGTCCGCCGGGCAGAATGGCACCCCGGACCGCGGGGGGAGCGCGATGTGGGTTTCTGGGGCTATTACTTGGTGGGCCGCAGCGGTGAGCCGCTTTCCGGCCACCCGGCACTGCGGTACGTGGCGGACCGGCTGACCCTGCGGCAGTACCGGGCGGACGGCTGGCAGGTCTGGTCCCACCCGAGCGAGCCGCCCCTCGGCTCCATGGCCGCACTGGCCGCGTCCTTACGGGCGCCCGTCCTCTTCGGGTTCGTCATGAACAGTGCCTGCGTGGTCGTGGAGGCGGCGGCGCCGCTGAGCGGATCCTGGTACGCCTGTCTGGGGCGGGCACCCATGGCCGCGCATCTCGGTCCGGAGGGCATCACGCTCGAGGACCTGTTCCTGCCGCCCGAGGACGCGGCCGCCCGGGCAGTCCAGTGGGCGTCGGAATCAGGCCGCGGCGTCCTCGAAGGACCTCTGCTCGAACTCCTGCGCGTCGAACATCCCGAGTCGTTCGCCGAGCCGCTTTTCTTCGCTTTTCTGGACCGTCTGGGCATCGAGAGCCCGTCTGACTGAGTCTCAGCGTGTTCTCCCGTGTCGCGAGAGTGACGCTTTTCAGCCATCTGGCGCAGTACGCGGTAACAGGAAGCACAGCGTCCCGCTGTGTCCTGACCGAGGGGAGACGCCGATGAGCCTGCTGGAGCTGATCGCTCTTGCCGACGAGCGAGGGCTGGCGGCGAGCGGGCTCGCATGCCTGGACCGCTGCCTGCCGCCCCCGGCCGGAGGCGGTGAACCGGAGCCACTGCGCCCGCTCTGGGCGAGTTGCGGGAGTGGTGAGGAGTGGGCCACGCGGCTCGCGGCCGTCCGTGCGGCGCTGGACAGCGATGCCGCCGGGGCGGAGGACGCGCCCGCGGCCGGAGACACCCCCGCGATCCGTGTCCGCGCGATGCTTGCTGCCGCGCCCGGCGAATTCGCCGCGGCGCCCCTGCGAGCGTGGGCCGACGCCTGCTCGCTCGTCGCGCTGGACATCCACCGTGCGTTCGACTTCCCGGCCGCCGGTGGCGCCGAGCAGTTGGAGCGCTGCCGTAGCGGCGACCTCGAAGGCAGCGGGCCGCTCGTCGCGGGTGAGGTCCGCCGCCAGATCGAGATCCTGGAGACCCTCGCGGAGACCGCGGGAACCGTGGGCGGCGGAGCGGGCCTGCGCCGCGCGCTCGATCTGTCGACCGAGGGCCAGCGGGTGCTGCGTGCGGTGATGTCACGCAGGGCGCGCGGCCGGGTCTGACTCTGCGGCGCCCGAGGACAGGAGAAATCCGGGGACAGGAGAGAGGGGACGACGACCGGGGCCGCCACCCCCCACAGGAGAGGCCCCGGTCGTCTTCCACGGGGCCGCAGTGCGACCCCGTACTCATCTCAGCGCCGTGGGTGCGTTTTCTGTCACACCGCGCTGCGTCAGGAGACAGTTGCGGGTTGTACAAGTCATGGACGTGGCACCGTCCGACCACGTAGCGTGCTGAGTCGCGCAGAGTGGCGCAGCAGTGGTGACCAGCTGCGATTCAAATCAGCAGGGCGGGTTGAGGGAGTGCTGGGGGACGACGCGGAGCTGACTGCCGCGGTGCTCGCGGCGCAGGACGGGGACGAGGACGCCTTCCGTACTGTGTACCGCGCTGTGCAGCCGCGCCTGTTGGGCTACATACGGACGCTGGTGGGGGAACCGGACGCCGAGGACGTCGCTTCGGAGTCCTGGCTGCAGATAGCGCGTGACCTCGACCGATTCAGCGGGGATGCCGACCGGTTCCGCGGCTGGGCCGCCCGGATCGCGCGCAACCGCTCGCTGGACCACATCCGGATGCGTGGCCGACGGCCCGCCATCGGCGGCGACGAGACCGAGCTGGCCGGGAAGGCCGCCGAGTCCGATACGGCGGGCGAGGCGCTGGAGTCGCTGGGCACCGGCCGTACTCTTTCGCTCATCGCCCAGCTTCCGCAGGACCAGGCCGAGGCCGTCGTGCTCCGTGTGGTGGTCGGGCTGGATGCGAAGAGCGCCGCGCAGACACTCGGCAAGCGTCCCGGTGCGGTGCGCACGGCGGCCCACCGGGGACTGAAGAGGCTGGCGGAGCTGGTCGGCGCGGACGACGGCCCGGACGACGAGATTCCGGCGGCGGGTACCGGACTCGGTGCCGTGCCCGCGCAGCGCCCCGCCCGCAACGGTGTGGCGGCGCCCGCCGGTGTGACGCATTCGCGTCCGTGGACGCAGAAGGACATGTGATGGCCGACGAGCAGTACGAGTGGCTTGACGCGGACGCGGCGGAGATTCTGCTCCGTGGCGAATCCGTGGAGCCCGTCGACGATCACGCCCGCGACGAGGCCCGGCGGCTGGAGGCCGCGCTGCGGTCCGCGCGTACCCCGCGCCCTTCCGGTGCCGAACTGCCCGGTGAGGCGACCGTGCTGGCCGCTTTCCGCGAGACCTCCCGTGCCAGGAAGCGGGACGGCGCGGTGAGAGCCGGAATCGCGGGGGAACAGGACGCCCTGCACGCCGTACGGATCGGTGCCACGCGCTCCGCCCCGTCCCGGCGCCCGCGCTGGAGCCGGCCCGTGCGCTACGGCCTCGCCGTCTCGCTCGCCGGGTGCGCGCTCGGCGGGGTGGCGGTCGCCGCGGGTACCGGTGTGCTCCCGGCGCCGTTCGGCGGCCAGTTCTCCCCGGTCCCGGCCACGTCCGTATCGGCGGCCTCCCCGGAGGAGTTGGGGGCCGAGCTGCCCGACAGTGGCAGGCCCTCGCCCCTGCCGTCCGGTTCGCCCGCCTCTCCGGACGCTTCCGGGACACCCGGCGGGGCGGCCACGGGAACGGACCCGGGCGACGGGCCGGCCGGCGAGGACGGCAGCGGAACGGGCAGCGGTACGGACCGGGGCGACGGCGACCGGGACGGCAGCGCGGACCAGGACGGCTCCGAGGGTGGTGGGGCCGGCCGGGAGACACCTGACGGCTCCGGTGGCCCGGTCGGTTCCGACGGCACCGACTCCGAGAAGGCCCGTGAACTGTACGAGAGGTCCGTCCGGGCCTGCCGTGCCTACCGCGAGGGAACCCTCAGCGCCGCGAGCGAGCGCTGGCTCATCCGGCTGGCCAAGGGCGAACGCAACCTCGACCGTTTCTGCGACCGCCTCCTCGACGGGGACGGCAGCAGTGGCGGGGACGGTCCGGACGGTGGCGAAGGCGGCAAGGACCCGGGAGACGGTTCCGAGGGCTCGCTCCCGTCGATCTCCTTCCGTACGCCGCCCGCGCAGGACGAGCCGCAGGACGGCTCGGACATGCGGTCATCGTCGACCGACGCCGCCTCATCTGCCCGCTGACCTGCGCGGATGCCGCCCGGGAGTGGTCCCCGGCCGACAAGTGTGACGTTTTTCGAAGCCCTGACGCAGTAGTAAGTGAGCCGACTGGTCATCGGCCGCGCATTGAGCCGGGGTTCCCCCCGTACCTTCGGCTCGGCGCATCCGGCGCGGGCGGGACACGTTCCCCCGGTCCCGCCCGCGCCCTCTTTTTGGTTGAAGCCGCTACCAATAAATGACGACCTTGTCGCCGTTCCTCACCTGGGCGAAGAGCGAGGCGATCTTCCCCTCGTCCCGGACGTTCACGCAGCCGTGAGAGGCTCCGCTGTAGCCGCGGGCCGCGAAGTCCGAGGAGTAGTGCACCGCCTGGCCCCCGCTGAAGAACATCGCGTACGGCATGGGCGAGTCGTAGATGGTCGACACGTGGTGACGGGACTTCCAGTACACCGAGAACGTGCCCTCACGGGTGGGCGTGTACTGCGAACCGAACCGCACGTCCATCGAGGAGACGACCCGGCCGTCGATCATCCAGGACAGGGTGCGGCTGTTCTTGCTGATGCACAGGACCCGGCCCGTCATGCACCGCGCGTCCGGCTCGGCCGCCGGCCTGTCGGTCGGCGGATCCAGCTCCTGGGCGGTCGGCTTCCGCGTCATCCCGACCAGCCGCTGCCAGGTGACCGTGTCGGTCCTCCCCGTCCGCGACAGGCCCCGCTTGCCCTGGAAGGACTTCACGGACGCGACGGTCGCGGTGCCGTAGTACCCGGTGGGGCTGCGGTCGAAGTGGCCGATCTGGCGCAGCCGGGCCTGGAGCTCCCGAACCTGCTTGCTCCGGTCTCCGACGGACATCAGGGTCTTCGGTCGTGGTGCGGGCTTCTTGCTCGGCTTCGCCTCGGGGGAGGACGGAGTCGCCGGGCTGCTCGGCTTGGCGTCGTCCGCGGGGCTCGCGGCCGTCGAGGGGGCCTTCGGTGCGGCCGTAGGCTCGGCGGCGCCGACCGTCTCGGCCCTGCAGCCCGCCGTCAGCAGGGCGAGGGAGAGGACGCCGACGAATGCCGTTGCCGCCGTGCGCGTTCTGCCTGCACGGCTGTTCGTACCTATGCGTCTCATCCTCGTCCCCCTGGTTCGCCCATTGTTTCCCGGTATCTCATGGCGCGGATATCTCATGAGACGGATTGCCGTCCTGCCCGGTTGCCGAATCCTGCGCATGATGGGGAAGGTGAGTCCAGGCCCCGGAGCGTGCTGTGAGCAAGGTCCCGGCGCCCGGACCCCCGACCCGGCACGTCGGTGGCGACGTCGGTGGCCGAACAGTGGCTTGAGCGGAGGCGCAGGACGACATGACGCGTGAGTCCGAGTCGGGGTTCCCCATCGAGCCGGTGTACGGGCCGGACGCGCTCGACGGCTGGCAGGCCCCGGAGAAGCTGGGCGAGCCGGGCGCGTACCCCTTCACGCGCGGGGTCTACCCGACGATGTACACCGGCCGCCCGTGGACGATGCGGCAGTACGCGGGATTCGGCACGGCCACCGAGTCGAACGCCCGCTACCGGCAGTTGATCGCCCACGGCACCACGGGCCTGTCGGTCGCGTTCGACCTGCCCACCCAGATGGGGCACGACTCGGACGCCCCGATCTCCTCCGGTGAGGTCGGCAAGGTCGGTGTGGCGATCGACTCCATCGACGACATGCGCGTCCTGTTCGGCGGGATCCCGCTGGGCGAGGTCTCCACCTCGATGACCATCAACGCACCCGCCGCCCTCCTCCTGCTGCTCTACCAGCTGGTTGCTGAGGAGCAGGGCGTCCCGGCGGACGCGCTGACCGGCACCATCCAGAACGATGTCCTCAAGGAGTACATCGCCCGCGGCACCTACATCTTCCCGCCGAAGCCGTCGCTGCGGCTGATCGCCGACATCTTCAAGTACTGCCGGGCCGAGATCCCGAAGTGGAACACCATTTCGATCTCCGGTTACCACATGGCGGAGGCGGGCGCCTCGCCCGCGCAGGAGATCGCGTTCACCCTGGCCGACGGCATCGAGTACGTCCGTACCGCCGTCGCGGCCGGCATGGACGTGGACGACTTCGCCCCGCGCCTCTCCTTCTTCTTCGTGGCCCGCACGACGATCCTGGAGGAGGTCGCCAAGTTCCGTGCCGCGCGCCGGATCTGGGCGAAGGTGATGAGGGAGGAGTTCGGCGCGAAGAACCCCAAGTCGCTGATGCTGCGCTTCCACACCCAGACCGCGGGCGTGCAGCTCACCGCCCAGCAGCCCGAGGTCAATCTGGTCAGGGTCGCCGTACAGGGCCTGGGCGCGGTACTGGGCGGCACGCAGTCGCTGCACACCAACTCCTTCGACGAGGCCCTCGCCCTGCCCACCGACAAGTCGGCCCGCCTGGCCCTGCGCACCCAGCAGGTCCTGGCGTACGAGACGGACGTGACGGCGACGGTGGACCCCTTCGCGGGTTCGTACGTCGTGGAGAGGATGACCGACGACGTCGAGGCCGCAGCCCTGGAACTGATGCTCAAGGTCGAGGACATGGGCGGCGCGGTCGACGCCATCGAACGCGGCTTCCAGAAGGGCGAGATCGAGCGCAGCGCCTACCGGATCGCGCAGGAGACCGACAGCGGCGAACGTGTCGTCGTCGGAGTCAACCGCTTCCGCCTCGACGAGGAGGAGCCGTACGAACCCCTCCGCGTCGATCCGGCCATCGAGGCCCAGCAGGCTGCCCGGCTGGCGAGACTCCGGGCCGAACGCGACCAGGGGGCGGTGGACGCGGCGCTGGCCGAGCTGAAGGAGGCGGCGGGGAGCGAGGCGGGCACAGTGAACGTCCTCTATCCGATGAAGGACGCGCTGAGGGCGCGGGCGACGGTGGGCGAGGTCTGCAACGCGTTGCGGGAGGTCTGGGGGACGTACGTCCCGACGGACGCGTTCTGAGCGGAGGGGTCCGCCCTCTCGGGTGCTCTCCTGCCGATCGGCCACCCGTGGACAGACCGGTCCGCGGACCGGTCCGCGGTAGTCCGGTCCGGCGCAGTCCGGAGTGCCATATTCCGGACTGCCTAACCGGAGTGTCGTACCCGCATGCGAGACTCCCCACATGCTAGGTGTCACCGATCTTCCGACCTATCTCGCCGGCCTCGTGCTGATCATTCTGCTGCCGGGGCCGAACTCGCTGTACGTGCTGTCCGTCGCCGCCCGGCGCGGTGTGCGGACCGGTTATGTGGCCGCCGCGGGCGTGTGGACCGGGGACACCGTCCTGATGACGCTGTCCGCCATGGGCGCCGCGTCCCTGCTGCAGACGACGCCGCTGCTCTTCGCCGTCGTCAAGTACGCGGGTGCGGGATATCTGACCTGGCTGGCCATCGGAATGCTGAGGGCCGCCGTGTCGACGTGGCGTGAGCGTCATCAGCGGGTCGCCGAGCTGACCGAGGCGGGCCCGTCGCCCGCCACGGCCGTCGAGCGTCCCTACCGACGGGCGCTCGTGGTCAGCCTGTTCAACCCGAAGGCCATCCTGTTCCTGATCTCCTTCTTCGTGCAGTTCGTCGACCCGGGCTACGCCTACCCGGCCCTGTCCTTCCTGCTGCTGGGTGTCCTGCTGCAGATCGGCAGCTTCCTGTACCTCTCGATGCTCATATTCGGCGGCACCCGCCTGGCCACCGCGTTCCGCCGCCGCAAGCGGCTGTCGGCGGGGGCCACTTCGGTGGCGGGTGTGCTGTTCCTCGGCTTCGCGGCGAAGCTCACCCTCAGCGGCGTCTGAGCGGGCCGGGGCCGCCCCGGGCGTTCAGTGGTGCCATGCCTTGCCGCCCACGTTGTGGATCATGCGCTGGAGCACCTTGAGGGCGGCGACGAACTCCTCGTCCGGGATACCGGCGTGGATCTCCGCCCTGGCCCGGCCGACCCGTTCGTACACCTTGTCGTGCAGCGCGTGCCCCTCGGCGGTCAGCCGCAGGCGGGTGGTGTCGTCCTGGGTGACCAGGCCCCGTGCGACGAGGGTGTCGATCTCGGGCTCCAGTCCGTCCCCGACGTGCAGGTAGCCGCGGAGCATCGCGACCACCTCCGCGCGGGGCCGTCCCTCGTCGTCCGCGTCGACCAGCTGGTTGATCACCCACCAGGGCGGCTGGGTGAGACCGTGCTCGGCGAGGGCGGCCCGGATGTGGGTCACGGTCGCTTCGTGGGCGGCCCAGCTCCAGTAGCCGATGGGCTGCCGTGCGAGTCCTGCGTCGTCATGTGAGTAGTCCATGTCCCCGAACGTAGGACCTCAATCAAGCTTGAGGTCAAGGCCCATGGTCGCGGCGTACTCCGCGAGCCCCGAGGTGTCGTCGCCGGCCCAGCCGATGTAGCCGTCGGGGCGGACGAGGAACAGGCCCTGGCCGTAGGCCTCGCAGGCCGCCGCCCGGTGGCAGCGCAGCAACGCACCGCCGGGCGCGGGCAGTCCGGCGTCGGTGCCGACGGCGAGCAGGGTGAAGTGCGGCCCCCGGAACACGTCGAAGAGGCGCTGCCCGTCGCCCGCCGGCCCGTCCGGTGCCCGGTCCCCGGCTTCCAGGAGGCCGGCCCGGCCGCGGGACAGGGGGCCCTCGCGGTAGCCGAGACCCAGCTGTTGGGTGGCGGCGCCGCGCTCCTGCTCGCCCCGGTGGATCCGGGTCGAGAGGCCCAGCATGTCGGCGGCCACGGGGCGCCGCTCCTCCTCGTAACTGTCCAGCAGTGCGGGCGGCGCGCCGTGCCGCAGGACCTGGCCGAGCTTCCAGCCGAGGTTGTACGCGTCCTGGATGCTGGTGTTCAGGCCCTGTCCGCCGGCCGGGGAGTGGACATGGGCGGCGTCACCCACGAGGAAGACGCGGCCCGCGCGGAAGCGCTCGGCCAGTGCGGCGCGCGGCCGGAAGTCCGAGCACCAGCGCACCTCGGTGACGTCCTGCGGGTCGAGGTGGGTGCGGGCGGCGACAAGCTCCCGTACGGCCTCCGGCGAGGTGTCCGGCTCGCCGTGCTTGAACTGGGCGACGAGCTGGAAGTCGGCTGTTCCGGGAAGCGGGCACAGTGTGGTGTAGCCCGCGTCGCCGATGAAGATGTGCCAGTTCAGCCGGTCGAGGGCCGTGTCCGCCACCCGGACGTCGGCGACCAGCATGGGGGCGGGGTCGACGCTCTCGCCGTTCATCGGGATGCCGAGCGTGCGCCGGACCGTGGAGCGCCCGCCGTCCGCGGCGACCAGGTAGGACGTGCGCACCGGGCCCGTGGACAGTTCGGCGGTGACTCCGTCGGGGTCCTGGGCGAGGCCGGCCAGGGCGGCCGAGAAGGTGACGTCGCCGCCGAGCTCGCGCAGCCGGGCGAGCAGGATCTCCTGGGTCCGCCACTGCGGCATCGTCCACGGTTCCCCGTAAGGCTCCGCTTCCGTCGGTGCCGCGCGGCGGAACATGTCGTACGGGCCCTGCCGCTCGCCGTCGCGCCATGTCATGCCGACGGGGGCGGCGGCGCCGTACGTGCGCACCGCTTCGCCCACCCCGAGGTCGTCGAGCACCTCCCTCGTGCGCGGCTGGATGCCCTTGCCCCGTGAGCCCGGGAAGAGCGTGGCGGCCTGCTCGACGACGAGGGTGCGCACACCTCGGCGTGCCAGATCGCAGGCGAGGGCCAGGCCGCTGGGGCCGGCGCCGACGATCAGCACCTCAGTTTCCTTAACGCTGTTAAGTTCCATGGTTCGGAGTTTGCGCTTAACGCTGTTAAATTGTCAAGGTGGGTACGACGAAGATCGACAGGGCGCGAGTCGCCGACACGGCGCTGCGCCTGCTGAACGAGGTGGGCCTCGACGGGCTGACCCTGCGCGCCATCGCCAAGGAGCTGGACGTCAAGGCCCCGGCCCTGTACTGGCACTTCAAGGACAAGCAGGCGCTGCTCGACGAGATGGCGACCGTGATGTACCGGCGGATGCTCGACGAGGAACTGCCCGGCCCCGCCGCGGACACCTGGCAGCGGCAGCTCGTCGCGTACAACAGCGGTCTGCGTGCCGCGCTGCTGCGCTACCGGGACGGCGCGAAGGTCTACAGCGGCGCCAGGTTCACCGGCACCGACCATGCCGAAGGACTCGAAACCCATCTGCGGACCATGGTCGGCGCGGGCTTCGAACTGCGGCAGGCGGTACGGGCCGGCATCACCGCGTACTCGTACACGATGGGCTTCGTCACCGAGGAGCAGGGCGTCCAGCCGATGCCGGACGAGCGCCGGGAGGGCTTCGACATCGGCGAGCGGGCCCAGCGGATGGAGCGGTTCCCGCTCGCCGCGGCAGCCGGCGCGGAGATCTTCGCCGGCTACGACGAGCGCTTCCAGGACGGCCTGTGGATCATCGTCGCGGGCATCGAGGTGCGCTACGGGGTGCGGTGAGGCGCAGCGCCCCCGAGGCCGGTCATCACGCGGATGCCCAGAGTTCACCGCTCGTCGGGCCGGAGGACACCCGCTCCTCGACGTGACTCATTAGCGTGTGTGGACCAAGATCGAAGGTGAGTCCCCGCGTGCCGAACCTGTCCGTCGTCGTTCCCTTCCACAATGTCGCGGCCTTCGCCGACGCGGCGCTGAGCAGCCTGGCCCGCAACGCGGGCCCGGATGTGGAGTTCCTGCTGGTCGACGACTGCTCGACGGACGACACGCCGTCCGTCATCGACCGGTGGGCGGAGAGACTTCCGCAGGCCGAGGTCATCCGGCACGGCACGAACGTGGGCATCGCCGCAGCCCGTAACAGCGGCATCGACGCGGCCCGCGGCGACTTCGTCACCTTCCTCGACGGCGACGACTGGTACGCGCCCGGCCACCTCGCCCGTCTGCTGCACGCCGCGCAGGAACTCGACTGCGACTTCGCCCGCACCGACCACGTGCAGTCCACCGGCACCAGCCGTGTCGTGCGCCGCGCGCCGGCCCGGCTCCGCGACACCGTGCTCGACCCGCGGGAGGGCATCGCGGCCCCCGAGCGCGAGACGATGGTCGACTACCCGTTCGTATGGGCGGGGATCTACCACCGGCGGCTCTTCGAGGACGGCACCCTGCGGTTCGCCACCGAACTGCGCACCGCCGAGGACCGGTTGTTCATCTGGCGGCTCCACCTGCACGCCCGTACCTACGCCGCCCTGGGCCTCTACGGCATCTTCTACCGGCGCGGAGTCACCACGTCCCTCACCCAGATCAAGGACTCCCGGCAGCTCGACTTCTTCCCCGCCTACGACGCGCTCGTCGAGGAGATCGGCCAGGACCGGGACGCGGAACTCCTTCTGCCCAAGGCGGTCCGCACCTACTGCGCGATGATCGCGTTCCACAACGAGAAGGCGGACGTGTACGACCCCGCCACCGCCCGGCGGCTGCGCCACGAGTCGACCGCCGCACTGCACCGCATGCCGCAGCCGGTGCTCGACACGACCCTGACGATGATGGACACCAGGCGCAGCACCCTGCTCAACCGCCTGCGTGACAAGCAGAAGGCCGCCTGACCCATGCCCACACGCACCCAGATCTTCCAGGTCTCCACCCTGTACGGGGCGGCCACGCTCGCGGCAGCCCTGGACGCCGGCCGGTTCGGACCCGGCCGGGACAGCCACCGCATCCTGCTCGTCTCCAACAACGCGGAGATCCCCGAAACCGCCCTCCAGCTGGCGGAGATGCGGGGCTACGGAGACATCGCCGCCCGCTTCGACTCCGTCGTCGACTGGAACGAGGCGATCAGCCCTCACCACCCGAGCGGCTGGGGCCCCCGCCCGGAGGAGACCGAGCTGTGGCAGCGCGCCTTCCGGCTCGCCTGGGGGATCCCCCCGCAGGACCCCGTCGACCTGGCCGTCGAATCCATCCAGGTCAACCCGGCCCGCGCACTGGCGGCGATCTTCGCCGAGAGCGCGCTGCACGTGTACGCGGACGGCCTGATGAGCTACGGGCCCACCCGGAACAAGGTGCCGGTGTCGATCGCCTGCCGCATCCAGCGCGTGCTCCACCTGGACCTGGTGACCGGATTGAAGCCGCTGCTGCTCGCGGAGGCCGGCGTCGAGCCCGAACTCGTACCGGACGACGCCTTCCGCAAGGTCCTCGGCGAGATCGCCCGCGCGGCCGACGGCGACCGCGGGCTCGCGGCGGTCGAGGCCGAGGCACCCACCGCCGTACTCCTGGGGCAGTACCTCGCCGCCCTGAACATCCTCACGCCCGAGGAGGAGGAGGACCTGCACATCCGCATGCTGCGCGGTGCGGCACGCGCGGGTCACACCTCCATCCTCTTCAAGCCGCACCCCACCGCACCGGCCCGCTACTCCCGGGCCCTGGACGACGCGGCAGCCGCCGCGGGGGTGCGCCTGAGCACACTGGACAGCCCGCTGCTCGCCGAGACGCTCTACGAACGGTGCGCACCCACGCTCGTCGTCGGCTGCTTCTCCACCGCGATGTTCACGGCCGCCGCGTACTACGGCATCCCCGTCGCCCGGGTCGGCACCCGTCTCGTCCTGGACCGCATCACCCCGTACGAGAACAGCAACCGCATCCCGCTGACCATCGTCGACCACCTCGTGCCCGATCTGGACGAGCAGGGGAGCGAGCCCGTCCCTGAGCTGTCCTCCACCGCCCCGGACACCCTCGCACCACTGGTCCGGACGGTCGGCTACTGCATGCAGTCCGGCCTCCACCCCGCACTGCGCGGCGAGGCCGAGTCGTGGCTGCGCGGCGGGCTCGACGCGACGACCCAGCACTACTTCAAGCGCCGCCGTCTGCAGAAGCTCCTCCTGCCCGGCGGCGGCGGACCCGGAGGAGCGGCGGTCCGGCTGCGCCGCACCGTACGGCGCACACGCAGCAGCCTCGGACTCTGACCCGGCCCCGGGGCGCTGTCCCCGGCCGGGCACCGATCACAGAACGGCGGGATCGAGCATGGGCCAGACCTTCACGGGGCTGCTCAAGGCCGTACGGACCAGGACCGCGACGGGCGGCCCCGGGCAGCAGGTGCCTGCCGCACCGGCCGTGCTGCGCCTGTGCGGCGACCACCTCGCGGCCCTCGCCGCCTCCGGCGCCATGGACGACGCCCGGAAGACCCGCCTGGTCGCCTCCATCGGCACGCTCACCACGGCCTGTTCCCCCGGAGCGGACGGCATGTTCGACGCACTGCTGCGGACCGGGCAGCACGCCCTGGAAGCCGGCGGCGACGCGCAGGCGCGCTTCGCCCTCGGCATCGCGGTCGAGGCGACCGGGATGCGGGACAGGTCCAAGGGGGCGTGGCGGCTGCGCGGACGCGCGCTGGACGCCCTCGGACGGACCGAGGAGGCCGAACAGGCCTACGAGCGCCACCTGACGCTGCAGCAGGAACTCTCCTCGTCACCGGACATAGCGCGACGTCTCGCGACCCTGCGGGACCTCCGCCGCTGCCTGGACGACGCCGCCGGACTCCTGCCCGACGGTGAGGACGCCGCCCGGCTGCGGGCCCTGCGCGACGCGCCGGCCGCGGAGGCGGGGGCCGGCTTCGCCGACGTCGTACGGCAGCGGACCGCCGGCCGGGGCATGTCCGACCCGGCCGTCCGGAAACCCGCCGGTGCGTACGCCGCCCACCGGCGGCTGCTGGACCGGGACAGGATGGCCGACCCGCTGCTCGGCGGCACCGAGCCGATCGGGGTTCCGGCCCTGCGCCGTCTCGTCGAGGGCCGCTCCGTGTGCGTGGTCGCCGGAGCGCCACGGGTCCTGGAGGAGGAGCGGTCCGCGGGCAGTCCGCTCGGGAAGCTGATCGACGGGTACGACCTGGTGGTGCGCTGCGACGCCCCTCCCACCGGCGGGGACTCCTCCGCGCTCGTGCGCACCGACCTGCACGCCCTCACCCTGCGCGGCCACACACCCTGGAGCGGCCCGGGCTGGGACCGCCGGGCCGCCACCCGCCTGGTCTTCGGCGACCGGCTCGCCGACTGGCGCCGGGCGCTGCGCGCACGGCTCGTCCCCGATGCCCAGGACCACATCGGCGACGCCTCGTTGCGCCGGCCGCTGAGCGATCCGGCGCTGATGGGGGAGGACGGCTGGGGACCCCGTACCACCACGGCCTTCACCGTGCTGCGGCTCCTGGACTTCCTGGACGCCGACCGCCTGGACCTCATCGGGTTCGGCCTGCCGGGACAGCTGCTGCCGCGGGAGCACGCGTGGGTCACCGCCCGCGCGACCCATGAGGACGAGACCGACCTGAGGACCCAGCTGAGATGAACGCTCCCGCCGATTCCGCCGCCGCGGACGCCGACGACAGACGCGCCGTCACCGGGAGGCGGAGGATCGCCTTCGCCGCCTGCACCGACGAGGACGGGATGCCCGGCCTCCTGGTGCTGCTGCGCAGCCTCGTCCTGACCAACCCGGCCGTCTGCGAGGACTTCCTCGTCCTGCACCCCGGCCTTCCCGACGCCTCCTTCGACGCCGCGCGCCGACTGCACCCCCGGATAGTCCCGTACGAGGCCGCCGACCGCCTCGACGTCTTCCGGGCGGACGCCTACGACACCGTCGTCGCCTTCGGCTCCGGCACGGTCGTGCTCGGCCCGCTGCTGCCCCTGCTGCAGTTGCGTACCGGGGTGGGCGCCGTGCCGCAGCCCGGCCCCGACGGCCTGCGGACCGTCCGGGACGACGGCCTGCTGGTGATCCAGCGCCAGGACACCGACGGCACGTTCCTCGCCGGCCTCACCGCCCCGGAGCACGGCGGTGAAGCGCACGGCGGCGACGAGCGGGTGCATCGCGCGCTGGGACGGGAACCCGGGCTGCTCACGGCCGTCGATTCCCGGTACGACTTCCTCGTCGGCCGGCTCTACGACGACACCCCTGTGCCCGACAGCACCGCCGTACTGCGCTTCACGGACACCGGCCGTGCCGGATACGCCCCGGCGTACGAGGCCCGCGACCGCTACGAGCTGGACGACGGCGCGTTCCGGGCCGCGTACTGCGCCCTGTCCGGCCCCAAGCACCCCGAACTGCTCCTGCACCACGCGCTTCCGTTCCCGGCCGGGGGGAACACCCCGGTGGAGCTGGTCCGCCAGGTCGCCGACGTCCTCCGGCAGCAGGGCCGCTACGAGGAGGCGGTCACGCTGCTGACCGCGGCCGTGGACGACCGGCCCGACCTGCCGCGCTGCCACGAGACGCTGGGCATCTGCCTGATGGCGCTGTCCAGGTACGAGGAGGCCGAGGCGCACCTCCTGCTGGCCACCGTGTCACCGGACTTCGCCGCTCGCGCGTACGGGCAGCTGGCGCGGCTGGCCTGGCTGCTCGGCCGGACGCGGGACGCACACGGCTACGCCCGCGAAGGCCTGGACGCCGACCCCACCGACGCCAACTGCCGCGCATGGTACGTGCGCACCCGGGAGCACGGCATGTCCGCGCCTGCCACCCCCGCTGCCGCGCCGGCCGAACAGCTCGCGCACGTCGCGCTGTTCGCCGACGGCCAGGAGAACGCGGGCGACAAGGTGCTGCCCGAAGCCGTCCGTATGTGCTTCGACGCCGACACCGGTCCGCGCCGCTGGCACCAGCAGTCCGTGCACCGACTGGTGGACGAGCCGGTCCTGGAGGAGCTCAACGCCCGTCGCGGGGTGATCGTCGGCGGCGGCGGGCTCTTCCTCCCCGACACCGCGCCCAACAGCAACAGCGGCTGGCAGTGGAACATCGCGGACGACGTCCTGGGCCGGATCACCGTGCCGCTGGCCGTCTTCGCGGTCGGCTACAACGTGTTCGACGGCCAGCGCTACCGCCGTGACAGATTCGCGGCGAGTCTGCGCGTCCTGGTCGAACGGTCGGCCTTCTTCGGACTGCGCAACCAGGGGTCCGTCGCCCGGGTCAGGGAACTCCTGCCGGACGACCTGCGCGACCGGGTGCGCTACCAGCCCTGCCCGACCACCGTCGCCCGCCACCTCGACCCCGACTGGACCGATCCGGTGCGACGCGACGACACCGTACTGGTCAACTGCGCCTATGACCGGGCCAATCTGCGCTTCGGGCACGACTACGGGCACTTCCTGGCCGAGATGGACGCCGCCGTACGCGCGATAGGTGAACGTGCCGAGGTCCGTTACGCGGCCCACATGCCGGCGGACGAGAAGTTCGTGCAGGACCTGCGCCGCGAGCACGGGACCTCCCTGCCGGTGGAGCCGCTGTACCTGCGCTCCAACGAACAGATCCGCGACCTCTACCGGCGTACCCGCTTGGTGATCGGGATGCGCGGGCACGCGGGCATGATCCCGTTCGGCTGCGGCACACCCGTCATCAGTCTGGTCTCGCACCCCAAACTCGCCTACTTCCTCACCGACATCGAGCGCCCCGAGTGGGGCGTTTCCGTCCACGACCGGGCGCTGGGCGCCCGCCTCTCCGAGCGGGCGACGACGGTGCTGGAGAATCACCGGGCCGCCGTGGCCGACGTCCACGGCAGGCAGAAGCGCCTCTGGTCGGTGACCCGCACCAACCTCACCGCACTGCGCGAGGTCTTCGGTCTGCCCCTGCCCGGCCCGCGCATTCCGGGCCCGCGGAGCGCCGAGGGAGCACACGGCCTTCACCTGCCCGACACCCGGACGAAGTGACTGTTCACCTGACCGGAGTTCACCCCGGACACGTGCGTTCGTAGCCTTCGATGACCATGCCATCCTCTGCTTCTCCGGCCGGAACGCCGGCCACCGCACCGGCCACCGCACCGCCCCCGGAGGCCGCCCCCGGGACCGCGCCGCAGCCCCTCCCTGTCCGTGAGCACCGGTACGACGTCGATCTGATCCGGCTGCTCTGCTCGGTCGGCGTGATCTTGTGCCACACGGGCTCAGCGTTCGTGAACACGGCAGGCCGCGAGGCCTCCAACGGCCCCGGTACCTACTGGGCCGGCCTGGTGGCGGACTCGGCGGGCCGCTTCGCGGTGCCCCTGTTCTTCGCCGTCGCCGGCTGGGTGGTTCTGGTGGGAGCCCCGGTCAGGGACGGCCGCCGGCTGTGGAAGCGCATCGTGCGGATCGTGGTGCCGCTCGCCGTGTGGACGGCGCTGTACCTGGCGTGGGGCCGGCTGCGCTCCACCAACGACGACCCGATCGGCGCCCTGGCACTCGACTCGCTGTTCGCCTCGGTCCGCCCGGCGTACCACCTCTGGTACCTGTACGCCTACCTTCCCGTCATCATGCTGCTGGCCTTCGCCGCCCTGGTAAAGGCGGGCAGACGCCCCTGGGGACTCGGCGCCGCCCTGCTCGTCCTCGGAGCGGCCCCGTCCCTGTCCGGCGACATCGCCCGGGTCACGGACCTGGATCTGCCGCGGTTCGGCTGGGGCTTCGGCCCGTACCAGCTGATCTACGCGGTACTCGGCGCCCTGCTCCTCGCGGTGCCCGCCGGCACGTTCGGCAGGCGCCGCCTGTGGTGGCTCCTCCCGGGGGGTGCGGCGCTGGCCGCGACCGTCGCGTACCAGCACGAGGTGCACTACGCGATCCCGTACGCGAGCGTCCCGGTCGCCCTGTTCAGTGCCGCAGTGCTGCTCTCCCTGCACCGCCTGCACGTCCCGGATCGGTTGAGGCCTGCGCTGACCCGGCTGTCCGACGCCTCGTTCGGCGCGTACATGATCCACGTCCTCGTCCTGGGCGTTCTCACCGATGCCCTGGTCACCGCCGACCTCACGTGGGTGGCGGCCGCGGCCCTCGTGGTCGGGGTGACGGCAGCCACCACCGTGCTCTCCTTCGGCGCGGCCGTCCTGTGGGCCCGTCTCGGCCTGACCCGGCTGCTCGGCTGAGAGCCGGCGGTCACCGGTCGCGTACGCAGCCGACGGTCACCGGTCGCGTACGCGGCGGGCGAGGCGGCGCAGCGTCGGGTTGCGGCGGATGAAAGCGAGGCGCGGGGGCACCACGCCCGGGAGCGCGAGCGCTGCCAGCCGACGGCGCTTGAAGTAGCGCCAGGTGTGCCCGTCCAGGCGCTCGGAGAGGTAGCGCTCGGCGGTCGGGCGGAGGTCCGGGCGCACCCGGGGCTGCATGGCGAAGCCGACCGCGGGCAGGAGGCCGCCCAGCTTCCGGGCCACGGCCGCCTCCGTGGGTGGCTTCTGACAGGTGACCGCGGCGGCGTCCTCGAGGTCCGGGAGCAGTGCGTCGGTGATCGTGACCGGCACCCTGGCGGTGTTCTCGAACGGGGTCAGGCGCTCGAGGAGCGTTCCGGTGCCGGTCCTTGCCACGGGCAGCTCGTACAGGGTGGCCGCCGTGAGCAGTTCGGTCGCCGAACAGCCGACGACGAGCGCGGGCCGTATCCGCTGGTAGAGGACTTCCGGGGGGACGGGGACGCCGAGCGGCCCGCTGTCGAGCACCGTCAGTCCGGCGCCGAGGCGGGACGCCTCACGTGCGAGGGCGGCCGACAACGGGACCGGGGCGTGGGGGTGGGGTACGAGGAGGAGCCGGGTGTGGCCGAGGGCGACGGTGCCGCGCACCATCCGCAGGTGCAGTTCCCTCGTCTCCTCCGGGGAGAGGAGGCCGGCCCCGGCGAGGCGCTCGCCCAGGAGCAGCGCAGGGCCGTCCGGGAACGGGAACTCCGGTGCGGCGTCCGCCAGTTCGGCGAAGACCTTCAGCAGGGCCGCGGTGGGCAGGGGGACGTGGTCCACACCGAACTCGGCCAGCAGCAGCGGCTGCAGGCCGGGGAGCAGATCCGGGTGGAGCACGCGCCGGACCCGGGTGCCGATCAGCGGCGGGATCCTGCTGCCGGTCGGGCCGTAGCCGGCCAGATCGTCCACGTACACGGTGAGGGGTCCGCCGCCGAGGATCTGGGCGAGCGCCTGGGCGGGCGCGGCGTGCGGTGACGCGAACACCAGCTCGACCTCGTCGTCCCCGAGGTGCCAGGCCCGCCGCAGGTGGCGTTCCCACAGGGGCGTGTCGTCGGCGCGCGGGGTCCACTCGGCCGGGTGCTGGGGGGAGATGGTGTCGTTCCAGGAGAGCACCTCGTCGAAACGGGCGCGCAGCAGGCCGGAACCGGGCATCGAGTCGGCGGGAGGCGCCGCCTCCGGGATCGCCGAGGTGTCGCACAGCAGCAGGATGCGGCGGTCGGCGTCGTCGAAGCAGTTCGCGTCGAGGGCGGCGACGAGCACGGCCGTGCCGAGCGGAGTCGAGGCGACGAAGATCTGAGTGGTCACGCGGCAGCCGGTCCCTTCGCGGCGACCGGCCGGCGGCGCAGTCTGCGCAGCAGGGTCGCCCGGTGTACGTCCATGGCGTCGAGGGTGTCGTCGAGGATCGGCTGAGGCATGTCCGCGAGCGCCGCCGCAGTCAGCGATTTCAGTCGGTGGGCCACGGACGGCTCGAATTTCCCTATGGAGCCGACGTGGTGGGCGATGACCGCACAGTACGTACGCACCGCTTTCGGCAGCAGCGCGTCCGCGTCGCGGTCGGCCGCCGTCTCACCCACGACCTGGTTGTAGGCGCGCACGAAATCGAGCCGGCGCTCGTCGCTGATCTGTGTGAGCGATGACGCGACACCCCGGCGGTAGAAATGGCCCAGTGTTCCCAGGACCGCGAAAGAATCCGCTTCGCGGTGCAGCCGCCATATCCACGGCCGGTCCTCGGCGGTGCGCAGACCGTCGGCGAAATGCAGCAGACCTCGGTCCAGGAGGCTCCGGTGGTAGAGCCCGGCCCAGGCGTACGCGTAGTCCACCGAGGTGGTCCGGGAGGCCGGCAGGATCGCGTCCCGGGGGGAGCTCACCGCACCGCGCCGGCCGTGCGGGACACGGTGCACGGTGCGGGACCTGCCCGTGACCTGGACGTGGTCCGTACGGACGAAGGAGCAGCCGAGGGCCTCCGTCTGCGCGAGCAGGCGGGCGTAGTGGCCCGGTGCGAGCCAGTCGTCGCCGTCCAGGAAGGCGATGTACTGCCCGCGGGCCGCGTCCAGGCCGGTGTTGCGGGCCGTGGCCAGACCCGCGTTCCGTTCGTGCCTGCGGACGACCACCCCCTCGATGTCGTCCTCGGCCCGGCGCAGGAGCTCCGCCGTACCGTCGGTCGAACCATCGTCGACGAGGATGAACTCGAAGTCCTCGCGGGCGTTGGCGCGCAGGCTTCGGAGCGTATCGGGGGCGTATGTCCGCACGTTGTAGAACGGCACGATGACGGAGAGCTTGACCACCCGATTCACGCTAAGGGCGGGCCCGGCATTTCCCTTGTCCCCGAAGAGGACTGAGGGTGAACGACGCATGTCGGATCAGTGAATCGGTGTGAATTCGCGGCTCTTCGGGATGCTCCGCAGGTCATATCCCCAACCGTCGGCGGGCTGTTAACCATTTGTTGCCCCCGCGTTGGGCCGCCCATAGAAATGCCTTCCTAGCTTTTGATGCGTGCCTCCACGTACCAGTAATTCGGCTGATCCGGCCGACACCGCAGCAGCAGCCTCCCCGGCGCTCAGGGTTGCCGTACTCGCCGACTCCGACACCCGGTGGAAGTGGGGCGCGCTCACCGCGCGCCGCCTGACCGCAGGGGCCGGCGGGACCACCCGCACCGGCGAGGGCGAACGCCCCGTCGAGGTCACCGGACTGCTGCTGCGCGGCCGTGCCACCCCGACCCCCCGGCAGCTCGCCGAGGTCGGGGAGGTGGGCGTGGACGCCGGCCGGGTGCGTGAGGTGACGGCCGTCGAGTTCCTGCACGCGGTGCGGGACGAGGCGTACGACGTCGTCGTGCTCGCCCTCGTCGGCGGCGCCGTCCAGGCGATGCTGCACGGCCTGGCCGCCCTGGGCCTGCCCCGCAGGCCGGTGATCGTCACCGGGTACGTGGGGGTCGTCTACGAGAAGCTCGCCGACGGACTCCTGCTGCGGCACGGCGCGGACATCGTCCTCGCCAACTCCCGTCACGACGCGCAGCGTTTCCGAGCGGTGTACGAGGGAGTGGGCGCCGACGCCTCGTCCGTCACGGAGGCCGCTCTGCCCTTCCTCGGCGGGGCGCCGTACCGCCCGGAAGAGGGCCGCGACACGGTCGTGTTCGCCGCCCAGCCCTCCGTGCCGGCCTCCCGCGCGGACCGTACGTACCTGCTGCGCAGGCTCGTCGAGCACGCGAGGCTGCACCCGGGCCGCGAGGTGCTGCTGAAGCTGCGCTCGAAGCCGGGTGAGCACACGACCCATATCGAGGAACTGCCCTACCAGCGGCTCGCGGAGCGCCTCCCGGGCGGGCTGCCGCCCAACTTCCGCCTGGTGTACGGGCACATGGGCGAGGTCCTGGACCGCACCGACCTGCTGGTCACGGTCTCCTCGACGGCGGCGCTGGAGTCCCTGCACCGTCGTATCCCGACCGCGATCCTCTCCGACCTCGGCGTACGGGAAGCCCTCGGAAACCACCACTTCATCGGCTCCGGGCTGGTCACCTCCTGGGACCGGCTCGACGGCGGACACCGCCCGGAGCCCGACGAGGAATGGGTGTCCGGCCAGGGCGTCGCCGCCGACGGTTCGTACGACACGGCCTACGACACCGCGCGCACCAGGGTCGCCGTCCTGCTCGAACGCGGCACCCTTCCCGACCTCGCCCCCTACTACACCCCCGCCACCGCCCCCGGGTACCTCCCCGGCATCCTCGCCCGCCACCACCTGGCCACCGACGGCCGCCCGCTGCCGGGCGCCGCGGCACCCAGAGAGACCGGCCGGGTCAGGGGCGCGGTGCGCGAGACCGTCCGCAACGCGGCGCGCGGCGCGTACCGCCACGGAGTCCAGCGCGTCGCCCCCGTGATCCGCCGGATGGGCGAGCTGTGACCGCCGACCCCGCCGCCACGCCCACCGCTTCAGGAGCAGCCATGACCCCGCCACCGGCCCCGACCGTGCTCGCCGTGATCCCCGCCCGCGGCGGATCCAAGGGCGTGCCCGCCAAGAACCTCGCCCAGGTCGGCGGCATCCCCCTGGTGGCCCGCGCGGTCCACGCCTGCCTCACCTCCCCGGAGGTCACGGACGTCGTCGTCACCACCGACGACCCGGCCGTCGCGGATGCGGCGCGGGCAGCGGGCCGGGCGCTGGGCGAGTCGGATCGGCTGCACTGCGTGCAACGCCCCGCCGCCATCGCTGGCGACACCGCGACCAGCGAGGCCGCCGTCCTGCACGCCCTCGACGCGTACGAGGCGATGCAGCCCGGCAGGACCGCCGACGTCGTGCTCCTGGTGCAGTGCACCAGCCCCTTCCTCACCCGTGAGGACATCGACGGCGTCGCCGCCGCGGTCTCCCGCGACGGTGCCGACACGGCCGTCACCGTCGCCCCGTTCCACGGGTTCGTCTGGCGCGACGGCAGCGCGGTGGAGGACGACACGTACGGCGTCAACCACGACAAGGCCGTTCGCCCCCGCCGCCAGGACCGTCCGCAGGACCTGCTGGAGACGGGCGCCGCGTACGCCATGGACGTCGAGGGCTTCCGCACCCACCGCCACCGCTTCTTCGGCCGCACCACGCTCGTACGGACCGACCCGGCGCGGGTGCTGGAGATCGACGACCCGCACGACCTGGCCCGCGCCCGCGCCCTCGCGCCGCTCCTGGACCCCTCACCGTTGCCGACCCGCGAGGACATCGACGCGGTCGTCCTCGACTTCGACGGCACGCAGACCGACGACCGCGTCCTCATCGACTCCGACGGGCACGAGATCGTCGCCGTGCACCGCGGTGACGGCCTCGGCATCGCCGCCCTGCGCAAGGCTGGTGTTCCGCTCCTGATCCTGTCCACGGAACAGAACCCGGTCGTCGCCGCCCGCGCCCGCAAGCTCCAGGTTCCCGTCCTGCACGGCATCGACCGCAAGGACCTGGCGCTCAAGCAGTGGTGCGAGGAACAGGGATTCGACCCCGACCGCGTGCTCTACGTCGGCAACGACGTCAACGACCTGCCCTGCTTCGGACTGGCGGGCTGGCCCGTCGCCGTGGCGAGCGCCCACGACTCGGTACGCGCCGCCGCGCGGGCCGTGACCACAACCCCGGGTGGCTTCGGCGCCATCCGCGAGATCGCGGCCTGGCTCCTGGGCCCGACCCTCACCACCGGTTCCACCCCTGCCACCACCACCCCCACCACGTAAGGAAGCACCACCATGAGCAGCACCTCCCGCCTGCGCACGCTCGGCACCCGCACCGCCGGCCCCGGCAACCCCGTCTACATCACGGGTGAGATCGGCATCAACCACAACGGCGACCTCGACAACGCACTCGCGCTGATCGACGTGGCCGCCGAAGCAGGCTGCGACGCCGTCAAGTTCCAGAAGCGCACCCCGGAGATCTGCACCCCGCGCGACCAGTGGGACATCGAGCGCGACACCCCCTGGGGCCGGATGACGTACATCGACTACCGCCACCGCGTCGAGTTCGGCGAGGCCGAGTACCGGGCCATCTCCGACCACTGCGCCAAGCGCGGCATCGACTGGTTCGCCTCCCCGTGGGACACCGAGGCCGTCGCCTTCCTCGAGAAGTTCGACGTCCCGGCGCACAAGGTCGCCTCCGCCTCCCTGACCGACGACGAACTCCTGCGCGCGCTGCGCGCCACGGGCCGCACAGTCATTCTCTCCACCGGCATGTCGACCCCCCGCCAGATCCGGCACGCGGTCGAGGTCCTCGGCAGCGACAACATCCTCCTCTGCCACGCCACATCGACGTACCCGGCCAAGGCCGAGGAGCTCAACCTGCGCGTCATCAACACCCTGCAGGGCGAGTTCCCGAACGTCCCGATCGGCTACAGCGGCCACGAGACGGGCCTGCAGACGACCCTCGCCGCCGTCGCGCTCGGCGCCGCGTTCGTCGAGCGCCACATCACGCTCGACCGCGCCATGTGGGGCTCCGACCAGGCCGCCTCCGTCGAGCCGCAGGGGCTCACCCGCCTCGTCCGCGACATCCGCACCATCGAGGCGTCCCTCGGTGACGGCGTCAAGAAGGTGTACGAGTCGGAGCTCGGCCCGATGAAGAAGCTCCGCCGGGTCACGGGCGTCGTCGCCGAGAACGACACCGAGACCGGGAACGCGCCGGCCGCCGAGCCGGTCGCGGTCTGACGGGCAGACCGGTGAACCTCGCCTTCGTCGAGAGCCCGGTCCAGCTCCTGAACGTCCTGGAGTGGACCCACACCCGGGGAGGCTCCGCCGACACCACGGTCGTCGTCCTCCCCCCGGTCGACCCGATGTCGCGCGGCCAGCTGCGCAGGATGGCGGAGCTGGCCCGCGACGAGGGCATGGCGGTTCGCTGGCAGGAGGCGCGCGGGGAGACCGGCGCGCCTCTGAAGGCCCTGCGCGCCCTGACGGGGCTGATCCGCAGGGCGGACCGCATCGTCATCGGGGACCCGTTCTCCCGTTACGTGCAATTGCTCCTCTGCCTGGTCCGCACCCGCCGGATCACGGTCGTCGACGACGGCACGGCCACCATGGAGTTCGTCGCCCAACTCGCGCGCGGCGAACGCCTGGTGCGCTGGCACCGCCGCGGCAGCCGGGGCCCGCGCGAACTGCTCCTGGCCCCGGTGACCTCCGCGGCCCGGCGCAGCTTCACGCCCTCGGCGACCCGCACGGTCGAGGTGTTCACCGCGATGCCGGTGGAGGCGCCGCAGGCCGTCGAGGTCACCTCCAACACCTTCGCCTGGACCCGTGACCGGTTCGGCCCGCCCTTGATCACCAAGGGCGCCGACCTGGTCGGCACGTCCCTGGTCGAGACGGGCGTGATCGACCCGGTCCCGTACCAGGAGGCGGTCACCGCCCTGGCCCGCGCCCACGGCGCGACCCGCTATTTCGCCCACCGCCGTGAATCCGCGGACAAGCTCCACGCCCTGGAAGCCGCCACCGGCCTGGAGATCGTCCGCCCGGACCTCCCCCTGGAACTCATCGCCCGCAGAGGCCCCATCGGCCACACGGTCCTGAGCTTCCCGTCGACGGTCGTCCACACCCTCCCGCTGGCCCTGGTCGGCACCGGAGTGAAGGTCGCGGTGTGCGACATAGCGCCGGAATGGCTCCGCGACTCGGCCTCGCCGCGCGCCCAGGGCTTCCTGAGCGGCGTCACGGAGACGGCCCGGGACGTGCAGCGGCTCTCGCCGTGGAGAGTCACGGCGGTGACGGCGGAGGGCTGAGGGAACCGGTCGCACACGGTGTGCGTGTGAGGTCAGGAGGCCGGCGTGCAACTGATGTCCGTGGGTTGTGCGTTGACCGTTCGATCCGGACACGTGTGAAGGAGCCCGCCGGGTGCCCAGTACTCTCACCCTGTACATGCCGCAGAAGCTGAGGACCGCACCTGACGGCGGGATCGACTGCCTGGTCAGCTTCTCCGACGGGCCGGGAGCCTCACGGCCGGTCGCCCATGGGGAACGCGAGCTGCCTCCCGAAGGCATCCCCGCCTACCTCGCGGCCCGCAAGAGCGGCGCCCGCTCCTTCGTCCTGTGGGCGGACGAGCACCGCCAGGCACGGGTCGCCACCCTGGTCACCCTCTCCACGAGCGGGGGACGGGCACAGTTCCAGGTGCTCGGCCCGCACGGTGAACCACTCGGTGTGCTGACGCGCGACAAGGCGTTCAGCCGGGGACTGCGCACCCGCTGGACCGTGAGCCGCCCCGGTGCCCCCGACGCGGTCGGCTACAAGGGCCGGCTCTTCTGGTGGTGCGTGTGGTGGTCCTGCACACCCCTGCTGCCGCTCATGCTCGTGGCCGTCCTCTTCGGCGGCGGTGGCGGCGGCGAGTTCCCCCGCAGCCCCCGCCGCATCAAGTGGCGCTCGTCAGGACAGGTCCCGCTGGAGTTCAGGTCGTCCGGCAACACGGTGAAGCTGTACGCACCGGACCTGGACTGGCGGCTCGGAGCCGCCCTCAACGCCCTGATCCCCTCCTTCGACGGCTGGATCGGCAATGCCTGGGACGCGCGGAAGGACTGACGGACCGGGTGGCGCGCCCGACGCGGCGGCTCGTGCGCGCGCCCGGGAAGCACGCTGCGGGAGTTCAGTCCACGCGGGGCGCCCAGGCGCGTGCAGAGGTGTCGTACGCGTAGGACGTCAGCCCTCCGATGGCGCTGGTGCGGAACGGACGGCCGCGGTCGTCGATCCGGGCGGTGCCCGTGCGGCCCTGGGACGACCAGTCCAACTCCAGGTACCAACTGCAGTCGCAGGTACCGGTCCTGGCGGTGACCAGCAGCACCTCGGGGTCCTCGGCTGACACCCGGTAGGGCATGCTCACCGCCGGGATCGGCGTGCCGGCGTCGTTGCCGGCGGTCGCGCGGGCTACGGGCCGGTTCCTGTCCAGATCCACGGCGAAGGACCGCGGGGTGAGGGAGCCGCCGCAGCCCTGGGCCATGGAGTACGCGTTGCCCGGAGCGGGATCGGCGCGGCCGGTCACACGTACCCGCAGCGCTTCGAGGACCACGGCGGTGTCGGACGTCCCCTGCACGGACAGTTTCACGATCGTCTCCCCGCCGTGCACCGCCCGCTGGGTCGCCGCCCAGGTGCCGGCGTCCTGCTGGACCGGAGGCGGCGGCACCCGCTCCGGCGGCGCGGCGATGACGTAGTCGTGACCGCAGCCGAACGCCCATGCCTGGGAGTCGACGGACCAGGCGAGGGGAGGACCCGCGGGTCCGGAGCCTGCCGGGGCACTCGCGGAGCCGGCCGGGCCCGAGGGCTCGCGCCGGGGTCCCGGAGAGCTCGTGGTGCCGTCCTTCGGGCCACCGGACGGCGACACGGAGCGGGTGTCGGAGGGCCTGGGGGCGCCGGCGGACGCGCTCGCGTCCGCCGGGGCGACCGATGCGGACCGTGCACCGTCGTCGGTGTCCCGGCCGTCCGGCAGCAGGGACAGGCTCCCCACTCCGGCGAGCACGGCACACACGACGGCCGCGGCGCGCCTGCGCCGGTACCAGGGCCGGGGGCGGCGAGGCGCGGGCGACGGACCGCTCACCAGTCCCTCCGCGTGGGCCGGACCGTTCACCAGGCCCTCTGCGTGGGACGGACCGTTCACCAGGCCCTCTGCGTGGGCCGGACCGTTCACCAGTCCCTCCGCGTGGGCCGGACCGCTCACCAGTCCCTCCGCGTGGGCCGGACCGCTCACCAGTCCCTCCGCGTCGGCCGGACCACCGGCAGCCCCGCTCGTGAGGGTGCCGCCGTCATCGCTGCCGATGTCGCCGGGCTGCGTGCCGGCCTGGGCATCCGAGCCCTCCGCCCCCTCCGCCCCCTCCACGGGCCGGGCCGGGTGGGGGCGTTGCCGGGCAGCCACGGCCAGGAGCCAGCGGCGGTGCAGTTCCAGACGCTCCGCACCCGACGCGCCGCACAGAGCCGCGAAGCGCTCCACGGGCGCGAAGTCGAGAGGGACCGCCTCACCGGTGCAGTAGCGGTGCAGCGTGGACGTGTTCATGTGGAGACGGCGGCCGAGCGAACCGTAGCTGCGGTCCGTGTGTTCCTTCAGTTCCCGTAGCAGCGCCGCGAACTGTGCCACGGGGTCCTGTGTCGGCACCGTCACCTCCGCACTCGTCAGGCTCGATCCGGTCCGGGTCGGGTGTCCCGGGGTGGGGCCGTGTCCCAGGCGCCCATATACCTGCACGTCAGGGGGGCTGGGATGGTTCCACCCCGGCCGATCCGGCGGTGGGTCTTGCGCCGGCCCACCGGGACCGCCGATGCTCGTCGTGCCGCCCCGGTTCCCACCGGACGCACCGTCACCGTCACGGCGACCGGCGCGGCGACCCGGTCGTACGAAGGCCGGCGTGATGACGTCGGGTCGTCACACGCCGCATCCCATGTAGGCCACCAGGCACTCCATCACGTATTCCACACGGGGGACACCCATGCCCATGCACACCCGCGCCGCTGTGCTCGCCGCCGCGCTCTCCGTCGTCGCTCTCGCCGCCTGCGCGGCACCGACCCAGGCCCAGGAGGGCGCCGCGCAGGGGAAGGTCGTCGCAGCGAAGAATGTCGGCGTGTCGGCGAAGGCCGCCCCGCCCGCGTTCCTCAAGGCGTCCCAACTGCCGCCGCACCCCTCGTCCGAGTGGGTCGCGGGACCTGTCACCGACGGCTTCCCGGTCGAGCTCGCCTACTGCCTGGGTGAGGGCGTACCGGCCTACGACTACCGGCACCGGGTCTTCCAGACCGATCTGGACACCGGCGCCGCACAGGTCACCGTCGTCACGGGATCCGACGCCAAGGGCAAGGCGCTCGCCGCACTGCTGAACAAGGAGATCCGCTCCTGCGCCGACCGGATCGAGCAGAACGACCCGGAGACCGAGGCCGAGGGCCGGGACTACGGCTCGCTGCCGGTCGAGGAGGGCGCGCGGGTGCACGGTCTGCACACCACGACGTCCTACGGCGCCACGGACATCCATCTGCTGTCCGTGGGACGGGACGGCCGGACGGTGACCGTCGTGAGCTGGGGGCAGATGGGGTCCTTCGCCGACGCTCCGGTGGCCGCCTTCAAGAACACGACGACCACGGCGGTCAAGAAGCTGTACTGACGCCCCGACAGACGGCAACGGCAACCGACGGACCGCACGGCCACCACGAAAGCCGGGGCGTCCTCCCGCCCAGGGGGAACCGGGAGGACGCCCCGCCGGCCGAAGGCCCGGCGCTACTAGCGGCGCCTGCGCCCTCCACGGATCAGGTGCACGCCGACAGCAGCCAGTACAGCCGCAATCAGAGCTGTCCCGATCGATCCGTCGGCCCGCGCCGTGCCGAACCCGTGGACCACCGTGAGGAAGGCAGCAAACAGAAGGCCCCCTGCGAGGAGCCCTTCCCTTGCGCGGACCGTCATCGTTACCCACCCCTTGCTGTGCGAACTCCATGGATCTGCCGGTTGAGTTTATGTCTGAGGCCGCCGACGCCGGAGAGCTCCGCTATCTCGCCGCCCGTCCGGCAGAGGCGTTGAGGGACACCGTGCGGGTTGCGGCCGGCTGTGGTGGGCGGTTGCGGGGAGACCAGTGAAGGTTCCGGGCTCGAAGCTCAGGTCTCGAGGCTCGGGGTCCGAGTGCCGGGACCGGGCGGTTCACTCTTTCGGGGGTACGTGGACGAGTGCGGGCCCGAGTCTTGAGCTTCGGGATCCGGGTGTCGGGATGCGAGCTTCGGGGGCCGAGCGCTGTCTGTAATCCGGTAGGTAAAAGAAGGGTTGGGACAACCTCCCCACCCTCCCTGACCCGTCACGGCCAGCAAGTATGACTAATCGTGACCAGCTTGCGGCGGAGTGTCGCGACTGCTTACGGTGCCCACAACTGAACGACCCCGACCCGGTGTTGATAGCACCGTGCCGGGGTCTCACCCCAAGATCGAAAAGAGCGATCTCGTGGCTACCGAGCACCCTAGCTCCGCCCTGCGCGCGCCCGCATCCTCCCGCCCGTACGCGAGGGCCAATCCCGGCTACGGCAAGCGTTCCGCACCGGATCAACATCCCTCCCGTGCCGATGACTTCGGGCTGCTGCCCGAGCGGGAGCGCCACATCGCCGGGTACGTGGACAGGCTCCCCGACGGCGCCGCCATGGACATCAAGTCGCTGGCCAAGAACCTGCCCCCGTACGGGCAGATGGCCGTCGGCAGCGCGCTGAGGGCCTTGGGTGTCGCCGGTCACCTGCGCCATGTCCGGTGCCTGGCCGCCGTCGGCGACGGGCAGGTCCGCTGGGTCACCCGCACGTACTGGTCCCGGACCGCCCGCGACAACGAGTGGTGGATCGCCCACCTCCAGGCCGAGGGCAACCCGGAAGCACCGACGCCCCTCGCGGACCCGGCCCCCGTGCACAGCCCGGCCCCAGCTCCTGCGCACAGCGCGGCCGTACCGCAGCAACGGACCCCGGCACAGGTGTCGGAGCCGGTGCAGGGAGTGGCGTCGACGCCGCAGAGCCACTCGCCCGCCTACCTCGCCCTGGCCCGGCTCGGCCGCATCGACCCCCGGCTCGCCCTCTCCACCGCCGACTGCACGGTCCTTGAGGAGCAGGCTGCCGCGTGGCTCGCGCGGGGGGTGGACGCCGACTACCTCGTGCGGACCCTCGCGGCCGGTCTCCCCGCCGCCGTCGACTCACCGGTCGGATTCGTCAGGCGCCGACTGCGCGACAAGATCCCGCCCCAGCTGCCCACGGCACCCGTGCCGGACACGCCCGTACGCAGACTGATGGTCGAGTGCACCCGGTGCGGAGCCCCCGGCCGCCCTGAGGCGCTTCCCGACGGCCTCTGCCGCCCGTGCCGCACCACCCCGGACGCGGACCCGGCCACCGAGCCGACCGCCGAACGTGATGTCACCGCCTACGTCGGAACCCTCCGCGAACTCCTCCGGCTGCCCTGACCGCCGGACGCGTGATGGAGTGCGTCGGCAGTGCGGTGGCTAACGCTTGCCGCGGGGTTCCAGCATGCGGTTGATGAGGTTGCCGGTGGCGCGCTGGACCTGCGGGTTGCGGTGCTCGGAGTCGGCGAGTGCGAGCGGCCAGTGGAAGGTGCCGGCGACGAAGACGAGGGTGCCCTGGTGGTTCTCGCAGAGGCTGGTGTTCTGGACGGCGCGGCCACCGTCGCGGCGGTCGATGTACGGAGACGCGGAGAGCAGGGTCTGCTCGGTGTCCTTGGGCCGGGGCATGGACGGGCTGAAACCGTCCGCCTCCACGGCGACGAGGTCGGGAATCCGGTCACCGTCGCGGAGTCCTGTGCCCGACCAGAACCAGTGCTCGCTCTCGCGGACGACCAGGGGTGCGGGCTCCGCGAGGATTCCGTTGTACTGCACACCTAGCAGGCCCTGCTCGGCTCTGCGGTGCTTCTTGCCCAGTGCCCGCCACCGCACAGTCGGACCCGCTGCGCCGGGCTCGGGATCCGGGGCCTCCTTGTAGCACGTCACCACACGGTTGGGCCGTCCCTCGCCACCGGACTCGAGACGTATGTGGAAGTAGATGTTGTTGGAAGCGAGGAACGCGAGGTGGGTGCCGGCGTCCACCGCGGTCTCGGCGCGGTCGCGCATCTCCTCGGACCAGTACTCGTCGTGCCCCGAGAAGACGATCGCGGTGTACCGGGACGGGTCGATGCGCCCCTCGTGGAGGTCGACGCTGGTCGCGTACGTGATGTCGTAACCGGAGCTCTCCGCCCACCGGGCGGCGCTGGTGTCCATGTCGAACCAGCGTGGCAGGCCGCTCTGCATGTAGGGCCGGTCGAAGGAGACCTTGTAGGCCCGCTCCGGGTTCCCTCCGGACTGCCCGTCGGCGGTGTAGCCCTTGTACAGGTTCTTGCCGTTGCGTCCGTCGAGCGGCCACATGTTGTAGGCCTGGTAGGTGGTGAAAGGGACGACCATCAGGACGTCGGAGCGGCGTGCGGTGTCGCGCACGACGAACGGCGTGTAGCCGCGGTACCCGTCCTGAGAGGTGAAGACGGCCAGAAATACTCCGGAGAGCCAGGCCGGGGGTATCTCCAGGGTCCAGGACACCGGCCATTCGCAGGATATGAGGCCGGTATCCGAATCCGGACCCGGCGTGATCCCCGGCTGCACGCGCACGGGCTCGCTGGTCAGCAGGTGCCGGGCGCCCACGGCTCCGTAGTGCCCGATGCGGTAGACCGTTACCGTGCATTCCTGCGCGATGTGGGATGAGATGTGGAAGTCGATGGACTCGCCATGGCTCACAGAGGTCGCCGACGCGTAGCCCTGTATCTGGGCGAGATCGTCGGACACGCCTTTCGTGCCGTCGCGGCCCACAAGCCACTGGTCCGAGCCCTGCGCGACGTTCTCCCGCACGATCGGGTTGTTGCCGGTGCGTGCCGCGGGGCGCGTGGGGAGCGCCTCGGCTTCTCCGCGCAGTTGATAGCCGGCGAAGCCGACTGCGCCGAGACTGATTGCGCCCAGCGCGGTACGACGAGACACCTTCGACACAGGAATGCTCCGAGGCCCGGACGCCAGGCCTTATGCCTATCGCGTCGATTCGAGGTGTGACCGGTGGGCTCAGAGTTTCCTGTGTGCTTCCTGTCAGCAGTCGGTCATCTTATGGACGCCCTGGTCGGAATGAGGAGATCCTGTGCTGTGCTCTCGTTCACACATTCGAGTCTCGTTCGTATGTCGCCGGTCAGCGGCGAGCCGCTCGGGCCGCGGGCCATCACGCGAGGTCGGCGGCCTCGGGCGCGTGCCCAGCCGCGGGTCACGGCGCGCCGCTGGGCAGGGAAGCGTCCAGACTGTCGTTACGTCGTCGAGGTGAGACCGCCGACGCGGCTCGCGCGCGGCACGGCCGCCCATCAGGCCCGCTCTCTATTCCACCGCCGCGGGCGGTCGGGGGCCGGGCCGCAGGCGGGCATGGCCGGGCGGGCCGGTGCCTCCATCCCGCGTGTGCTCGCGCTCGGGCGCTACTCGCACCGCGGTGGAGAACGGCGGAGTGTACCCACCGTCAATACCCGTCACACGCCGCAACGCCAACTTTTGTTCCTCTAAGCGGCTGAACTTTTCTTGATCTGTGGCCAGTTGAGGGGTCCGGGGGCCTACCCTTCACTGGGTGAACCAGTTGAAGTCCCGCGCGTCCCACGACGAAGCCGAGCTGCCCGGAGGAGCCGCCCTGCCCGGCGCGCTGCCCGGCGCCCTGTCCGATGAGCTGCGTGCCGAGCTGATCGCCTTCCGGCGTGACCTTCACATGCACCCCGAGCTCGGCAACCAGGAGTTCCGTACCACCGCGGCCATCAAGGCCCGGCTGGAAAGAGCGGGACTGAAGCCCAGGGTGCTCTCGACCGGGACCGGGCTCATCTGCGACGTGGGGCGGCGGGACGGCGACACGCGGAGCATGCTCGCGTTGCGGGCGGACATCGACGCGCTGCCGATCCCGGACACCAAGGCGGGCGTCTCCTACCGGTCCACCGTGCCCGACCGGGCGCATGCCTGCGGGCACGACGTCCACACCACCACTGTCCTCGGCGCCGGACTCGTGCTCGCCGAGCTCGACAGGCAGGGCCTGCTGCCGAACCCCGTGCGGCTGATCTTCCAGCCGGCCGAGGAGGTCCTGCCCGGCGGTGCGGCCGACGCGATCGAGGACGGGGCGCTGGAAGGCGTCCGGCGGATCATCGGCGTGCACTGCGACCCCAAGGTGGACGTGGGGAAGATCGGGCTCCGGATCGGCGCGATCACCTCCGCCTGCGACCGGCTGGAGGTCATCCTCGACGGGCCCGGCGGGCACACCGCCCGACCGCATCTGACCACCGACCTGGTCACCGCCGCGGCCAGGATCGCCATCGACGTGCCCGCGCTGCTCGCCCGACGGGTCGACGCGCGCTCGGGGCTCGCCCTCACGTGGGGGCGGCTGGAGACCGGGCACGCGCCCAATGTCATTCCGCAACACGCCGAACTGTCCGGAACGGTTCGCTGCCTCGATCTGGAGGCCTGGCGCGAGGCGCCGGATCTGGTGCACGCGGCGGTCGACGAGGTGGCCGGAATGCACCGGGCCAAGACCGTGATCAACTACATCCGCGGTGTGCCGCCCGTCGTGAACGACGCGGAATCCATCGGTCTGCTGGACGCCGCGATGACCGCCCGCCGCGGATCGTATGCGATCGAGGACACCGAACAGAGCCTGGGCGGGGAGGACTTCTCCTGGTACCTGGAGCACGTCTCGGGCGCCATGGCCAGGCTCGGAGTGCGTACGCCCGGCGACACCCTCGGTCTGGACCTGCACCGGGGGAACTTCGACGTGGACGAGGAGGCGATCACGGTTGGAGTGGAGCTGTTCACCGCCTCGGCGCTGCTCGACGGCAACCACTCGTAACCGGACAGGACACCTTCTGTTCGCGACGATCCGATAACGGCTTCCGTACAGGTCCTTATCTGACATCTACGCGCGTTACGATCGCCGCGAAACCAGCGCCGGAAGAGGCGCTTCGGTCAGGTTTGAAGGAGCCTTCCCTTGCGCCGGATCACCAGGATTGCCACCGTGGGCGTTATGTCCGCGGCGCTCGCACTCAGCGTCACCGCGTGTGGCGACTCGTCGTCGTCGTCCTCCTCGGACACCGCGTCGTCGTCCACGGACAACAAGACCGCCATCGCGTACGACATCGGTGGCCGCGGCGACCAGTCGTTCAACGACGCCGCTTACGCGGGTCTGGCCAAGGCCGAGAAGGAACTCGGCGTCAAGGGCACCGAGGCCGAGCCCTCCGAGGGCGAGTCGGACGCGGACAAGGTTCAGCGCCTCACCTCGCTGGCCCGCGCCGGCAACAACCCCGTCATCGGTGTCGGCTTCGCCTACGCGCCCGCCATCAAGAAGGTCGCGCCGAAGTTCCCGAAGATCACCTTCGGCATCATCGACGACGCGTCGGTCACCGGCGACAACATCGCCAACATCGTCTTCAACGAGGAGCAGGGCTCCTACCTCGCGGGTGTCGCCGCCGCCAAGGTCACCAAGACCAAGAAGGTCGGCTTCATCGGTGGTGTCGAGACCCCGCTGATCAAGAAGTTCGAGGCGGGCTACGCCCAGGGTGTCGCGGACACCGACCCCTCGGTGAAGGTCATCCCGCAGTACCTGACGCAGCCGCCGAACTTCGACGGCTTCTCCAAGCCCGACCTCGGCAAGGCCGCTGCCCAGGGCCAGCTCGACCAGGGTGCCGACGTGATCTACTCGGCGGCCGGCCTGGCCGGTTCCGGTGCGATCGAGGCCGTCTCCAAGGCGGGCAAGTGGAACATCGGCGTCGACTCCGACCAGTACAGCCAGGAAGGCCTCGCCGCCTACAAGAAGTCCATCCTGACCTCGGTCACCAAGGACGTCGAACTTGCCGTCTTCAACCTGATCAAGTCGGTCCAGGACGGCAAGCCGCAGACCGGTGAGATCCGCTACGGCCTGGACAAGGACGGCGTCGGCCTGGCCATGTCCAACCCTGCCTTCACCGAGATGACCGAGGTCATCGCCGCGGTGGACAAGGCGAAGCAGGAGATCATCGACGGCAAGATCACCGTCAAGACCACTCCGTAACGACCCCGGTCGTTCGTCTGGTTTCCCGAGGGCCCGGAGCGTGCGCATCACTGCCGCTCCGGGCCTCCGGAGTAACTCCCCGAAGAAGATCCGCCCGTCTGATTTACGATTCGGCAGCGCTACGCGTGTAGACAGCCCTCAGGCGCGATAACTTCACCCCGCCCCTTTGCCCCTCCGCCCCCGCTCCTGTCCGGCCAAGGAGAGTGCGTCATCAACGCGTCCAGCAGCCCCCCTGCCGTAGAACTGCACGGCATCACCAAGCGTTTCCCCGGCGTCGTCGCCAACCACGACATCGGCATCACCGTCCGCAAGGGCACCGTCCACGCCCTGGTCGGCGAGAACGGCGCCGGCAAGTCGACGCTGATGAAGATCCTCTACGGCATGCAGAAGCCGGACGAGGGCACCATCGCCGTGGACGGCGAGCAGGTCTCGTTCGGCAACCCCGGCGACGCCATCGCGCGCGGCATCGGCATGGTGCACCAGCACTTCATGCTCGCCGACAACTTCACCGTCCTGGAGAACGTCGTCCTCGGCGGCGAGAGCCTGTACGGCATCGGCTCCGCCGCACGGAAGAAGATCAAGGAGATCTCCGACGCGTACGGCCTGGGGGTCAGGCCCGACGCCCTCGTCGAGGACCTCGGGGTCGCCGACCGCCAGCGCGTGGAGATCCTCAAGGTCCTCTACCGCGGCGCCCGCATCCTCATCCTCGACGAGCCGACCGCGGTGCTCGTGCCGCAGGAGGTCGACGCGCTCTTCGCGAACCTCCGCGAGCTCAAGGCCGAGGGACTCACCGTCATCTTCATCTCGCACAAGCTCGGCGAGGTCCTCTCGGTCGCCGACGAGATCACGGTGATCCGGCGCGGTACGACGGTGGGCACCGCGGATCCCGCACACACGACCACCAAGCAGCTCGCCGAGCTGATGGTCGGCAGCGAGCTCCCCTCGCCCGAGACCCGTGAGTCCACGGTGACGGATGTGCCGATGCTTCGCGTCGAGGGGCTCTCCCTCAGCGTGACGGATCCGGACGGGGTCGTCCGTGACGTCCTGTCCGATGTCGGCTTCACCATCCACAAGGGTGAGGTCCTCGGCATCGCGGGCGTCGAGGGCAACGGGCAGACCGAACTGATCGACGCACTCATCGGCATGCGGGCGGCCGACAGCGGTGTGATCACCCTGGGCGACGACGACATCTCCCGCGTGCCCACGCGCAAGCGGCGCGAGGCGGGCATCGGCTACATCCCCGAGGACCGGCACCGGCACGGGGTCCTGCTGGACGCACCGCTCTGGGAGAACCGCATCCTCGGCCACGTCACCGAGAAGCCCAACAGCCGCGGGTTCCTGCTGGACCCCAAGGCGGCCCGCCAGGACACCGAGCGGATCGTGCGCGAGTACGACGTCCGCACCCCGGGCATCGAGGTCACGGCCGGCTCCCTCTCCGGCGGCAACCAGCAGAAGCTGATCGTCGGCCGCGAGATGAGCCACGAACCGAAGCTCCTCATCGCCGCCCACCCCACCCGTGGCGTGGACGTCGGCGCGCAGGCCCAGATCTGGGACCAGATCCGCGAGGCCCGCCGCGAAGGACTCGCCGTACTGCTCATCTCGGCGGACCTGGACGAGCTCATCGGGCTCTCCGACACCCTGCGTGTCATGTACCGCGGACGGCTCGTCGCGGACGCGGACCCCGCCACCATCACCCCTGAGGAACTGGGCTCGGCCATGACCGGCGCCGCCGCCGGTCACCTCGACGCAGCACCGGAGGACGAGGCCCGATGAAGAAATTCGACAAGGACCGGCTGATCCTGGGCTTCGCAGGGCCGGTACTCGCCCTGGTCGTGGCCTTCGCGCTCGCCACCGTGGTCCTGCTCATCTCGAACCGTGATCCGTTCGAGCTGTACCGGCTGCTGTTCGAGCAGGCGTCGTACTCCGACGTACAGGTACTGATCATCAACCAGGCCGGTACGTACTACCTCGCCGCTCTCGCGGTCGCGGTCGGCTTCCGGATGAACCTCTTCAACATCGGCGTCGACGGCCAGTACCGTCTCGCGGCGATGATGGCGGCCCTGGTCGGCGCGAGCGTCAGCCTTCCCGGACCGCTCCACATCGCCCTGATCGTCGTCGTCGCGATGCTGGTGGGCGCGTTCTGGGCGGGCATCGCGGGCATCCTCAAGACCACGCGGGGGGTGAGCGAGGTCGTTTCCACGATCATGCTCAACTCCATCGCGACCTCGCTGATCGCCTGGCTGATCCTGCCGAAGAACTTCGGTGACCAGGCAGCCGGTTCCAACAACCTGACCACCGGAGAGATCCCGGAGTCCGGCTGGTTCCCGGGGCTGTCCCTGGGCGCCGAGGCCGGAGAGATCTACGGATTCACCTTCGTCGCCGCCGGCTGCGGTCTCGTCTACTGGTTCGTCCTGAACCGCACCCGGTTCGGCTTCGACCTGCGGGCCACGGGCGCCAGCGAGAGTGCCGCCCAGGCGTCCGGCGTGGACGCCAAGAGGATGATCCTGACCTCGATGCTGATCTCCGGCGCGGTCGCCGGTCTGGCCGGAATGGCGACGCTGCTGGGTGACACCCACACGTACAGCCTCGACTTCCCGGTCGGCATCGGCTTCACCGGCATCACCATCGCGCTGCTCGGCCGCAACCACCCGGTGGGCATCGCCCTCAGCGCCCTGCTGATCGCGTTCCTGGACAAGGCGTCCTCGTCGCTCGACCAGTTCGGGTTCGAGAAGGAGATCGCCACGATCATGCAGGGCCTGATCGTGATCTCCGTCGTCATCAGCTACGAACTGGTCCGGCGTTACGGGACCCGCCGTCAGCAGCAGAAGGTCGGCGAGGAACTCGCCGCCGGCAACGCCCTCACGACCGAGAAGGAGGCGGCCCTGTGAGCACCCAGGTACCTGCCGCACGCGTCGCCCCCAAGAAGGGTGGCGGACGCCGCAAGCTCTCCCTGCCCGTCGTCCTCCTGATCATCGCCGGTGCTCTCGCCCTCGTCTCGCTGGTCCGACTGATCAGCGGCGCGGAGGACGTGACCTCCGTCGGTCAGGTCGCGGGCGCCCTCGAACTGGCCGTACCCATCGGCCTCGCCGGTCTCGGCGGTCTGTGGGCCGAGCGGGCCGGCGTCGTCAACATCGGGCTCGAGGGCATGATGATCCTCGGCACCTGGTTCGGTGCCTGGGCGGGATTCCAGTGGGGCCCGTGGGTGGGCGTGCTGTTCGGCATCATCGGCGGCGCGCTCGGCGGTCTGCTGCACGCGGTCATGACCGTCACCTTCGGTGTGAACCACATCGTCTCCGGTGTGGCGATCAACATCCTCGCCGTCGGAGTCACCCGCTACCTCTCGAACTTCACCTTCGCCCAGGAGCCGGGCGGCTCCTCCAAGCAGTCCCCCCGGCTCGAGGAGATCGACAAGATCACCGTTCCGGGGCTGTCGGACTGGATGCAGGACCTGCAGCAACAGCACTGGTTCTTCGTCTCCGACCTCGCCGGCATCATCGGCGGGCTCGTCACCGGACTGTCCCTGCTGACCGTCGTCGCCCTGCTGCTGATCCCCGCCACGTGGTGGATCCTGTGGCGCACCGCGTTCGGTCTGCGGCTCCGCTCCTGCGGCGAGAGCCCGGTGGCCGCCGAGACCCTCGGCGTGAACGTCTACAAGTACAAGTACATCGCCGTCGTCATCTCCGGCGGACTGGCCGGACTGGGTGGTGCCTTCCTGGCCATTGTCGCCACGAGCATCTACCAGGAGGGCCAGACCGGCGGCCGCGGTTACATCGGTCTCGCCGCGATGATCTTCGGTAACTGGATGCCGGGCGGAATGGCCCTCGGTGCCGGGCTCTTCGGCTTCACCGACAGCCTCAAGCTGCGCGGTGGCGCCGAGAACGTGCACGCGATGCTGCTGCTCCTGGCGATCCTGCTGGTGATCGCCGCGGTCTGGCAGCTGTACCGGAAGAAGTACGTGGGCGCGGTGATCGCGGCGGCCTGCTCCGCGCTGCTGTTCACCTGGTACGCGCTGACGGACCAGGTTCCGAGCCAGTTCGTGGACGCCGCTCCGTACGTCACCACGCTGCTCGTGCTCGCGCTGTCGGCGCAGCGGCTGCGGCCGCCGAAGGCGGACGGTGTGCCGTACCGCAAGGGCGAGGGCAAGTGACACCGCCGTCCGCGGACGGCGGTGCGGCGCCGGTCGACTGGGAGGCTCTGCGTACGGCCGCCCGGGACGCGATGTCCCGGGCGTACGCCCCGTACTCGGGCTTCCCGGTCGGCGTCGCGGCCCTGGTCGACGACGGCCGCACGATCGTCGGCTGCAACGTCGAGAACGCGTCGTACGGCATCGGCCTGTGCGCCGAGTGCGGCCTGGTCTCCCAGCTGGCGGCCACGGGCGGCGGCAGGCTGACCCACTTCACCTGCGTGGACGGCAGGGGCGCGGTGCTCGTGCCGTGCGGGCGGTGCCGTCAGTTGCTGTACGAGTTCGGAGGGCCGGAGCTCGTCCTGGAGACCCCGGACGGCTTGCGGACGCTCGACGAGATGCTGCCGCAGGCGTTCGGGCCGCAGCACCTGAGGTAGTGCGGGGGCGGGGCCACCGGGGTCGTCCGGCGGCCCCGCCCCCGATCGCCGGGCTGGCTCGGCGTGGTGAACGAGAATCTCTATGCGCGTAGAGTCATTCGGGACTCTTGCGTACGTACCGGCCGGAAGGACTCCAAGGACATGGACGCCATCTCCGTCATCCGCACGAAGCGGGACCGCGGCGAGCTGAGCCCCGAGCAGATCGACTGGGTCATCGACGCGTACACCCGCGGTGAGGTCGCCGACGAGCAGATGTCCGCGTTGGCCATGGCGATCCTGCTGAACGGTATGAACCGCACCGAGATCGCCCGCTGGACCGCCGCGATGATCGCCTCCGGCGAGCGGATGAACTTCGACGCGCTCTCCCGCCCCACCACCGACAAGCACTCCACCGGCGGCGTCGGCGACAAGATCACGCTGCCGCTCGCCCCGCTGGTCGCCGCCTGCGGCGCCGCGGTGCCGCAGCTCAGCGGCCGGGGCCTCGGCCACACCGGCGGGACCCTCGACAAGCTGGAGTCCATCCCCGGCTGGCGGGCACACCTCACCAACGCCGAGATGCTGAACGTCCTGGACACCACCGGCGCGGTGATCTGCGCCGCGGGCGACCAACTCGCCCCCGCCGACAAGAAGCTGTACGCGCTCCGCGATGTCACCGGCACCGTCGAGGCCATCCCGCTCATCGCCAGCTCGATCATGTCCAAGAAGATCGCCGAGGGCACGGGTGCGCTCGTCCTGGACGTCAAGGTCGGTTCCGGCGCCTTCATGAAGACGATCGAGGACGCCCGCGAACTGGCCTCCACCATGGTCGCGCTGGGCACCGACAGCGGCGTACGGACGGTCGCGTTGCTCACCGACATGTCCACCCCGCTCGGCCTGACCGCGGGCAACGCCCTGGAGGTACGCGAGTCCGTCGAGGTCCTCGCAGGCGGCGGCCCCAAGGACGTCATCGACCTGACCCTCGCACTGGCCCGCGAGATGCTCGACGCGGCCGGACTCAAGGACGCCGACCCGGAGAAGGCACTCGCCGACGGCTCCGCGATGGACGTGTGGCGCCGCATGATCTCCGCCCAGGGCGGCGACCCGGACGCCGAGCTTCCCGTCGCCCGCGAGCAGCACGTGGTGACGGCCCCGTCCTCGGGCGTACTGACCCGCCTGGACGCCTACGACATCGGGGTCGCCGCCTGGCGCCTCGGCGCGGGCCGCGCCCGCAAGGAGGACCCGGTGCAGGAGGGTGCGGGCATCGAGCTGCACGCCAAGCCCGGTGACACGGTGACCGAGGGCCAGCCGCTGCTGACGCTGCACACGGAGACTCCCGAGAGGTTCGAGTACGCGCTGAAGGCCCTGCCCGACGCGTACGACATCGCTCCGGCCGGCACCCCGTTCGCCGCCACGCCGGTCGTGCGGGAACGTATCGCCTGACCTGCGCTTTCCTCTTACGGGTGAACGGGACCGGTGGACCACCGCCGGTCCCGTTCGGCATGCTGGACCCGGTGACGCACCGATAAGAGGAGACCGCCATGAGCGCACTCACCGTCGATCCCGGGCCGGGCCACGGCCAGGACTGGGACGACCTCGTCCGGATCTGGGAGGAGACGGACGCACCCGAGGGCTGCAAGGTGGAGATCATCGAGGGGATCGTCACCGTGTCGCCACCGCCGTCCAAGGACCACAACACCACTGCGGAGCTGCTGCAGCGCAGGCTGTACACCGTCATCCCGGAGGACTGGGGGATCTACCAGACCCTCGGGGTCTCCGTGCCCGGGCGGGCCGGGCTGTACATTCCCGATCTCGTCGTCCTGCCGAGGGCGGTGGCATCCGGGCCCGGCAACCGCGTGCCGGCGGAAGAGGTCCGGCTCGTCGTCGAGATCACCTTACCGGCCAACGCCAACCACGACCGCATCGGCAAGGCGCACGGGTACGCCAAGGCCGGCATCGAGCTGTTCCTGCTCCTCGACCCGTGGCACACGGGCCGCCCGACCGCCACCTTGTACGGGGAGCCGAGCGACGGCACCTACCGGGTCCTGGAAGCGGTCGAGTACGGCGAGACGCTGTCGCTGCCCAAGCCGTTCGGACTGGACCTGGACACGGGAACGTTCCCGGTGAGCTGATACACACGGCCCGGCCGGAGCGATGAGTTTCGGGCGTCACGCCGGTCTCTGTGGTGTGGATGCCATGACCCCGAACGTTCTCGTCCTCACCGGCCGCATCACCAGGGCCGATGTGCCGGGACTCTGCGCCGAGCTGGAGGCGCTGTTGCGCGGCCGCGAGGACGCGGGTCCGCCCGCCGCGGTGGACTGCGATGTGGGCGGGGTCCTGCGCCCGGACCTCGCCCTGGTCGAGGCGCTGGCCCGGCTGGGGCTCGTCGCGCGCCGGGCCGGAGGCGTCGAGCTGCGGCTGCGCAACGTCCCGCGCGAACTCCGGGCGCTGCTCGACCTCGTGGGGCTCACCGATGTGGTGGGGCTGGGTGACGCGGGCCCGTCGCGGGGCCAGGAGCGGGACCCGGTCTGAACCGGCCCGCTCTGTGTCCCTCGGTCAGCGGACGGCCACGGCGTAGTCGCAGAGCTGCTGGACCACCCGCCCGTCCTCCTGCTCGACGCTCCGCAGCCACTCGGTGGGGTCCGGCGACGGTGTGGCGCCGGGCCTCGCTCCTGACGTCGAGCACGGGCCTTCGGGCTGCGGTCCCGGCTCGGCGCCGGCCGAGCTCGGGGCGGGGGAGGGGCCCGGCCCGGCGGTGGCCGTGGGCTCGCCCAGCCACATCGTCGCCGCCCAGCCGCCCGCCGCGAGGAGGGCCCAGCCGATCACCAGCGGTCCGCGCAACCTCACGAGGCGTCTGCCTCCAGGTGGTCGGGGAGACCGAACAGCGGGAACCAGCGCGGTGTGTCCAGGAAGCAGTGCATCCCGGTGATGGCACCCTCCGAGATGTCGATGACCTGCACCGCCCACGGTACGAAGCCCGGGCCGTCGGGATTCGGCTTGTAGTGCGCGAAGGCCGGGGACCCGTTGGCCTCGGTCGCCACCAGCCGGGAGCCCGCGCAGCTCGCGCCGATGCTGAGCATGAAGCCCGTGATGTCGTCGTGCCCCTGCAGCCAGAGGTCGAACGGCGGCATGGTCATCACGGCGTCCTCGTGGAGCAGCGCGGTCAGCGCCGCCATGTCGTACCCCTCGAAGGCCGCCACGTACCGGTCGAGGAGTTTGCGCTGCTCGTCGTCCAGCGGGTTCGCGGTGTCCGGGGCCGAGCGGTCCGTGTCCGCCAGCGTCGCCCGTGCCCTCTGCAGGGCGCTGTTGACCGAGGCGACCGAGGTGTCGAGGAGCTCGGCGACCTCGCTCGCCTTCCACGCGAGGACCTCGCGCAGGATCAGCACGGCGCGCTGCTTGGGCGGCAGGTGCTGCAGCGCGGCGACGAAGGCGAGGCGCACCGATTCACGGGCCACGGCGGCCTCGGCCGGGTCGGCCACCGACGGCAGGATGCGGCCGTCCGGCATCGGCTCGAGCCAGGTGTTCTCCGGGAGCGGATTGAGCGCCGCCTGTGCCAGCGGCGTCGGGCCGGTCAGATCGACCGGCCGCGCCCGCTTGTTGCCCGCGTTCAGCATGTCCAGGCAGACGTTCGTCGCGATCCGGTACAGCCACGAGCGCAGCGAGGAACGTCCTTCGAACTTGTCGAAGTTGCGCCAGGCACGCACGAGCGTGTCCTGGACCGCGTCCTCCGCCTCGAAGGCCGAACCGAGCATCCGGTAGCAGTAGCCCGTCAGCTCGGTCCGGTGTTCCTCCAGACGGCTGTCGACACTCGCTCCGGCCGTGGCTGTCAGATCACTCATTGCTTCACCCCAGTTGCGCTGTGACACCGCTCACTCAGCACTGTGGAAGCTACCGCAGGCCACTGACAATCGGGCGGGAAGCGCAGAAACCGCTGCTCAGGTGCCGGGCTTGCGTCCGTACACGAAGACGTCGTCGCCGTTCTTCAGCAGGTTCCAGTATGACTTCGCGTCCGCCGGGCGCATGTTGACGCAGCCCGCCGAGCCGGGGTTGTTGTACATGGACTTGGTGACCGAGTGGAACGCCTGGCCGCCGTCGAAGAACTGCGCGTACGGCATCCGGACGTCGTAGAGCGTCGACCAGTGGTTGATGCTGCGCCAGTAGATCTTCCGTGCGCCGGTCCGCGTCTCCGCGCCGTTGCGGCCCGTCCGCACCGGTACCGGACCGAACTTCAGCTTGCTGCCGTCCTGGATCCAGGTCAGCTGCCGGGTCAGGTCCACGCACGCGATGCGCCCCTTGTTGGTGGGGCAGTTCTTCGCGGCGTTGGGGTTCTTCCCGGCCGCCTTCTGGGCGGCGATCGTCTTCATCGTGCGCCAGGTGACCGGCCCGGCGTATCCGATGGCCGGGGTGATGCCCTTCGCCACCTGGTACGCACGGATCGCGTTGCAGTCGGCCGTCGACTGCCGGCCGTCGGCGGGCAGCCGGAGGTTCCTCTCCACCTGTATCTGGTACGGCCCCTTGGCCGCCGTGCAGGAGGCCGCCTGGGCGGAGGTCCCGGTGCCCAGGACGATGGCCGGTGCGGCCACCAGACCGGCGACGGACAGCGCGACCCCGCGCCGTGTCACCGCGCCGGTGCGTATCTTCCCCGAGATTGTCATGTACGCCTGCTCCCCTTCGCGCGACCGCGCTGTGTCTGTCCCTGTTGGACGCGCGTGGGGGAACGGTGGTTGTGCGTGCGCAGGTCTCAGTTCTGCATTGCTGCCGACGGCACGGCCGGGCGGCGCTCCGCCCGTGCGGCCCGTGTCCCGTAGAGCGTGATCGAGACCACGCCGAGGACCGCGAGGAGACCCAGGACGACCGTGCCCGCCCAGCCCCCGGTGTGGAAGGCGATGGCGCCGAGCGTGCCGCCCGCGCTGGAGCCCAGGTAGTAGGCGGACTGGTACAGCGCCGAGGCCTGGGCGCGGCCCGTCGTCGCCGTACGGCTCACCGAGGACGAGGCGACCGCGTGCCCGGCGAAGAAGCCGGCCGTGATCAGGATCAGGCCCAGCAGGACGGCGGCGAGCACGTCGGCCAGGGAGAGCAGCAGGCCCGCGGCCGTCGTGGAGACGGCGAGGTAGAGGGCCCCGCGGCGGCCCAGCCGGGCGACCAGGCGGCCGGCCGCGGCGGACGAGAGCGTGCCGACGAGGTAGATCAGGAAGATCGAACCGATGATGCCCTGCGGGAGGTTGAACGGTGCCCCGACGAGCCGGTAGCCGATCACGGTGTAGACCGCGCCGAACACCGTCATGAACAGGGCGCCGATCGCGTACAGCCGGCGCAGGAGCGGGTCGGAGAGGTGTCCGCCGACCGTCTTGGCCAGGGCCCTCGGGTTCAGCGAACCGGGGGTGAAGTGACGGGCCTTCGGGATCATGAAGTGGAAGACGACCGCGCAGGTGAGGGCGAGCAGCCCGATCGCGCCGAGCGCGGCGCGCCAGCCCCACAGCTGGGCGACCCATCCGGCGAGGATCCGGCCGCTCATGCCGCCGATGCTGTTGCCCGCCACGAACAGGCCGATCGCGGCCACCAGTGCCTTGGGCCGCACCTCCTCGGCCAGGTACGCCATCGCGGAGGCGGGCAGTCCGGCCAGCGCCGCACCCTGGATCGCGCGCAGCGCGATCAGCCAGCCGAGCGACGGGGCGAACGGGACGAGCAGCCCGACCAGTACCGCGACCGTCAGCGACGCCGTCATCATCTGGCGCCGCCCGAAGCGCTCCGAGAGGGCGCTCAGCGGCAGGACGCACAGGGCCAGCGCGCCGGTCGCCGCGGAGACCGTCCAGCTCGCCTGGCCGGCCGTGGCGCCGAAGGAGGCGGAGACGGCGGGCAGCAGCGCCTGGGTGGAGTAGAGGAGTGCGAAGGTGGCGATCCCGGCGGCGAACAGCGCGAAGCTCATCCGGCGGTAGCCGGGACGGCCCGGCTCGAGGCGGTCCGGGTCCGGGGTGGGGACGGCGGCGACGGGCAAGGACGGAGCAGAGGCGCCCAGCGCGATGGTGGACGCCCCGGTACTGGCAGGAGGCATACCCCGAACATAGGGCTCGGCGTTTCATGCGTCCAATGCATGAACTCGCCATAATCGTTCCCATGGTGCATCAACGCAGATCACAGGCTCGGCTGTCACCGAGCGGTTACGAAGAAGACATTCGCTCCGTGCTCGCGCCTCGCCTTGCGTACTTCGAGGCGGTGGCCCGCCACGAGCACGTCACCCGTGCCGCGCACGAGCTCGGCGTCCCGCAGTCGACGCTGTCGCGGGCCATGGTGAGGCTCGAACAGGACCTGGGCGTCGCCCTGTTCGCCCGACGCGGCCGCACCGTCTCGCTCACCCCGGCGGGCCGTACCTTCCTCGGCTCGGCCGAACGCGCGCTGGCCGAAGTGGAGAAGGCCGCCGACTCGGTACGGGCGGACGCCGACCCGACGGCGGGCAAGGTCGCCTTCGGCTTCCTGCACACGATGGGCTCCGAGACCGTGCCCGCCCTGATCCGCGCCTTCCGGGCCGACCACCCCCGGGTCCGCTTCCAGCTCGTCCAGAACTACGGCGAGGCGATGATCGAGCGCCTGCGTGCGGGCGACCTCGACCTCTGCCTCACCTCACCCGTACCCGACGCCCCGGATCTCGTGACCCGCCGCCTGGACGAGCAGCGGCTGCGGCTGGTCGTACCCGACGACCACCGGCTGGCGGGCCGCCGCCGCATCCGGCTGGCCGAGGCCGCCGACGAAACGTTCGTCACCCTCGAACCCGGTTACGGCCTGCGGCGGATCACCGACGACCTCTGTGCTGAAGCCGGCTTCACGCCACGCGTCGCGTTCGAGGGGGAGGAGGCCGAGACGCTGCGCGGCCTGGTCGCGGCCGGGCTGGGGGTGGCCCTGCTCCCCCCGCCCGCGGTGGCCAGGCCGGGCGTCGTCGAACTGACGGTCACGGCCCCGCGCGCGGCCCGTGAGATCGGAGTCGCATGGCTGGACGGCCACCCGGACACGCCACCGGTGGCCGCCTTCAAACACTTCCTGCTGTCGCGCAGGGGGAACCTGCTCCCGGACTGATGCGCGGCACCTGCCGCCGCACGCCGCTCAGTAGCGCAGCGACTGCCCGAACCCCGCCGCCAACGGCATCCGCAGCCCCAGCGGAGGCGGCGCGGCGAACGCGTCGGCGACCGGCCGCGCGTACGACCCGGCGAACAGTGAACCGTGGATGAAGTCCGCGGCCAGCGCCACCACTTCGGAACGGTGCTGCCGCAGGGCGTGACCGTCCGAGTGGACCTCGAAACGGCAGGTGTCCCGGTTGGCCTTCTTGGTCCGCTCCGCCAGCCGGTAGGAGAGCTCAGGATCCGTCCGCAGGTCGTTCGTGCCGTGCACGATCAGCACCCGCCGCCCCGCCAGGTGCTTCACCGGCTCGGGCTCCGGTGCCTCGGGGCCGGGCAGCCGGGGAGCCATCGCCAGTACGGAGGTGACGGCAGGGTGCCCGCCCGCCCGCAGGGCCGCCCGGCCTCCCATGCCGTGCCCGACCAGGCAGACCGGGATGTCGCCGTAGCGGCGAACGGCCTCGTCGGCGGCCCATTCCGCGTCCGGTACCGGGTCGCCGTCGGCGTTCCACCCGCGCCGGCGGTAGTGCACCACGTGCACGGCGAGACCGTCGCCCTTGCCGGCCCGCGCCAGCATCCGGGCGAACGGCAGCTGTATCGCGTACGAAAAGGTGGAGGGGCGGCGTTGTGAGTGTGTCTCGCCGTCCGGGAGCAGCAGGACCACGCCGCTGACCTCGGTCGGTGCTCCGGCCGAGTGGACGGCCCGTCCCAGCCTCGCAGCAGGCAGGGGAAGTGCGCGCTGTGCCATGACAGAACAGTGTCAGAAGGGCAGGTGTATTCCACCCGGCATCCCGGTCACTGTTACGCATCGGCAGTCGGCGCCCTACACGCGCTCTACGCGCGTAGGCGCTAGAGTGCCCGAATGACGAGCCAGACCCTGAACGTCCCCGGACCCGACCAGATCCGCCGCGCGCCCAAGGTGCTTCTGCACGACCACCTCGACGGTGGCCTGCGCCCCGGCACCATCGTCGAACTGGCGCTCGAGCAAGGCTACGACGCGCTGCCCGAGACGGAACCCGACAAACTCGGCATCTGGTTCCGCGAGGCGGCGGACTCCGGTTCGCTGGAGCGCTACCTGGAGACGTTCGCCCACACCTGCGCCGTCATGCAGACCCGCGACGCCCTGTTCCGGGTGGCTGCCGAGTGCGCCGAGGACCTCGCCGAGGACGGCGTCGTCTACGCCGAGGTGCGGTACGCGCCCGAGCAGCACCTCACCGCGGGCCTGACCCTCGAAGAGGTCGTCGAGGCGGTCAACGAGGGCTTCCGGGAGGGCGAGCGCCGGGCCCGTGCGAACGGCCACCGCATCCGTATCGGCGCTCTGCTGACCGCCATGCGGCACGCCGCCCGCGCCCTGGAGATCGCCGAACTCGCCAACCGTTACCGCGACCTGGGTGTCGTCGGCTTCGACATCGCGGGTGCCGAGGCGGGCTTCCCGCCCACCCGCCACCTCGACGCGTTCGAGTACCTCAAGCGCGAGAACAACCACTTCACCATCCACGCGGGCGAGGCCTTCGGGCTGCCGTCGATCTGGCAGGCCCTCCAGTGGTGCGGCGCCGACCGGCTCGGCCACGGTGTCCGCATCATCGACGACATCGAGATCGCCGAGGACGGCAGCGTGACGCTGGGCCGCCTCGCCTCCTACGTGCGGGACAAGCGGATCCCGCTGGAGCTCTGCCCGACCTCCAACCTCCAGACCGGCGCCGCGCCCTCGTACGCGGAGCACCCCATCGGGCTGCTGCGGAAGCTGCATTTCCGCGCCACGGTGAATACGGACAACCGGCTGATGAGCGGGACCAGCATGAGCCAGGAATTCGAGCGGCTGACCGAGACATTCGGATACACGCTCGACGACATGCAGTGGTTCACAGTCAATGCGATGAAATCAGCTTTCATTCCTTTCGATGAACGTCTGGCGATGATCAACGACGTCGTCAAGCCCGGATACGCGGAGCTGAAGTCCGAGTGGCTTTTCCGTCAGACGGCTACGACCAGCAGTTCTTCGTCGGTGGCAGGCTGAGGAAGTCGAAAGGAAAACGGCCGGGATCCTCGGATCCCGGCCGTTTTCCGTGTCCTGGCATGTTTGCGGGAAGGGTGGAGGGATGACTACGTTGCAGAGCCGCTCACATCCCCTTCCCCAAGGATGAATTTCACATGAAGCAGTCTGCTGTCAGGACCCTCGGTGTCGCCGCTCTCGGTGCCGCTTTCGCCGCCGCCGGTGCGGGAAGCGCCTCCGCGGTCGCCCTGCCCGTCGACGCCGCGGCCGGCGCGCTTCCGGCCGGTGTCGCGCTCGACTCCGTGACTGACGCGCTGCCTGCCGTGCAGGAGGCGGCAAGCGGCCTCCTCAACCAGCAGGGCGGCGGCAGCGAGGTCTCGGCGCCGGGCACCAACCTGCTCGGCGGGCTCCCCGCGGGCGGAGTGACGGGTGCCCTGCCGCTCGGTGCCCTGCCGATCGGCGGCTGATCACCCCGCACGCACGAATGGGGCGCGCACCCGGTCCGGGTGTGCGCCCCATCGGCGTTTCCGTGTTCCCTGCCCCCGTGGTCCCTCCGGTCACCAGGCCGTCGCGGACGAGGTCTTCTCCGACGGCAGCAGCAGCCACAGCGCCAGGTAGATCAGGAACTGGGGGCCGGGAAGCAGGCACGAGACCAGGAAGATGATCCGCATCGTCCGTGCGGAGGTGCCGAAGCGCCGTGCCAGCGCCGCGCACACTCCACCGATCATGCGTCCTTCAACGGGGCGGACAAGTGCGGCCATGGTGAGCTCCTTCGCGAACCGTTGCGGGGGCGGCTCCGTCGCGCTCCCGGTACCTCCATAGTGGCTCCGCGAAGGGGTGCAAAGCGTCGCTCTACGGGGCGATACCGACCCTGGAAATCGTCGGGGTCGACCCCTGAGGCGCCTCGCTCATGAAGCGGGCCTCGCCCCTGAGACGGGCCAGATCCCCGGCGCCGGCCCTGTTCCCGCGGCGCAGCCACGCCCGGGACACCGGAACGACGAGCAGATGGGCGATCGCGACACCTGCGGTGTTCAGCAGCATCGAGTCGACATCGACGACCTGCCCCGGAACCCCGGTCTGGCCCAGTTCGATGGCCATGGAGATCAGTGCCCCGGCCGCGACGGTCCGGGCCAGCGAGGCCCACGGGGAGACCAGCAGCCGTCCCCCCGCCATCGGCAGCAGCACGCCCAGCGGAGCGAGCAGCAGCAGCCCCTCACCGATCCGGCGCGCCGCCTCGACGGGGCCGAACGCCAGGTCCGCCCTGATTCCGGCGAACGGCTGCAGATTCGCGGCCATCACCCAGGGCACGTCCAGCGGGCGCAGCGTCAGCCAGCCGACGAACAGCAGATGCACGACGAGGAGGAGGACCCCCGCCGCGCGGAAGCGGATGACGGCGCTGCCGTCCGAACTGTGACGCACGTGCACCAAGACGCCACGACCGGCAGGATCGGTTCCGCCCGGTCGCAGGAAGGATCTGTGACGAGTGGCACGGGGAGCGGAACCGTGCCCGGATACGGCCCTCAGGGCAGCTCGACCGCACCCAGCGTCGGTACGTTCCCCGGGCGGCTCTTGGTCTCCGTCGTGCACAGGTAGCCCCGTGGGGTGTAGTTCCCCGGCCCGCCGAGGAGCACCGACCCCCCGGAGCTGAGCGACTCGCTCTCCGCGTACGAGCACACCACCTGCGCGAGCGCCTGCGCGGGCAGGTCGTCGGGCTGCTCGCTGAGGCGCAGCGTGCCCTCCGGGTCGCCCTTGCGCGCCTCGGTGACCCGCAGATCCGTCGGCACGTCCGTGGAGAAGCCGGCGCGCCGCTCCTCGGCGGTCGGTACCTGCTGGAGCTCCCCGAGCAGCGACTGGGCCATGCGGACCCGGGCGGCGCCGGACTCGTCGACCTCCACCGTGCGCTCCACCGTCACCAGCTGCGAGGCACAGACCAGGTAGACGTGGACCGGGATGCTCTCCAGCGGCTGCTCGGTCGCCGCCGACGCCGACGTACGGCACGGCATCCGGGACGGCGCGGCCCCCGCGTCGACCGGCACCGTGGTGCTCCTGATGCCGCACCCGGCAGCCAGCGCCGCACACACCATGACGGCCGCGAGCGCGGCGGCGGCCCTGCCGTGGCCCCTCCTGGAGGATGCCGTGCGGGGCGCGTCGTACGCGCGGTCGCTGCGTATCACTTCGCGCTGCCCTTCTCGTTCCGGTCCGGGTCGTCGCCCCCGGGGGCACCGGCCAGCCGCTCCGCGTCGCGCGGCAGCCGGAGCACGAACACCGCGCCGTCGCCGTCCGGCGAATTCGAGGCTGTGATGTCACCGCCGTGGATGTGCGCGTTCTCCATCGCGATCGACAGACCCAGACCGCTGCCCTCGGAACGCGGCCGGGAGGCGCTCGCCTTGTAGAAGCGGTCGAACACATGGGGCAGGACGTCCTCGGGAATACCCGGACCGTGGTCCCGTACCTCGATGACCAGCTCGTCCTCGTCGGCCCGCACGGCCACGCGTACCGGCGAACCGCCGTGCTTGAGCGCGTTGCCGATCAGGTTCGCCAGGATCACGTCGAGCCGGCGCGGATCGAGCAGCACCATCATGCCCCGCTCCGCGTCGAGGTCGACCGCGTCCAGCCAGGCGCGGGCGTCGATGCAGGCGGTGACCATGTCGGCCACGTCGACCGTGTCCAGGACGAGCCGGGCGGTACCCGCGTCGAAGCGGGTGACCTCCATGAGGTTCTCCACCAGGTCGTTCAGCCGCCGGGTCTCGCTCACCACCAGGTGCACGGCGGGCGCGATCATCGGATCGAGGCTGTCGGCCTCGTCCTCCAGCACCTCGGCGACCGCGGTGATCGCGGTCAGCGGGGTCCGCAGCTCGTGCGACATGTCGGCGACGAACCGGCGGCTCGACTCCTCCCGCGCGGTCATGTCTGCGACCTTCTTCTCCAGGGAGCTCGCCGTCCTGTTGAACGTGCGGGAGAGATCGGCCAGTTCATCGGTTCCGGAGACCACGAGACGGGTGTCGAGCTTCCCCTCGCCGAGCTTGCGGGCCGCGTCCCCGAGTCGTTGGACGGGGCGCAGCACGGTCGTTGCCGCGCCCTGGGCGAGGAGCGCCGAGCCGACGAGGGCCAGCGCGGTGGCGATGCCCAGGGACCATGCCAGCGAGTTGAGGTCCTGGCGCTCCTGGTCCAGCGACTTCAGCATGTAGCCGGCGGGGCCACCGCCGATGATCTTCGTGCCGGCCACCAGGTACGGCGTGCCGCCGATGCTCGTACGCTGCCAGAACAGGTGGTACTCGTGGGTGTTGCTCGACGTCATCGGCTGCTTCTTGTTCACCTGGCGCTGCAGCGACGCGGGTACGTCGAGCTTGGTGAAGGCGTCGATGTCGGAGGACCCGACGATCGGCTTGCCGTCGTGGGAATCGACCAGCAGCACGTGGTAGCCGGGGCCGCTGTTCGCCATCTGGCCGGCGGCGTCCTGCAGATCGCTGCCCGTCGGCTGCAGCGGCAGGGAGGCCGCCCGGTTCTGCATCTGCCGCCGGAAGTCGCCGAGCGCCGTGTCCTGCGTACGCGTCAGGACGGCCTCGCGGTTGAGCCAGTACGCGATGCCCGACGCGGACACCGCGGCCGTCAGTGCCACCAGCGCGAACACGACAACGAGCCGCAGCCGCAGGCTGGTCCAGCGAAGGCCCGCGAGTATGGAGCGCTTCGCGGAATCGCTCACTGAGGCGAGTCCAGCCGGTAGCCCACGCCGCGCACGGTCCGGATCAGGGTCGGCGAGGACGGCACGTCCTCCACCTTCGCGCGCAGCCGCTGCACACAGGCGTCCACGAGCCGCGAGTCACCGAGGTAGTCGTGCTCCCACACCAGCCGCAGCAACTGCTGCCGGGACAGGGCCTGACCCGGCCTGCGGCTCAGTTCCAGCAGGAGCCGCAGCTCGGTCGGCGTGAGCTGCAGGTCCTCCCCGTTCTTGGTGACGGTCATCGCCGAGCGGTCGATGACGACGCTCCCGAAGGTCGCCGAGTCGGTGGACTCCCGTTCGCCACGCCGCAGCACCGCACGGATACGGGCGTCGAGCACCCGGCCCTGTACGGGTTTCACCACGTAGTCGTCCGCGCCGGACTCCAGTCCCACCACGACGTCGATGTCGTCGCTGCGCGCGGTCAGCAGAATGATCGGCAGCTGGTCGGTCCGCCGGATGCGCCGGCAGACCTCGAAACCGTCGATCCCGGGCAGCATCACGTCCAGCACGACCAGGTCCGGTCGCTGCTCCCTGAGCAGGTCCAGGCCGTCCTCTCCCGTCGCCGCGGTGGCCACACGGTGGCCCTGGCGTGACAACGAGAGTTCGAGGGCCGTGCGGATGGCGTCGTCGTCCTCGATCAGCAACAGGAAAGGCACGGAGGTCATTCTGGCCCATGGTGGTGCCACAGTTCGACAAACCCCCCTACTGGATCTGTCTCCCCATGCACTCCCGCGCCCCCGGGACGCGGTCAACATGCCCTGTGACAGGCCTGTGACAGTCGGGGGACAGCGCCATGAAACTGCCCCGGCAAGCTCATTGGCACACGGAACGAACGGACTCCACCGACGGGGGGCGCGAGATGAACGCACTGCACAGCACCACCTCAAGCGCAGTTGTCACGCGCCTCCACGACGTCGGCCGGAGCCCGGAGAAGTCCGGCGCCGGGGGAGGGCGGGGGTGCTTCCGCGGCGCCGGGCGTCAGCACTCGTCGTACCTGACGATGGTTGACGCGCCCACGGGGGGAAACGGGGGCCACGGGGGAAACGGGGCCGACGGGGGAACCGCGTACGGGGAGGCCACGGGGGAGCGGAAGCCCCTGGAGCGGACCGAGGATGCCGAAGCGGCGTTCACGGCCTACGTCCAGGAGCGCCGCGCCTCCCTGTACGCGACCGCCTATCACCTGACCGGCGACCGGTTCGAGGCGGAGGATCTGCTGCAGAGCGCCCTCTTCTCGACGTACCGGGCGTGGGACAGGATCAGTGACAAGGCGGCGGTCGGCGGATACCTCCGCCGCACCATGACCAATCTGCACATCAGCGCCTGGCGCAGGCGCAAGCTCAACGAGTACCCGACCGAGGAGCTGCCGGAGACGGTGGGCGACATGGACGCGATGCGCGGCACGGAGCTGCGGGCGGTGCTCTGGCAGGCCCTCGCACGGCTGCCGGAACTCCAGCGCACGATGCTGGTCCTCCGCTACTACGAGGGCCGCACGGACCCGGAGATCGCGTCCATCCTCGACATCAGTGTCGGCACGGTGAAGTCGAGCATCTGGCGGTCGCTCCGCCGGCTGCGCGAGGACGAGGTCCTCAGCTTCGGCCGTGACGAGGAGGAGTCCTTCGGCGAGCTGGTGGCCTGAGGCGCAAGGGGGAACGGGGGAACGGGCCGCGGCTTCGGGGGAAGCGGCGGTACTCCGCAGCCTCGGGGGAGGCAGCGGTACGGGGGAAGTGGCCGCAGCTTCGGGGGAGGCGGGGGCCACGGGGGAGCAGTGAACGGGGACCAAGAGGACCCCGGGGGGACAACGGGGGAGCAACAGAGGGAAAGGGTCCACCGCTTCGGGGGAGGCGCGGGCCACGGGGGATACACAGCGGGGTCGTACGGGCCGGGGGGTCCTGCACGGCCCCGCTGCCCCTGTGCCCGGGGGCCGGATCAGGCCTTGTTAGTCTGTGCCGCCCCGCCGGGGAGGGTGGGCCGAGCAATCCATGGGGGAGCAAGTGAGCAGTCAGGCAGGCGACTCGACAGCGATGGCCGGTGACGGTGCCGCACCCGTGTCGATGCGACTCAACGAGGCCCCGGCAGATCCTTCCCCGCCCCCCGTCTACGGACCGTTCGCGCCCGGGCAGGGCCCGGGGCTGGTCTCCACCCCTGCGCAGAAGCGCGCGGCGGCCGACGCCATCGAGCAGCACATCGAACCCGACACCAAGAAGTCGGGCGACTGGGCGAGCGAGGAGAACGGCGCCGCGGTCAGAGCCCTCGGAGCCAAGGACGGTGAGGGCTGGATCACCTCGCGCGCGATGAAGGACGCCCACACCGCGTGGGACAAGCAGGTGCGGAACCTGATGAACCGACTAGCCCGCGAGAAGAGCGCCCTGCGCGACACCAACACCATCTTCCGCGGCACCGACCTCACCACTCAGCAGCTGATCGGGCCCCCCTCGCCGTTCGTGGGCTACTGATCCCTGCCGGGCGGGAAGAGACCGGACCGACACGTTTCACCAGGCATCGCGGACGACGGGGACTAAGGCATGCCCAGCTACCACGAGATCATGACCACGGACCTGTCCTGCCTGACCAAGGCCGCGGACAAGTGGACGGACATGGCGGGTGAGTTCAACAAGCGGGAGAAGCAGTACGAGAAGGACGTCCACGGCATCACGCTGGGCCAGAGCTGGATCGGACTTAGTTCGAACGCCGCCAACGCGTCGTTCGGCATCACCCTCAACGAGTACAAGGCCGCCGAGGCCGAGGCCAAGGCGGTCGCCTCGCTGCTGCGGGACGCGCACACCCAGTTCACCGAGTTCAAGGGCAAGCTCCAGACGGCGAGGAGCGGCGCCGTGAAGGCCGGGATGAACGTCTCGGATTCCGGCCGGGTCACCTTCGACACGGCGGCGCTGAACGAGGGGACCCGGTCCGCGTACCACCACGACCCGGACTACCAGAAGTCGGTGCGGGAGGCGGTCACCTCCTGGCAGCAGGAGATAGACCGCTTGGTCGCCGCGACGACGGACGCGGACACGGGTGTGGAGATCGCCCTGAAGGCGGTCGTGCAGGACTCGGACATCACCGACGGCACGACGAACGGCTTCAACGCGAAGCCCGTCGGCGACATCGAGGAGTACGAGGCGCGGAACACCGAGGAGATCGCGGAGCGCCTGATCGACGGCAAGAAGGTCTCCGCCGCCGACCTCGCCGAGTTCGAGCGTTCGATGCGGGACAACGCCGGTGACAAGGTGTTCAGCCAGTCCCTGCTGACGAAGCTGGGTCCTGAGGACACCGTCAGGCTGAGCGATGTCCTGTCGGACCGGGAGCAGGAGGGCGGAGCCTCCGGTGCCCAGTCCACGAGGCTGATGGGCGGGCTGGCCAACACCGTGGCGACGGCCACCCAGGTGCCGGGTTCGATGGCGGACGCCGCGCCCGGCTCGGCGAAGTACCAGGCCTGGCTGAACAGCGGCGACGGCGCGTTCTACCGTCGGTTCACGGACGGCCTCAAGGAGGCCGGCGCCAAGAACTTCGACTCGAACACCAACCCGCTCTACGGCTACCGCCCGTTCGTCGAGATGATGACGCACGCCGACGTGCCGTTCGACGACCAGTTCCTCAACCGGCTCGGCGACGACATGATCGCCGCCGAGAAGGACAACCGCGCCATATTCGAGCAGTGGGGCGGCAACCACCGCGAGGGCCGGGCCGACGCGCTCGACAGTCTGCTCGGTGTGATGAGCAAGAACCCGGATGCGTCGACCGCCTTCTTCAACCCGGACCTGGGCGGCGGGCAGGCGCATCTCGACTACCTGATAGGCAGCGGGGACGGAGCGCGGGAGTGGCCCCAGGAGACCATCGTGGCCGGCCCCCGGGTGATCACCACCGACGACCCTCTCAGCCGTCACGGCCTGGGGGCGGCCCTGGAGGCCGGGACGACCGGGCAGGAGCCCGGAACGCCCCTGGGCAAGCCCGGGCCGCACAGCGAGAGCCAGGCCCGGGTCATGCAGGCGGTCATCGCGACGCTGGACAAGGACACCCAGGGCGACACCGTTCCCGAGAACCTCAAGGCCCCGCTCGGCCGCGCACTGAACGACTACACGGCGGACACGCACGCCATCCTGGGCGGCTATGCGCCGGACAGCCCGGTCGGCCAGGACCGTCCCACCGGATCGGGCGACAGCGCCTCCATCACGAACAGCAAGGAGAGTCTGCTGCGGGTGATGCGTGGGGTGTCCGACGGAGTGATCGGAGAGAACGCGGACGGCGAGCCCGTACGCGTATTCGACTCCTTGTACGAGGGTCAGCGCCGCTACGCCGCGGAGTATCTGGAGACCGGCCGACAGGTGCCGCAGAGCAGCCTGACGGAGAACGTGACCAACTGGGACATCAAGGCGCGGCATGTGGGCGAGGCATTCGGCGGCATGAACGCCATCGGCACGGACATGGTGCTCGACGTCAGGGACGCCGAGGTCGGGAAGATCAACGACCAGGCACGCTACGCCTACCACGGCTTCGGGGCCTTGGCCAACACGATTCCGCAGGTCGGCGACATCGCGCAACGTGCCGTGGACGCCGCCACGTACGAGTGGTCCAAGGACGTCATCACGGAGCAGGAGAACATCGCACGCGAGGGCGTCAGCAAGGAGACGGCGGGCGGCATAGCCGGAACGAACAACCTCATCGACTCCTGGGCCGAGACCCGGGAGGCCGAAGGCACCGATGCGGCGGAGAACGCCAAGGGCGAGGCGAAGCAGAGCTACATCACCGGCCGTGAAGAAGCGTACTCGGCCCTGCGAACCAGGAAGTGAGCAAGTGAGCACAGCTGCGGGCCGTACGAGGCCGGCGTGGAAGGTCTGGGCTGTTGTGGCCGTGTCGGTCGTGGTGGTCGCCGGCCTGCTGCACGCCTGGCGCAACACCAATGTGCTGACGGAGGACCGGCTCTGTGGCGGCTTGGTCTCCACGACGCGGGCGGATGTGGTCCTCCCCGGGGCCGGTCGTCTCGACGCCGAGGGGGACGGGCTGGACAAGGACCTCACGGACACGGTGTGCAGGGTCGAGAAGTCGTCCGTCCTGCTCGGGTCCGGCGGGGGCGAACTGACCGTCCGGGTCGAGGCGGAACAGGGGGCCGACCTTCTGGGGACCGACAGGTCACCGGAACTGTCGGACACGTCGTTCTTCGCCGGCAGGGCAACCGGAGGGGTGGATACCTACACGGGTTGGGCTCTGCTGCCGGAGAAGTGCTGGGCGGACCAGCCGGTGATGGTCAGGGTCAGCTCCACCGAGCCGGTCTCCGACAGGCCCGCGTTCGCCGCGCTGACCACCGATACCGCGCGAGCCGTCGCGGCCGGGACGAAGTGCGGAGACCTCCCCGAGAAGCCCGGAACGCTCCTGTCGCCGGTCTCCGGCGCAGCCCGTCCGGTCTCCGAGGGGCAGGTGTGCGGCCTGGACGGCTTCTCCGTACGCGACCAGGTGCCGACAGGTACGAAGGTGCTCGAAGCGGGCCAGAAAGCCCCCGCCGACCTGTGGTCCTGCAAGCTGACCCTGGACACCGACTCGCGTGACTCCGCACGTGAGGACGGCTTCATGACGTACACGGCGTCGCGGGACCCGCTGCTCATCGCCGCCGTGCGGAAGGCGCCGGGCACGACCAAGGGCAAGGGGCCGGACGGCCGGGAGGCCGATGCCGTCGGCAAGTCGCCGGCGATGCTCCTGCACTGCGCCGAGGGAGCCCCCCTCTACGTGGCGTACGCGTCGGGGCTGCAGTACCTGGAGGCGAGCAAGAGCCACGCTGACCTGCCGTCCAGGGGCACCTACTTCGAGCCCTTCGTGAAGGCCGCAGCCAAGACCTTCGGCTGCGCCGCCCCCGTCACCGGCTGAGGCGACGTCGGGCGCCGGTCCCTACTCCGGGACCGGCGCCCCCACGCTCGCCCGGCGGCAGCGGCCCGCCGCGGCCGCGGCCAGGCGACCCAGGGCCTCGGCCTTGCCGCACGGGTACGCGCCCAGCGCGGCCTGGCGGGCCACGATGCGCCGCTCGGCCCGCATCAGGCGCCAGCCGCGGCGCAGCAGGAACGGGACCGACTTCCGGCCCTCGCGCAGATCCCGCGCCAGCCGCCGCCGGAACGTCGTCGACGGGCGCCCGCGCAGGCACAGCGCGTCGGCCAGCAGACCCAGTTCCTGGCAGCGCTGCACGATGTCCGCGGCGAAGATGCCCTCGGCGACGAACAGGGGTGTGCGCTCTATGTCGAGCGCCTCGCGGCCGACCCGGGAGCTCGTGGCGATGTCGTACACCGGGACGCCCGTACGCCCGGTGCGGCACAGTTCGGCGATGGCGGCGACCGCCCCGTCCGCGTCCCAGGACCGGGCCGAGTCCCAGTCGATGTCCGTGCTGCCGGTGACCAGAGGCAGCGTCGGGTCGTTGCCCTCCTTGTAGAAGTCGTCCAGCCGCAGCACCGGAAGACCGGAACGGGCGGCGAGGGAGGACTTGCCGGAGCCGGAGGGACCGGCGAGCAGCACGACTCGAGTGGGGATCGGTTGGGAACTCACAGAACAGAAGTGTGAGGCATTGACCCGCGCAGGGGATCCCCGGGAGGTCCTGTTGGTATCCAGCATCACACCTCAACTACTCTGCGCGCACGAACGATTACTCAAACGGCCTCGATCAGGTGGGAAAACATGGCACGTCATGCACTCTCCAAGCCCCGGCGCCGCGCCCTGCTGCGCGCCGGTCTGACCCTCACCGCGCTGGGCGCGGCGCTCGGTGCGGGAGGTGCGGCGGCCCAGGCGGCACCGCTGCCCGCCGCTCCGGCCACCGGCGCGGACAGCACCCTCGGGGCGGTCAGCGACGCGGCTGCGCCCGCGCTGACCAGCGCGCTCGGTTACGGGCTCGCCGGTGCCGTCGCCCCCGTCACCGATCTGCAGCTCGACCCGCTGGCCGGGACGGGCGTCGACCCTCTGGACAACGCCGTGGGTACCCAGGTCGCCGACTTCAAGCCGGTGACCACGGCCATCGTGACCGACCCGCTGACCAGTGGCGCGGCGCTCGGTGACCTTCCCGTGGTGGGACAGGTCACCGGCCTGATCACCGGCTGACGCACGCACGGTGCGCACAGCAGGCACGGTGCGCACGGGCACAGCACGCAGGGCCGCCCCGGGGAGCGGCCCTGCGTGCTGTGCCCAAGGGGCCGTAGGCGGTCAGTACGAGGAGCCGGAGGCTCCCAGGGCGCCCGTGGGGTGCCAGACCGTCTTGGTCTCCAGGAAGGCCGTCAGGCGGCGCGTGCCCGGATCGGCGGTCCAGTCCGCGCCGTCCACAGCCTGTGGACGAAGAACCCGCTTCACGTTGTCCGCCGCCGCGATCTCCAGGTCCTTCGCGAGCTCGCTGCCCGCGACCGCACCCGTGAGATCGATCGCGTTGACGTCCTGGTGGGACGCCAGCGGCGCGGCGAGCTCCGCCGTCCTGCCCGACAGGATGTTCACCACACCGCCCGGCAGGTCCGAGGTGGCCAGCACCTCGCCCAGCGAGAGGGCGGGCAGCGGGGCGTCCGCCGAGGCGATGACGACCGCCGTGTTACCGGTGGCGATCACCGGTGCGATCACCGAGATCAGGCCCAGGAACGACGACTCCTGCGGGGCCAGGACCGTGACGACACCGGTCGGCTCCGGGGTGGACAGGTTGAAGTACGGCCCCGCGACCGGGTTCGCCCCGCCCACGATCTGGCCGATCTTGTCGGTCCAGCCCGCGTACCAGACCCAGCGGTCGATCGCCGCGTCGACGACCGCAGCCGCCTTGGACTTCGACAGCCCCTCGGCGTCCGCCACCTCCCGTACGAACTGCTCCCGGCGGCCCTCCAGCATCTCCGCGACGCGGTAGAGGACCTGGCCGCGGTTGTACGCGGTCGCCCCCGACCAGCCGCCGAACGCCTTGCGCGCGGCCACGACGGCGTCACGCGCGTCCTTGCGGGAGGACTGCGGGGCGTTCGCCAGCCACCTGCCCTTGGAGTCCGTCACCTCGTACACCCGGCCGCTCTCGGAGCGGGGGAACTTGCCCCCGACGTACAGCTTGTAGGTCTTGAAGACGCTCAGTCGTCCGTCAGACATCGAGGTAGGCCTCCAGACCGTGGCGGCCGCCTTCGCGGCCGAAGCCCGACTCCTTGTATCCGCCGAACGGCGAGGTCGGGTCGAACTTGTTGAACGTGTTGGCCCAGACGACGCCCGCACGGAGCTTGCTCGCCACCGCGAGGATGCGGGAGCCCTTCTCCGTCCAGATGCCCGCCGAGAGGCCGTACTGGCTGTTGTTGGCCTTGGCGACGGCCTCGTCCGGCGTGCGGAAGGAGAGCACCGAAAGCACCGGGCCGAAGATCTCGTCGCGGGCCACCCGGTGCGCCTGCGTGACGCTCGTGAACAGGGTCGGTGCGAACCAGTAGCCGGAGGAAGGCAGTTCGCACGGGGCGGACCAGCGCTCGGCGCCCTCCGCCTCGCCCGTCTCGACGAGCGCGGTGATCCGGGAGAGCTGCTCCTCGGAGTTGATCGCGCCGATGTCGGTGTTCTTGTCCAGCGGGTCGCCGAGGCGGAGCGTGGACAGGCGGCGCTTGAGGGAGTGCAGCACCTCGTCCTGGACGGACTCCTGTACGAGGAGCCGCGAGCCCGCGCAGCAGACCTGGCCCTGGTTGAAGAAGATCCCGTTGACGATGCCCTCGACGGCCTGGTCGACGGGTGCGTCGTCGAAGACGATGTTGGCACCCTTGCCGCCCAGTTCCAGGGTGGCCTTCTTGCCCGTACCGGCGATCTGGCGGGCGATGGCCTTGCCGACCGCGGTCGATCCCGTGAAGGCGACCTTGTTGACGTCGGGGTGCTCGACGAGGGCCGAGCCCGCGTCCCCGTACCCCGTCAGGATGTTGACGACACCCTTGGGCAGGCCCGCCTGACGGCAGATGTCGGCGAAGAAGAGCGCGGAGAGCGGGGTCGTCTCCGCGGGCTTCAGCACGACCGTGTTGCCGGTGGCGAGCGCCGGGGCGATCTTCCACGCGAGCATCAGGAGCGGGAAGTTCCACGGGATGATCTGTCCGGCCACACCGAGCGGGCGCGGGTTCGCTCCGTACCCGGCGTGGTCGAGCTTGTCGGCCCAGCCCGCGTAGTAGAAGAAGTGCGCGGCGACCAGCGGGAGGTCCGCGTCGCGGGTCTCCTTGATCGGCTTGCCGTTGTCCAGGGTCTCCAGGACGGCCAGTTCGCGGGAGCGCTCCTGGATGATCCTGGCGATCCGGAACAGGTACTTGGCGCGTTCGGAGCCGGGCAGCGCCGACCACTTCTCGAACGCCCTGCGGGCGGCCTTCACGGCCCGGTCCACGTCCTCGGCGCCGGCCCGGGCGACTTCGGAGAGGACCTCCTCGGACGACGGGCTGACCGTCTTGAAGACCTTGCCGTCGGCGGCTTCGGTGAACTCGCCGTCGATGAACAGGCCGTACGAGGGGGCGATGTCGACGACGGAGCGGGACTCCGGAGCCGGTGCGTAATCGAATACAGATGCCATGGGGATCAGTCCACCGTCACGTAATCGGGGCCGGAGTAACGGCCGGTGCTGAGCTTCTGGCGCTGCATCAGCAGGTCGTTCAGCAGGCTGGAGGCGCCGAAGCGGAACCAGTGGTTGTCCAGCCAGTCCTCGCCCGCGGTCTCGTTCACCAGGACCAGGAACTTGATCGCGTCCTTGGACGTGCGGATGCCGCCTGCGGGCTTCACACCGATCTGCACTCCGGTCTGCTCCCGGAAGTCGCGCACGGCCTCCAGCATCAGCAGCGTGTTCGCCGGGGTGGCGTTGGTCCCCACCTTGCCGGTCGACGTCTTGATGAAGTCCGCGCCCGCCAGCATCCCGAGCCAGGAGGCCCGCCGGATGTTGTCGTACGTGGACAGCTCGCCGGTCTCGAAGATCACCTTCAGTCGGGCCGAACCGCACTCGGCCTTCACGGCGATGATCTCCTCGTACACCTTCAGGTAACGGCCGGAGAGGAAGGCGCCGCGGTCGATCACCATGTCGATCTCGTCGGCCCCGGCCGCCACGGCGTCGCGGACGTCCGCGAGCTTGACGTCCAGCGCGGCCCGTCCGGCGGGGAAGGCCGTCGCGACGGACGCCACCTTCACTCCGGAGCCGGCCAGCGCGGCGGCGGCGGTGGCCGCCATGTCGGGGTAGACGCAGACCGCGGCGGTGCGCGGGGTCGTGCGGTCGGTGGGGTCGGGGTTGACGGCCTTGGCGGCGAGAGCCCGGACCTTGCCCGGGGTGTCCGCGCCTTCCAGCGTCGTCAGGTCGATCATCGAGATGGCGAGATCGATGGCGTACGCCTTGGCAGTCGTCTTGATCGATCGGGTACCGAGGGAGGCGGCGCGCGCTTCGAGGCCGACGGTGTCTACGCCGGGCAGCCCGTGCAGGAAGCGGCGCAGCGCACTGTCGGACGCGGTCGCGTCGGCGAATGCGGGTGCAGTGGTGGGCATGGTCACCACATGAGCATATCTACGCGCGTAGCGACCTGTACAGGGCCCTCCCCGTTTCCGCGTCTCCCGCAGGCCGTACGCGGGCGGCGGACGGGCGCCCCGCCACCGCGCGCGCCCGTCAGGCAGAATCGGGACCATGACGAGCCCCACACCTCCCGCCGAGCCCGCCTACGCCGACCGGACCTTCCGGTCGGTCGCCGGGCTGGTCAGCGGCGCGCTGCTGATCCTGCTGGTCGGCTGGATCGGCGGCGACGCGGTGATCCGGGGCAACGGGTGGGTGCCGTGGCAGGCGCTGGCCGCGCTGCTGACCCTGATTCCGCTGATCGTGGCGTTCACCCTGCGGCCGGCCGTGTTCGCCGGTGAGGAGCGGATCCGCATCCGCAACCCGTTCCGGACGATCGTGCTGCCCTGGACCGACGTCTCCGACGTCCGGGCCTCGTACTCCAGCGAACTGTTCACCCAGGACGGCAAGAAGTACCAGCTGTGGGCGGTGCCCGTATCGCTGCGCGAGCGCAAGCGTGCGGCGCGGAAGGCGACCCGGGAGGCGCACGACGACCCGTACGGCCGGACGTCCGTGCACGCCGACGTCCGCGACATGCAGGCCCGCGCCGCCGCCGCCGACCAGTCGGTGCGGGACCTGCGGGAGCTGGCCGAGCGGGCGGGCAGGCGCAAGGAGGAGGCCGTGACCACGGCGTCGGTGCGCTGGGCGTACGAGGTGATCGCCCCGGCCGTCGTCGGTGCGGTGCTGCTCGTGGTGCTGCTCGCGATCGCCTGAGGCGGCGTTCCGCTGATCCTCGGCGGCGGCCGTCCGGCCTTCGTGCCGCGCCTTCACCGGCATCGAGCCCGCCGCATGCTGACGATCGGGATCAGGGCCGTCGCCCTGCTGCTCACCGGGGCCCCATCGGTGCGCCGCGCGACGCGGCCCGCGTGGTCCGCCCCACCGGCCCGGTGGCCGTCGCCCGCCCGACCCTGCCGGACCTGACCCCGTCCGCCCGTCACGGCCGGCAGGCGGGGTCCGGCCGTCCCCTCAGATGCCGGCGGCGGCAGCCAGGTCGCGCTTGATGCCGTTGAGCAGCTCCGTGGCCCGTTCCCGGGCCGCGGGGAGCTCGTCCGCCGAGGCGACCGGCACCACGACCTCCAGGTAGCACTTGAGTTTCGGCTCGGTTCCGCTGGGGCGGACGATGACCCGGGCTCCCGTGAGGTGGTAGCGCAGACCGTCCGTGGGGGGCAGCTGCTCCGTGCCCCGGGACAGATCCTCGGCCGAGGTGACGGGGAGGCCGGCCAGTGCGGCCGGGGGGTTCTCCCGCAGGCGGCGCATGGCGTCCGCGATGACCGTCAGGTCCTCGACCCGGACCGACAACTGGTCCGTGGCGTGCAGGCCGTGCGCGAGCGCGAGGTCGTCGAGCAGGTCGAGGAGGGTGCGGCCCTTCTCCTTCAGTACGGAGGCAAGTTCGGCGATCAGCAGCGCGGCCGTGATGCCGTCCTTGTCGCGGACCCCGTCCGGGTCCACGCAGTAGCCCAGCGCCTCCTCGTACCCGTAGCGCAGACCGTCGACGCGGGCGATCCACTTGAAGCCCGTCAGCGTCTCCTCGTACCCGAGGCCGGCCTTCTCCGCGATCCGGCCGAGCAGCGACGAGGACACGATCGACTCGGCGAACACGCCCGTGACGCCCCGGTCCACCAGGTGTGCCGCCAGCAGGGCGCCCACCTCGTCGCCGCGCAGCATCCGCCAGCCGCCGTCCGCGGACGCGTCCGGTACGGCGACGGCGCAGCGGTCGGCGTCCGGGTCGTTGGCGATGATGATGTCCGGATCCGAGCGGCGCGCGGTGGCGAAGGCGAGATCCATGGCGCCGGGTTCTTCCGGGTTCGGGAAGGCGACGGTGGGGAACGCCGGGTCGGGCTCCGCCTGCTCGGTGACGAGCACGGGCGCGGGGAAACCCGCCCGTGCGAAGGCGGCCGTGAGGACGGAGGTGCCGACGCCGTGCAGGGCCGTGTAGACGGTGCGCGCGGTGCGGGGGGAGCCGGAACCGAGGACGGTGTCCGTACGGGCGAGGTAGGCGTCGAGGACCTCGTCGCCGAGGGTCTCCCAGCCGGCCCCGGGACGCGGCACGGTCTCCAGCGGGCCGACCGCCGCGATCGCGGCGGCGATCTCCGCGTCGGCCGGCGGCACGATCTGCGAGCCGTCGCCGAGGTAGACCTTGTAGCCGTTGTCGCGCGGCGGATTGTGGCTGGCGGTGACCTCCACGCCCGCCACGGCGCCCAGATGCCTTATGGCGTACGCGAGGACGGGGGTGGGCAGCGGGCGGGGGAGCACGGCGGCGCGCAGGCCCGCTCCGGTCATCACGGCCGCGGTGTCGCGGGCGAAGTCGGCCGACTTGTAGCGGGCGTCGTAGCCGATGACGACGAGTCCGCCGGCCTGCCCCTGCGCCGTCAGGTACGCGGCGAGGCCGGCGGCGGCGCGGATGACCACGGACCGGTTCATCCGCATCGGGCCCGCGCCGAGCTCACCGCGCAGGCCGGCCGTGCCGAACTGCAGGGTGCCCGCGAAGCGGTCGGCGAGAGCGGCCAGGTCCCCGGCGTCGACGAGTCCGGCGAGCTCCGCGCGGGTCTCGGGGTCCGGGTCCTCGGCGAGCCAGGTCCTGGCCTGCGTGATGAGGTCCTGCTGCACGGTGTCCGCCTTTCTGCGGTGCGGTTGTGTGGGCCCGGGCGGGCCGCTGCGCTGCGGGGGCTCCGCCCCCCGGCCGACGAGCCCCGGACGCCGGCGAAGCCGATCCTGCTCAGATCCGGTCGAGGACCCGGGCCAGCAGCGAACCCATCCGGGCGGCCGAGTCCCGGCCTGCCTGGAGGACCTCTTCGTGGTTGAGGGGTTCCCCGCTCAGGCCGGCGGCCAGGTTCGTGACCAGGGAGATCCCCAGCACCTCCGCGCCCGCCTCACGTGCCGCGATGGCCTCCAGCACGGTGGACATGCCGACGAGGTCACCGCCCATCACGCGCACCATGTTGATCTCGGCCGGAGTCTCGTAGTGCGGGCCGGGGAACTGCACGTACACGCCCTCTTCGAGCGTCTCGTCGATCTCCTTGCACAGCGCGCGCAGCCGCGGCGAGTACAGGTCGGTCAGGTCGACGAAGTTGGCGCCGATGATCGGCGACGCCGCCGTGAAGTTGATGTGGTCGCTGATGAGCACGGGCTGTCCGGGGCGCATGCCCTCGCGGAGACCGCCGCAGCCGTTCGTCAGGACGATGGTCTTGCAGCCCGCGGCAACGGCCGTGCGGACACCGTGGGCGACGGCGGCGACGCCGCGGCCCTCGTAGTAGTGCGTGCGGCCGAGGAACACCAGGGCGCGCTTCTCACCGATCCGGTAGGAGCGGATCGTGCCGCCGTGCCCCTCCACCGCGGGCGCCGGGAACCCGGGCAGTGCGGTCACCGGGAACTCGGCCTCCGGCGCGCCGAGCGCATCGCCGGCGGGGGCCCACCCGGAGCCCATCACGAGGGCGACGTCGTGGGTCTCGGCACCGGTGAGCTCGCGCAGGCGGGCGGCGGCGTCGGCTGCGGCGACGTGGGGGTCGCCCTGGATGTGGTCCGGAATAACAGATGCGTTCACGCGGATGAGGGTAACCGGTGAATCCCTACGCGCGTAGATGCGCAGGTTCAGAGTCTGGCCTGTCGTACTCGTACTTTCGTACGAAAGCGGTGCGGGAGTGCCCCCTGGGGCGCCGCCCGGCAGAGGAACGGCACAGGTTCCGCGACGGCTCAGCAGGGGTGCTTTCGCAGACCCATCACATAGTCGTGCGGTGCGCCCGCGGACTCGGCGGCATCGGCCACCTCGCCCAGATAGCGGGCCGACGGCAGCCCGCCCTCGTAGCCGTTCAGCACGTACATCCAGGCCGGCTCCTCGCCGTCCAGGGTGTGCACGCGCACCCGCATCCGCCGGTAGATGTCGAGGCCGACACCCTCCCAGCGGTCCATGGAGTCCTCGTCCATCGGAGCCAGGTCGTACAGCGCGACGAAAACCTGGGAGCGGGGCGCCTCCACGACCGTGGCGAGCGCGCCCTCCCAACCCATCTGCTCCCCGCCGAACGTCAGCCGCCAGCCGTTGAGCCAGCCGGTGCCGCGCAGCGGGGAATGCGGAGCGCGGCGCGTCATCAGCCGCGCGTCGAGGTTGCCGGCGTACGCGGCGTAGAGCGACATGGGGTCGAGGGTACGGGAGGTGACGGGGCGCGTGCCGAATCCTGTGAGGAAGCCCCCGGCCGGGGCGTCGTGGCGGGTGGTGCCATCGGGCCCGGAGGCCGTGGCGCGATCGGCCTCGTTCCCGTATGGAGGGCCCCGGGGCGAAGCACCTTGGCGCGTGCGGGACAATGAATTACGTACTGCATTCCCCGGGGCGATCCCCCGGACCCCCGGCCGGGGCGGCAGACGGCCGCGGGAAGACACCACGCGAGGCGGACTTTTCGTGACCCGGATCGTGATCATCGGCGGTGGCCCCGGCGGCTACGAGGCGGCACTGGTGGGCGCCCAGCTCGGCGCCGAGGTGACCGTCGTCGACTGCGACGGCCTCGGCGGCGCGTCGGTACTCACCGACTGCGTTCCTTCGAAGACCCTGATCGCGACGGCCGAGGTGATGACCACCTTCGACTCCTCGTACGAGGAACTGGGCATCATCGTCGCCGACGACACGCCGCACATAGAGCAGGCGGCGCGCGTGGTCGGTGTCGACCTCGGCAAGGTCAACCGACGGGTCAAGCGCCTGGCGCTCGCCCAGTCCCACGACATCACCGCCTCCGTCACCCGCGCCGGCGCCCGGGTCATGCGCGGGCGCGGCCGCCTCGAGGGCCTCCAGGCCGCCGACGGCTCCCGCCAGGTCGTGGTGACCGCGGCCGACGGCACCGAGGAGCACCTCACCGCCGACGCCGTCCTGATAGCGACGGGCGCCCACCCCCGGGAGATCCCGGACGCCCTGCCCGACGGCGAGCGCATCCTGAACTGGACCCAGGTCTACGACCTGGACGAGCTCCCCGAGGAACTCATCGTGGTCGGCTCCGGTGTGACCGGCGCCGAGTTCGCCGGCGCCTACCAGGCGCTCGGCTCCCGCGTCACCCTCGTCTCCTCCCGCGACCGGGTCCTCCCGGGCGAGGACCCGGACGCCGCAGCCGTCCTGGAGGACGTCTTCCGGCGCCGTGGAATGAACGTCATGGCCCGCTCCCGGGCCCAGTCCGCGAAGCGCGTCGGAGACCGCGTCGAGGTCACGCTGGCCGACGGCCGCGTCATCTCCGGTACGCACTGCCTGATGGCCGTCGGCGCGATCCCCAACACCGCGGGGATGGGCCTGGAGGAGTCCGGGGTCCTGCTCAAGGAGTCCGGTCACATCCGTACCGACCGCGTCTCCCGCACGAGCGCCCCCGGCGTCTACGCGGCCGGCGACGTCACCGGCATCTTCGCGCTGGCCTCCGTCGCCGCGATGCAGGGCCGGATCGCGATGTACCACTTCCTCGGGGACGCGGTGGCTCCGCTGGACCTGAAGACGGTCTCCTCCAACGTCTTCACCGACCCCGAGATCGCCACGGTCGGGTACAGCCAGGCCGACGTCGACTCCGGGAAGATCGACGCCCGCGTCGTGAAGCTGCCGCTGCTGCGCAACCCGCGCGCCAAGATGCAGGGCATCCGGGACGGCTTCGTCAAGATCTTCTGCCGCCCCGGCACCGGCATCGTGGTCGGCGGCTGTGTCGTCGCGCCGAGGGCCAGCGAGCTGATCCATCCGATCTCGATCGCGGTCGACAACAATCTGACGGTGGAACAGATCGCGAACGCGTTCACCGTGTACCCGTCCCTGTCCGGATCGATCGCGGAAGTGGCCCGGCAGTTGCACACCCGTAAGCGGGCGGGCGAGGCGTAGCAGGAGCCGAGGGACTGCCGGCGAAGCGGCGATCCCCGGCAACCCCGGCGTCCTGACAGGGCGTTCGTGCATCTCCCCGGCATCTCCCGGACAACTCGAGAACAACACCAGGGCCTCCTATACCACTAGGGGGCCCTGCGCATGTACAACTTCTCTTATTCGGCGCAAACTGCTGAAAAGCAACCTACGGCCAGGTTACTGTCAGTTCCGTGTTCGCTGCAGAACGTCGTCAGTTGATCCTCGAAATGGTGCGCGCCAACGGGGCGGTATCGCTCCGTGAGCTCGCCCGCGTCGTCCAGACCTCCGAAGTGACCGTACGGCGGGACGTGCGGGCACTGGAGGCAGAAGGACTCCTCGACCGCCGGCATGGCGGTGCGGTTTTGCCGGGCGGTTTTACGCGGGAGTCCGGCTTTCCGCAGAAATCCCATCTCTCCACCGCGGAGAAAACGGCTATCGCCGACCTGGCCGCCGGCCTCGTCGGTGAAGGCGAGGCCATCGTGGTCGGCGCCGGAACGACCACGCAGGAGCTGGCCCGCCGGCTCGCGCGTGTTCCCGGTCTGACGGTGGTCACCAACTCGCTGCTCGTCGCCCAGGCGTTGGCCCATGCCAACCGGGTGGAAGTGGTGATGACCGGCGGCACGCTGCGCGGGAGCAACTACGCGCTCGTGGGCAGCGGGGCCGAGCAGTCCCTCCAGGGGCTGCGGGTGTCCCGCGCGTTCCTCTCCGGGAGCGGGCTGACCGCCGAGCGCGGACTGTCCACGTCCAACATGCTCTCGGCGAGCGTCGACCGGGCGCTGGTGCAGGCGGCGGCGGAGGTGGTGGTGCTCGCGGACCACACCAAGCTCGGCTCCGACACCATGTTCCAGACGGTCCCCACGGAGCTGATCACCCGACTGGTGACCGACGAACCGCCGGTCCACGACGAGCGTGCCGCCACCGAGCTGCAGGCTCTGGCGGACCAGGGCGTGGAGATCACGGTCGCGGGACCCGACGCGGAGTCGTCCGGCGGTGACAGCGGTCAGGGCCACCGGCCTCGACGGGACATGCCGCTGCCGGGCCAACGTCGCACCCAGCCGGGGGGCCACTCGGGACTGGGGCCACCGCAGTTGCGGAGCGCGGCGGCGCTGGCCGAGCAGGGGCCGGGGGAGCGTGCCCGGGTGGCGGACCTGCGGCGGCGGTAGCGGGGGCACGAGCGGCTTCCCTCCGTCCGTGACCCGGGGAGGGCCTCAGCCGCCCCGTGGGCCGGGCGTGGCCTCCCCGCCCTTCAGGCCCTGGAGCGTCAGCATCAGAAGGCGGTCGGCCAGGCCGGGATCCGACGGAGTCTGCTCGGCCGCCAGCGCGATCGCGTTCGTCAGCTGCAGCAGATCGTCGATCGAGACATCCGCCCGCACCGAACCGCTCGCCTGGGCCCGCGCCAGCAGCCGCGCCCCCGCCTGACGCAGGGGCACATTGCACGGCGCCAGGGCCGAAGTCGCGTCGCCCGAAGCCGACATGAGCGCCTGCGCCAGGCCGCGGTACTCACCGGCATGGGTGACGATCGCGCCCAGCCACTCCACCAGCGCCCTGCACGGCTGCTCCGCCTCCGCCAGTTCGCGGGAGCGGGCGAGCAGTGAGGCCAGGGCTTCCTGGAACACCGCGTTCATCAGCGCGTGCCGGTTCGGGAAGTGCCGGTACAGCGTGCCGATGCCGACCTCCGCCCGCCGGGCGATGTCCTCGAGCGAGGCATCCGTACCGTGCTCGGCGAAGGACGTGCGCGCCTCGCCGACCAGTCGCTCGTAGTTGCGGCGCGCGTCGGCGCGCATCGGCCGGTCCGGTGTCCGTGCCGTGCTCATCGCCATCGCGCTGTCCTCCTGGTCTCCGCCCTGCGTCCAGGATGCCACCGAGGGCCCGGTCGCTGTCGGGTACGTCATCGACAGCGACCGGGCCCTCGGGGAGGAGAAGAGCCCTCAGTCCTTGATCTCGCAGATGGGGGCGCCGGAGGAGATGGAGCTGCCGACCTCCGCCGACAGGCCCTTGACGGTGCCGGAGCGGTGGGCGTTGAGGGGCTGTTCCATCTTCATCGCTTCGAGGACGACGATGAGGTCGCCTTCCTTGACTTCCTGGCCCTCTTCGACGGCGATCTTCACGATGGTGCCCTGCATGGGTGAGGCGAGGGTGTCACCGGAGGCGGCGGAGCCGGCCTTCTTCGCGGCGCGACGCTTGGGCTTGGCGCCGGCGGCGAGGCCGGTGCGGGCCAGGCTCATGCCGAGCGAGGAGGGCAGGGAGACCTCGAGGCGCTTGCCGCCGACCTCGACGACGACGGTCTCGCGGCCCGACTCCTCGTCCGCTTCGATGTCGGCGGGGACGGCGAAGGCGGGGATGTCGTTGACGAACTCCGTCTCGATCCACCGGGTGTGGACGCGGAACGGGTCGGCGGTGAACGCCGGGTCGACGACGACGGCCCGGTGGAAGGGGATGGCCGTCGCCATGCCCTCGACGGTGAACTCGGCCAGTGCGCGGGCTGCGCGCTGGAGCGCCTGCTCACGCGTCGCACCGGTCACGACGAGCTTGGCGAGCAGGGAGTCCCAGGCGGGGCCGATGACACTGCCGGACTCGACGCCCGCGTCGAGACGGACACCCGGACCCGAGGGCGGGTTGAAGACGGTGACGGTGCCGGGGGCGGGCAGGAAGCCGCGGCCCGGGTCCTCGCCGTTGATCCGGAACTCGAACGAGTGACCGCGAACCGCCGGGTCGCCGTAGCCGAGCTCCTCGCCGTCGGCGATGCGGAACATCTCCCGGACGAGGTCGAGGCCGGTGACCTCCTCGGTGACCGGGTGTTCGACCTGGAGGCGGGTGTTGACCTCGAGGAAGGAGATGGTGCCGTCGACACCGACGAGGAACTCCACGGTGCCCGCGCCGACGTAGCCGGCCTCCTTCAGGATCGCCTTGGACGCGGCGTACAGCTCCGCGTTCTGCGCCTCGGAGAGGAACGGTGCGGGGGCTTCCTCGACGAGCTTCTGGTGGCGGCGCTGCAGCGAGCAGTCACGGGTGGAGACGACGACCACGTTGCCGTGGGAGTCGGCCAGGCACTGGGTCTCCACGTGCCGCGGCTTGTCGAGGTAGCGCTCCACGAAGCACTCACCGCGCCCGAACGCGGCGACGGCCTCACGGACCGCGGAGTCGTACAGCTCCGGGATCTCCTCGAGGGTGCGGGCGACCTTCAGGCCGCGCCCGCCACCGCCGAAGGCGGCCTTGATCGCGACGGGCAGCCCGTTCTGCTCGGCGAACGCGACGACCTCCGCGGACCCGGAGACCGGGTCGGGGGTGCCGGCGACGAGCGGGGCGCCGGCGCGCTGGGCGATGTGCCGGGCGGCGACCTTGTCGCCGAGGTCGCGGATGGCCTGCGGGGGCGGGCCGATCCAGGTCAGGCCGGCGTCCAGGACGGCCTGGGCGAACTCGGCGTTCTCCGAGAGGAAGCCGTAGCCGGGGTGGATCGCGTCGGCCCCGGAGTCCTTGGCCGCCTGGAGGACCTTGCCCATGTCCAGGTAGCTGGCTGCCGGGGTGTCACCGCCCAGAGCGAACGCCTCGTCGGCCGCGCGGACATGCAGAGCATCCCGGTCCGGATCGGCGTAGACGGCTACGCTCGCGATTCCGGCATCCTGGCAAGCCCGAGCAACGCGGACAGCGATTTCGCCACGGTTGGCGATGAGCACCTTGCGCACGATGACTCCCTCCTTGAGAACAAGCTGAGTTTAGGGACTACCGACACGGCCGTACGACCCGTCCCCAAAGGTGAACTTGCCCACACGGAGTGTGATTCGAGGCTTGCTCGAGTCGCGAAATCCCTTGTCGCACCACGGTACGCCGCGATCCTTAACCGCACAGTAGCCACGAGGTGTGGTCCAAGTCTCTGTTCGTACGGTCAGCCACATGCAGTGTTTCTTTGTGGACACCCTACGAACGGCCGAGGGAATCTTTGCCGAACGTACGAGGTGGCGCGAGGACTGCGCGACCCCTTGTCCGAAGGATTACCGGTTAGTAGGGTCCGCGCTGTATCGCAGGTACTACAGGTAACAGGGGGTGGGCGCCGTGGTGCGCAGATCAGTGGCCGTCATAACCGCGATCGTTCTTTTCGGGGAAGCCGCGGGCATCGTGCTCATCAACGGCATCCTCGCAACGGTCGTCGACAATCAGAAGATGTCCCTGGCGGGCATGGACCCGGACGTGATGTCCACCGGCACGTGGGTGATGGGTGGCTTCTCCGGGCTCCTGCTGGTGGCGTGCGGTCTGATCCCGCTGCTGGCCGGTATCCGTGACCGCGCGCCGGGCCGGATCGCCAGGATCGCCCTCATCGGGTGCGCGGTCGTGCACGGGGTGCTGGGCGCCGTGGTGGTCGGCCTGGTCGGCTGGACCGCGTTCGCCTTCATGATGGTCGTCCTGGGGCTGATCGTGCTGACCCTGGTGGCGTACGGGCGCCGTGAGACGGGCAGCGACGAGAAGGAGGCCGGCACCAGCGGGAGCGGCGCCGGAGCCGGGGCGCCCGCGCCGGCGTGAAACCGGGTCCGCTCAGACCCACAACTCGGTGACGGAGATGCCGAGTTCGCCGAGCAGTCGGCGCAGCAGGGGCAGCGAGAGCCCGATGACATTGCCGTGGTCGCCCTCGATCGACTCGACGAAGGGCGCCGAGCGGCCGTCCAGGGTGAACGCGCCCGCGACATGGAGCGGCTCGCCGGAGGCGACGTAGGCGGCCACCTCGGCGTCGGTCGGCTCGCCGAACCTGACGACGGTGGACGCGGTCGCCGACGCCGTACGGCCGGTCGCCGCGTCGATCACGCTGTGCCCGGTCTGCAGGACGCCGGCCCGGCCGCGCATGGACTTCCAGCGTGCCGTGGCCTCCTCGCTGTCGGCGGGCTTGCCGAGCGCCTCACCGTCCAGCTCGAGGACGGAGTCGCAGCCGATGACCAGCGCGCCGGAGGCCTCGGGACGGGCCGCGACGGCGGCGGCCTTGGCCTCGGCCAGCACGAGCGCCAGCTCCGCCGGTGTCGGGGCCGAGAGCGCGTCCTCGTCCACGCCGCTGACGATCACCTCGGGGGCGAAGCCCGCCTGACGTAGGAGGCCGAGACGGGCGGGGGAGGCGGAGGCGAGCACGAGGCGGCGCTGATCAGTCATAGCGGCCATCGTAGAAGGGACCCGGTGCCCTCGTGACCCGGACTCGGCCCCTGAGACACGGGCTCGGCACCGCGACCCGGACCGGGGTCCCTCGTGACGGGGGCTCAGCGGGTGCCCAGGACGAACATCGCGACGACCATGGCCAGGGCGAGCAGCAGGCCCGCGCGGCGCATCATGTCCTGGGCGTCGCGCAGTTCCTTCGGCGGCTTGTTCTCGGGGTCGGACCACAGCATGGTTCCGATGGTGGCCCGGGGACGGCTGCGGCGCCTGAGTACCCGTACTCAGGCGCCGCAACCGTGCGACTCAGCGCTCCCCGTCAGACGGGCCAGTACGTCCGGGCCCAGGACCGCGGGCCCGGACGCAGCGCCCCGCGGCGCGCGACACGGCCCGGGTCGGACCACTGCTCGGGAGGCATCGGATCGCCGGACGGCAGCGCGGCACCCGCCGCGGCACGCGCCCGGACGACCGCCAGGGCGGCAGCCAGTTCCTCCGGGGTGGGATTGCCCCGTACGACCTTGATCATGGTGGCTCCCGGTGCCTAGAGGGGAATGTTGCCGTGCTTCTTCGGGGGCAGCGACTCGCGCTTGGTGCGGAGCTGGCGCAGGCCCTTGACGAGGTGGGCCCGGGTGTCGGAAGGCATGATGACCGCGTCGACGTAGCCTCGTTCGGCGGCGACGTAGGGGTTGAGGAGGGCGTCCTCGTAGTCGGCCATCAGTTCGGCGCGGGTCGTCTCGGGGTCGTCGGCGGCGGCGATGGTGCGGCGGTGCAGGATGTTGACCGCGCCCTGGGCGCCCATGACCGCGATCTGTGCGGTCGGCCAGGCCAGGTTGAGGTCGGCGCCCAGGTGCTTGGAGCCCATGACGTCGTAGGCGCCGCCGAAGGCCTTGCGGGTGATGACCGTGATCAGCGGGACGGTCGCCTCGGCGTAGGCGTAGATCAGCTTGGCGCCGCGGCGGATGATGCCGCCGTACTCCTGGTCGACGCCCGGCAGGAAGCCGGGGACGTCCACGAAGGTCAGGACCGGCACGTTGAAGGCGTCGCAGGTGCGGACGAAGCGCGCGGCCTTCTCGCTGGCGTTGATGTCCAGACAGCCGGCGAACTGCATCGGCTGGTTGGCGACGATGCCGACGGGGTAGCCTTCGATGCGGCCGAAGCCCGTGATGATGTTCGGCGCGAACAGGGCCTGGGTCTCCAGGAACTCGCCCTCGTCGAGCACGTGCTCGATGGCGGTGTGCATGTCGTACGGCTGGTTCGCGGAGTCCGGGATGAGGGTGTCGAGCTCGCGGTCCTCGTCCGTGGTCTCCAGGTCGGCTTCCTCGGGGAAGGCCGGAGCTTCCGAGAGGTTGTTCGACGGGAGGTAGGACAGCAGGGACTTGACGTACTCGATGGCGTCCTTCTCGTCGCCCGCCATGTGGTGCGCGACACCGGAGGTGGTGTTGTGCGTGCGGGCGCCGCCCAGTTCCTCGAAGCCGACGTCCTCACCGGTGACGGTCTTGATGACGTCGGGTCCGGTGATGAACATGTGCGAGGTCTGGTCGACCATGACCGTGAAGTCGGTGATCGCGGGGGAGTAGACCGCCCCGCCCGCGCACGGCCCCACGATCAGGGAGATCTGCGGGACGACACCCGAGGCGTGCACGTTGCGGCGGAAGATCTCGGCGAACAGGCCGAGGGCGGCCACACCCTCCTGGATGCGGGCGCCGCCGCCGTCGTTGATGCCGATGACCGGGCAGCCGGTCTTCATCGCGAAGTCCATGACCTTCACGATCTTCTCGCCGTAGACCTCGCCGAGCGAGCCGCCGAAGATCGTGAAGTCCTGCGAGTACACGCAGACGGGGCGACCGTCCACGGTGCCGTAGCCGGTGACGACACCGTCGCCGTAAGGGCGGTTCTTCTCGATGCCGAAATTCGTCGACCGGTGCCGTGCGAACTCGTCGAGCTCCACGAAGGAACCTTCGTCGAGCAGGAGCTCGACGCGCTCACGGGCGGTCAACTTGCCCTTGGCGTGCTGCTTTTCGACGGCGCGTGCGGAACCTGCGTGCGTGGCCTCGTCGATACGGCGCTGCAGATCCTCGATCTTGCCCGCGGTCGTGTGGATGTCGCTCTGCGGCTCGGACATCGGGTGGCGGCTCCCTGCCTGGTCACGGGGACGGCTGGTACATCCAGTAAAGGTGCTGGACCTAAAAGTGCTCGACGGCTACCGGCTCGTCGGCTGGTGTTAGCTACTGATCCGTAGCGTATCGGCGCGCATACGGTTCGGCAGTGCGTCGTTGCCCACACCTAATGTGGGTTGCATGACACCTCCGGATGCGCCACACAACCGCTGGTCGGACCTCGACAGACCGCCTCTGAACGCCGCCGCGCTGCGCCGCGGACTGCTGAGACCGGGCGGCCTGTGGACCTCGCTGGACATCGTCGGGACGACCGGCTCCACCAACTCCGACCTCGCGGCACGGGCCGCCTCCGGACTGGCCGAGGGCACCGTGCTGGTCGCCGAGGAGCAGACCGCGGGCCGCGGGCGACTGGACCGCAGCTGGACGGCACCGCCCCGGTCGGGGCTGTTCTTCTCGGTCTACCTGACCCCCGGTGACGTGCCCCCCGAGCGCTGGGGCTGGCTGCCGCTGCTGGCCGGTGTGGCGACCGCGACGGCTCTCGCGCAGTCCGCCGGCGTCGACATGGCACTGAAATGGCCCAACGACCTCCTGGTGACCATTCCGACGGGCTCCGGCACCCGCCCCGGGGAGACCGGGACCCCGCCCGGCGCGGAGCGCAAGACCGGCGGCATCCTCGCCGAACGGGCCGGTGACGGCGTCGTCATCGGTATCGGACTCAACGTCTCCCTGCGCGCGGCCGAGCTCCCCGCCCCCCAGGCAGGTTCGCTGGCGCTCGCCGGGGCCGTGTCGACCGACCGGGAGACGTTGCTGCGGGCCGTCCTGCGCTCTCTGGAGGAGTGGTACGGCCGGTGGCGCGAAGCGAAGGGCGACGCCGCCGAGAGCGGCCTCCAGGCCGCGTACGCGGCAGGCTGCGCCACCCTGGACCGCACGGTGCGGGCCGAGCTGCCCGGCGACCGGTCCGTCGTCGGCGAGGCCGTCGCGATCGACGGCGACGGGCGGCTGGTCCTGGCCACCGGGGACGGGCTCCAGGAACCCGTTTCCGCCGGTGACATCGTCCATCTGCGCGGAGCGGAGGGCGGGCTGACCTGAACCGGGCCGGCGCCGGCGTACGCACGGCGCGGACGGCACGGGCGATTGCGGACGATGTCTCTCACGACGCACCCGAACCGGGCAACCGGGGACGTGAGCTGGGGCACACCTGCCGTATCGTGGAGGCGATCCAGCGACAGATCGGCAGGGCAGTGCGCAGGGAACGGGCAGGAGGCGGCCGGTGACCGTCGACGACACGAACTCAGGCGCGGGCGCGGAGCCCCCGCCGGGAGCCTCGGTCCACGCGACACCGCATCACGAAGTCGACCACACGGCCGAACCGACCGACGACCCTCTCGCGATCCGGCTGGAACAGCTGATCCTGGGGGCGGACCGGCGCTACACGCCGTTCCAGGCGGCCAGGACCGCCGGGGTCTCCATGGACCTGGCGTCCCGGTTCTGGCGAGCCATGGGCTTCGCCGACATCGGGCAGGCCAAGGCGCTCACCGAAGCGGACGTGCTGGCGCTGCGGCGCCTGGCGGGCCTCGTGGAGGCCGGGCTGCTCAGCGAGCCGATGGCGATCCAGGTGGCCCGGTCGACCGGGCAGACGACCGCGCGGCTCGCGGAGTGGCAGATCGACTCCTTCCTGGAAGGGCTGACCGAGCCCCCCGAGCCCGGTATGACGCGTACCGAGGTCACCTATCCGCTGGTCGAGCTGCTCCTGCCCGAGCTGCAGGAATTCCTCGTGTACGTGTGGCGGCGCCAGCTGGCCGCCGCCACCGGCCGGGTCGTGCAGGCCGCCGACGACGAGGAGATGGTCGACCGCCGGCTCGCCGTGGGCTTCGCCGACCTCGTCGGCTTCACACGGCTGACCCGGCGGCTGGAGGAGGAGGAGCTCGGTGAGCTCGTCGAGGCCTTCGAGACGACCTCCGCCGACCTGGTCGCCGCCCACGGCGGACGGCTGATCAAGACACTGGGCGACGAGGTCCTCTTCGCCGCGGACGACGCGGGCACGGCGGGTGAGATAGCGCTCCGGCTGGTCGAGGCGATGGCGCAGGACACCACGATGCCCGCCCTGCGGGTGGGCATCGCGTTCGGCACGGTCACCACCCGGATGGGCGATGTGTTCGGGACGACGGTGAATCTGGCCAGCCGGCTGACCTCGATAGCGCCGAAGGACGCCGTGCTGGTCGACAGCGCGTTCGCCCAGGAGCTGACGCGGACCGGTGACGCCCCCGCCTCCGAGGCCCAGGCGGCCGAGGTGGTCGCGGCGGCGGCCGAGCGGGCGCGGCTGGCCGAGAAGGAGGGCCGGCCGGTGGAGGAGGAGCCGCCGCTGCCGACGTACCGATTTGGGTTGCAGCCGATGTGGCAGCGGCCTGTGCGGGGGCTGGGCGTGGTGGAGCCGTGGTTGCTGGCGCGGCGGGGTAAGCCGGCGTCCTGACGCGGTGGGGGGTGCGGGTGGCGCCTGCGGCGGGCCTGTCCCCTACCCGCCCCTTCGCGAAACCGTGGGCTCCGCCCCCGGGGTCCCGGGTCCTCAATCGCCGGACGGGCTCAAAAGATGCCCTCAAGCGCCGGGTGGGCTGGGGTGGCCGGGGTGGGCTCAGGGTGCCCTCAAACGCCGGGCGGGCTTGGGGTGGTCGGGCTCCTGGGTGGCCTCATGCGCCGGCGGGCCGGGGTTGGTCGGGCTCAGGGTGCCCTCAAGCGCCGGGCGGGCTGGGGGTGGCCGGGGTGGGCTCAAGAGATGCCCTCATGCGTCAGCGGGCTGGGGGTGGTCGGGCTCCTGGGTGGCCTCATGCGCCGGCGGGCTGGAGATGGTCGGGGTGGGCTCGGGGGGTGCCCTCATACGCCGGGGTGGCCGGGTGGGCTGGGGTCGGGAGGGCCGGACGCCTAGGATCCCCCGGTAACGCTCGTTAACCGGAGGGGTGCAGTCATGACCGTCACGTCGGAGCAGCGGTTCGGGGAGTTCGTTGTCGTGCGGCGGCACGAGGGCCAGGAGCATGTGGCCGAGCTCGTGCTCGACCGGCCCAAGGCGATGAACGCGGTGTCCACCGACATGGCTCGTTCGATCGGGGCCGCCTGTGCCGCGCTCGGCGCCGATCAGGGGGTGCGCGTCACCGTGCTCACCTCCAGTCATGAGCGGGCCTTCTGCGTGGGCGCGGACCTCAAGGAGCGGAACTCCTTCACGGACGCCGAGCTGGTGCGGCAGCGGCCCACCGCGAGGGCCGCGTACACGGGTGTGCTCGAACTGCCGATGCCGACGGTCGCCGCCGTGCACGGCTTCGCCCTCGGTGGTGGCTTCGAGCTCGCGCTGGCCTGCGATGTGATCGTGGCCGACCGCACGGCCGTGGTCGGACTGCCCGAGGTGTCCGTCGGTGTCATTCCCGGCGGCGGCGGTACGCAGTTGCTGCCCCGCCGGGTCGGCGCTGCGCGCGCGGCGGAGCTGGTCTTCTCCGCGCGGCGGGTGGAGGCGGCCGAGGCGCGTGAGCTGGGGCTGGTGGACGAGCTGGTCGACGCGGGCCTGGACCGGGACGAGGCGCTGGCGCTCGGCGGCCGGATCGCCGTCAACTCCCCGGTGGGTCTCCGCGCCGCGAAGCGGGCCCTGCGGCTCGGCCAGGGTTTGGATCTGCGGGCGGGGCTCGAGGTCGAGGACGCGGCCTGGCGGTCGGTTGCCTTCTCCGGGGACCGGGCCGAGGGCGTGGCCGCGTTCAACGAGAAGCGGAAGCCGAACTGGCCGGGTGAGTGACGGCCGCGCCCGGCGGAGCGCTCTGAAGATCATCCGCGCTGTCAACTGATCAAATCATCACAAACCTCCCTAAGCTGTGGTGATGGGCGGTGATGATGAGCGGCTGCGCGCCGTGGTTTCGCTGGCGCAGACCATGGCGGCGGCCTACACCTCGCGCGAGTCCTGGCGGGCCGCGGCGCTGGGCGCGTGCGAGGCGCTGGGCGGCAGCTTCGCGGCCCTGTCCGTGTGGGAGCGGGACCGGGGCAGGCTGCGGGTGCTGGTGAACGCGGGGGAGCGGGCCGAGGGGGAGGAGGAGTACCCCGACGAGGAGGCCTACCCCGTCCATCAGTTCCCGGAGATCACCGAGTTCCTGCACGAGCGCTGGGCGGGCGGCGGCGAGCCGGACGCCTGGGTGGAGACCGCCGACGGCAGCCCGGCCGCCGGAGCCCCGGCCCGGGGCGCCCGCCCGTACTGCCACCAGCGGGTCGCGGCCCTGCGGCGGCGGGGGCGGGGCTGCTGCGTGGTGGCGCCGATCGTGCTGCACGGGAGGGCATGGGGCGAGCTGTATGTGGCGCGTCCGGCCGGTGCGCGGGTGTTCGACCGGGACGACGCGGACTTCGCCACCGTGCTGGCCGCCGTCGTCGCGGCGGGCATCGCCCAGACCGAGCGTCTGGAGGAGGTCCGCAAGCTGGCCTTCACCGACCCGCTGACCGGGCTCGCCAACCGTCGCGCCGTCGACCTCCGGCTCGACGAGGCGGTGGAGCGGCACCGTACGGAGGATGCCGTGGTGAGCCTGGTCGTCTGCGACCTGAACGGCCTCAAGGCGGTCAACGACACCCATGGCCATGCGGTCGGCGACCGCCTGCTGGAACGTTTCGGCTCTGTGCTCTCGCTCTGCGGGGCGATGCTTCCCGGGGCGTTGGCGGCACGGCTGGGCGGCGACGAGTTCTGCCTGCTGACCGTAGGGCCCACGGCGGACGACGTGGTCCGGGTCTCCGAGGAGCTCTGCGCGCGGGCCGTCGCCCTGGAGCTCGGCAACGGGGTCGCCTGCGGGGTCGCCTCGACCGGCGACGAGATCGGCCCCGTACGCTCCGCGCGCCGGCTCTTCCGGCTCGCCGACGCGGCCCAGTACCAGGCCAAGGCGGCGCATTCCCGGAGGCCGGTGGTGGCGGGGCGCGACGGTGAGGTGATCCGCCTCGCCGACTCGCCGCCGAAGTCGCCGCACGACCGCCGGAGGCTGCGCGGCAGTCCGCCTCCCGAGAGCGGGTTGCCGGATCGGTAAGGGGTCAACCGTACGACCACTAGTGACATGTCGAGATTCAGTCCGTACGCTTCTGAATATGGATATGCATACAGTCGTGGTGGGGACGTCCGGTACCACCGCCGAGGACGTCATCGCCGTGGCCCGCGAGGGCGCCCGTGTCGAGCTCTCGCAGGACGCCGTCGACGCCCTCGCCGCCGCCCGGGAGATCGTCGACGCGCTCGCCGCCAAGCCCGAGCCGGTCTACGGCGTCTCCACCGGCTTCGGCGCCCTCGCCAGCCGGCACATCAGCCCGGACCTCCGGGCGCAGCTGCAGCGCAACATCGTGCGCTCGCACGCGGCGGGCATGGGCCCCCACGTGGAGCGCGAGGTCGTGCGGGCGCTGATGTTCCTGAGGCTGAAGACGCTCGCCTCCGGGCACACCGGCGTACGCCCCCAGGTCGCGCAGACCATGGCGGACGTGCTCAACGCGGGCATCACCCCCGTCGTGCACGAATACGGCTCGCTCGGCTGCTCCGGCGACCTGGCCCCGCTCTCGCACTGCGCCCTGACCCTCATGGGCGAGGGCGACGCGGAGGGCCCCGACGGCGTCGTACGCCCTGCCGGTGAGCTCCTCGCCGAGCACGGCATCACGCCCGTCGAGCTGCGCGAGAAGGAGGGCCTCGCCCTGCTCAACGGCACCGACGGCATGCTCGGGATGCTCGTCATGGCCCTCGCCGACCTGAAGAACCTCTACACCGCCGCGGACATCACCGCCGCGCTCTCCCTGGAAGGCCTCCTCGGCACGGAGAAGGTCCTCGCCCCCGAGCTCCACGCCATCCGCCCCCACCCGGGCCAGGGCGCCTCCGCCGACAACATGCTGCGGGTGCTGGCCGGATCCGGCCTCACCGGCCACCACCAGGACGACGCGCCCCGCGTCCAGGACGCCTACTCCGTACGCTGCGCACCCCAGGTCAACGGAGCGGGACGCGACACCCTCACGCACGGGCGGCTCGTCGCGGACCGTGAGCTGGCCTCCTCCGTCGACAACCCCGTCGTGCTCCCGGACGGCCGCGTGGAGTCCAACGGCAACTTCCACGGTGCGCCCGTCGCGTACGTGCTCGACTTCCTGGCGATCGTCGCCGCCGACCTCGGCTCGATCACCGAGCGCCGCACCGACCGGCTCCTGGACAAGAACCGCTCGCACGGTCTGCCGCCGTTCCTCGCCGACGACGCCGGAGTCGACTCCGGGCTGATGATCGCCCAGTACACGCAGGCCGCCCTGGTCAGCGAGATGAAGCGGCTCGCGGTTCCCGCGTCCGTCGACTCGATCCCCTCCTCCGCGATGCAGGAGGACCACGTCTCCATGGGCTGGTCGGCCGCGCGCAAGCTCCGTACCGCCGTCACCAACCTCGCGCGGATCGTCGCCGTCGAGCTGTACGCGGCCACGCGCGCCGTCGAACTGCGCGCCGCCCAGGGGCTGGCCCCCGCGCCCGCCTCGCTGGCCGTCATCGAGGCGCTGCGTGCCGCCGGTGTCCAAGGGCCGGGCCCCGACCGCTTCCTCTCGCCCGACCTGGCAGCCGCCGACGCCTTCGTTCGGGAAGGGAAGCTGGTCGCCACCGCGGAGGCGGTGACCGGACCGCTCGCCTGACCCCGTACGCACCGAAGGGCCGTTGCACCCGCGGGTGCGGAGTACCGATCGTCGCCCAGCGCAAGGTCAATT
>NZ_JBEXDB010000023.1:0-121819 GCF_040605575.1 Streptomyces sp. NPDC005566 | reverse complement strand
GACGTCATCACGGCTTCGGTGCGCAGCGGGTTGATCTCCGAAACGGCACCGACAAACGTGGTCTTACCCACGCCGAAGCCCCCTGCCACCACGATTTTTGCCGAGGTGGTGGAGCGGGCCGCTCCGCCGCTAGAGCTTGCGAAGTCCACTGAGCACCCTTTCGAGCAGTGTCACGGCCGGCTGGCCGCCGGCGGCCTCGTCGCCGCCGGGCTGATGGATAGCGACGAGTCCGGCCTCGGCCAGGTCGGCGACGAGGATCCGGGCAACGCCGAGAGGGATCGAGAGAAGGGCCGAAACCTCGGCGACCGACTTGATCTCGATGCAGAGCCGGCAGATCCGCTGGTGCTCGGGCAGTTGCCCTTGGAGCCTCGACGGATCGGCCGTGGTGCTGACCAGTGCCTCGATGGCGAGCTGGTACCGCGGCCGGGTCCGGCCACCGGTCATGGCGTACGGCCGGACCAGCGGGTTGTGCGCCGCGGGCTTCGACGGCTCGGGCGCCTGCCGCTGGACGGGCTGGATGCGCGACGGCGGTGCGTCGTAGCGCTGCGGCGGCTGCTGCTGCGGCCACCCGGATCCCGGTTGCTGGGGCTGTTGCTGCGGCCAGCCGCCCCCCTGCGCGCCCTGCGGCGGCTGCTGGGGCTGCTGGTAGGGCTGATAAGGCTGGTAAGGCTCTTGCGAACCCTGTCTGCCGGGCGTGGAGGGGTGGTTGAAGCGGTTATCACCCTGCTCACCCGGAACCCGCCGACCACCCTCGTACGGGTGTCCGCCTGTGGGTGCTGCCACGTTTCCTCCTCCGACTGCCGGTCGCCATCCCAGTGGTGCCGCGCCACCGCACCTTATGGCGCGGTGACGAGAAACGCACTGTCTGTCTGTCAGTTAAGAAGACTTCCCTGGAGCTCGGCGCGAAGATCCGGGGTGAGAACACTTCCTGCACGGTCTACAAGAAGTGCCATTTCGTACCCAACCAGACCGATATCGGCGTCCGGGTGGGCGAGGACGGCAAGTGAAGATCCGTCAGAGATGGACATGATGAAGAGGAATCCCCGCTCCATCTCCACAACGGTCTGATTGACGGCGCCGCCCTCGAAGATCCGGGAGGCACCCGCGGTCAGCGACGTCAGACCGGAGGCGACTGCCGCCAGCTGATCGGCGCGGTCGCGCGGGAAACCCTCGGACATCGCCAGCAGGAGTCCGTCGGCGGAGACCACCACCGTGTGCGACACCCCAGGGGTGTTGTCCACGAAGTTGGTGATCAACCAGTTCAGATTCTGCGCCGCCTGGCTCATCGGGCTCACACTAACGCTCCTGGTTGTAGGTATTACTTGTGTCCGGCCCCGCGGTACGTCCCCGCTGCACACCACGTCGCAGATTGCTCAGCCTGCCACGTATGTCCTCGGGGGCACGGGAGACCTGTGGGCCGCCCTGCTGGGTCTGCTCGGCCGTTCCCTCGACCAGATTGGCCTTGGGTACGCGCCGGGGGAGACCGGACGGGGTGATTCCGCCCGCCTTCGGATCCTTGAGCTTCTCCGCCCGCTCCCAGCGCTCGTCGTTGGCCGAGCGCCAGTCGTCGGGGCCCTTCCCGGTCGCCGGTGCTGTCTGCGGCGGTTGGGGCTTCTCCTGCTGCTTCGGCGGTCGCTGCTGCTGTTCCGCCACCGCAGGCTGATCGTTTCCGCGGCCGGTGGGCTGCCAGTGCTGCTGGCCCGCGCCCCGGCGCGGGAGACCCGCGGTCGTCAGGTCGTGACCGTTGTTCGGGGTGGGCCCCGGACGGTCGAAGCCTACGCGCTCCTGCGGCTCGGCGGGAGCGCTCGGGAGAGATTCCGCTTCGGGCTGTGCGAGCGGCTCGTACCCGCCCTGGTATCCGCCCTGATCGGCCCATTCGCCCTGGTGGGGCTGGTCGGACTGAGGGGCGAACTGATCGGCGTACTGCTCCTGCTGGTGCTCCGGTGCGGCGTACGAAGCTTCCGCATAGCCCTGCTGGGGCTGCTGGTAGCCACCCTCGGCGCCGTACTGCTCGTAGCCGCCGTCGTATCCGGGCTGTGCGTAGCCCTGCTGCTCCGGGGCGTACTGCTCGGGCGCGTACTGCTCCTGGCCGTACTGGTCCTGGGCGAAGCCCTGCTGTCCCGCGCCGTTGTCCTGGAACACGGGATGCTCGGGTCCGGTCTGCGCCTCCAGCGCGGCCCGGCGCTCCTCACGCATCAGCGAGCGGCCGACCGGGTCGAGCTGCGGGGAGTCCGCAGCCGGGGTGTCGTACCGCGAGTCGTCGAAGCCGAGCTCCGCCGCCGTACGCATCGGAGCGTGGTGCGCGGGCATCTCGAACGACTGCGGCTGCTGCTGCTCGGGAATGATGGAGGAGACGGTGAAGTCGCCCTGCGGCGCCGACTCGCCACCGCCACCATGGGTGATCGCGTCCGGCAGCATGACCAGCGACGTGGTGCCCGCCTGCTCCCCCGAGGGGCGGAGCTGGACGCGGACGCCGTGCCGGTCGGCAAGCCGGCCGACCACGAACAGACCCATGCGCTGGGACACCGCGGCGTCCACGGTCGGCGGGTTGGCCAGCTTGTGGTTGATGTCGGCGAAGTCCTCGGCGGTGAGGCCGATTCCCTTGTCGTGGATCTCGACCATGACACGGCCGTCGGGCAGCCGGGTCGCGGTGACGCGCACCTTGGTCTGCGGCGAGGAGAACGTGGTGGCGTTCTCCAGCAGCTCGGCCAGCAGGTGCACGAGGTCGGTCACGGCCTGGCCGTGGATCTCGCTCTCCGGAACACCGGTGAGCTCGATGCGCTCGTAGGACTCCACCTCGGAGGAGGCGGCGCGCAGGACGTCGACCAGCGGAACCGGCTGGTTCCAGCGGCGGCCGGGCTCCTCGCCGGCGAGAACCAGGAGGTTCTCACCGTTGCGGCGCATACGGGTCGCCAGGTGGTCCAGCTTGAAGAGGCTCTCCAGCTGGTCCGGGTCGGCCTCGTTGTTCTCCAGGTCGGTGATGAGGGTCAGCTGGCCCTCGATGAGCGACTGGTTGCGGCGCGACAGGTTGGTGAAGATCGCGTTGACGTTGCCCCGCAGCATGGCCTGCTCGGATGCGAGCCGGACCGCCTCACGGTGCACCTGGTCGAAGGCGCGGGCGACCTCGCCGATCTCGTCCTGGGTGGTGATCGGGATCGGCTGCACCCGGGTGTCCACCCGGCCGGGCTCGGTACGCGACAACTGGTCGACGAGCATCGGCAGGCGCTGCTCGGCGATACCGAACGCGGCGGTACGCAGCTGGCGCATCGCGCGGCTCATCTGGCGGGCCATGAGGCCCGCGATGATGAAGGCGGCCAGCAGCGAGATGATCACGATCGCGGCGTTGACGATGGCGTCGTTCCGGGCGCTGGACGAGATGTCCGCGGCCTCGGTGACCGCCTTGTCGACGAGCTCGTCCTCGACGGTGGTGTAGCCGTCGAACTTGGCGGTGGCGGCGGCCATCCAGGTCTCGGGGGTGATCCCCTTCTTCCGGAGGTCCTCCGGGCGCTGGCCCTGGCCGATCTGCTGGGCCATGCCGTCGAAGACCGAACCGTCGACGCTCGGCGGTGTCACGAAGGGCTGACCGGTGGCCGCGGCCTGCTCCTTGGCGGCCTTGAGCTGCTTGGCGCCCTCGGCGGCCTTGCCGGCCATGACTTCCTTGAGCCGCGCCACGTCGGCCTCGGTACCACCGGAGACGAACTCGCCGAGGGCGATCTGCTCCAGGTAGTTGTACGAGCCGAACGCCTTGACCTGGGCGTCGAAGGTGGCGTCCTTCTGGCTGGGGCGAACCAGCAGGTGCATACCGATGGAGCGCTGAAGCGATTCGGCAGCCTTGGCCAGCTCGATCGCGTACACGGTCCGGCCGTAGGTGGTGATGTTGCTGCTGCCCAGGCCGAGCTCGTTGGAGAACTCCATCAGCGAGTGCTGGACCTTGGTGTAGCCCTCTTCCGTCTTCACCGGGTCCATGGCCTCGGCGTAGGCGGCCTTGCGCAGCTCGGGGAGAAGCGGCTCCTCCACCTTGAACAGCTTGAGGCGGCGGTCGAGCCCTTCCTTGTCCGGCATGCCCTGCACGGCGGTGTCGAACTTCGCCGCCGCTTCGTCAGTGGTGGCGCGGGCGTCCTCGACCTCGGGGGCCGTGCGCTCGTTGGACAGCAACGGCTGGGCGGTGAGGTCGCGCTCGTTGAGCAGCGCCTGACCGTACTCCGCGGCCGCGCGGACGACCTGCGCCGTCTTCTCGGCGTCCTGGGCCTCGTTCCACCTGTCGACGGACCCCTTCACCTGGAAGCCGCCCATGACCAGGCCGACCAGTGCGGGAATCAGGAGAATCGCGTTCAGCCGGGTGGGCACCCGCCAGTTGCGCGGGGACAGCCGACTGGTGCTGCCACCTGCCGGTTCCGCCTCGGATATCTCCGCAGGCGACACCGCAGCGCGCGGCGGCGGGGTGAAATTGCCCCGCTCCGGCTGCGCAGCGGAGCCCTCGTTGCTTCGCCTCACTCGACCAACAACCTCTCGGCGTCGGCACCTACGTTGTGCCGGATTATTCGTTCAGGGCCGTATTACTCGGTAGTTCGACGCATTGCAGCACGCGGAGCGGCCGCGTTCCAAACAGTCGGAATGACTGATTCCGGGTGACGCAGGCGTCAGATAAAACGGGCATAAAGAACGAGCCCCGTCAAAAGGCGGGGCTCATGTGAGCACAGTGGTACTGCTCGGATGCGTCGGGTATCGATGCCGGTGCAATTCTCTGTCGAAATGTTATGAACACGGGGGCGGATCGTGTCAAAGGACACAGGCCGCCCCCGCTTGACTACAGCAACTTCCGTAGATCAATACCGACTTCGCGCTACTTGAGCCGCGCCATCAACGCGTGCTCCACCAGCGTGATCAGACCGCTCTTCGCATCTGCACGGTGACGGGCGTCCGTCGTCAGGATCGGGGTGTCGGGGCCGATCTGCAGGGCCTCGCGCACCTCGTCCGGGGTGTAGGGCTGGTGTCCGTCGAAGCCGTTGAGGGCGATGACGAAGGGGAGTCCGCTGTTCTCGAAGTAGTCGACTGCGGGGAAGCAGTCGGCGAGTCGGCGGGTGTCGACGAGGACGACGGCGCCGATGGCGCCGCGGACCAGGTCGTCCCACATGAACCAGAAGCGGTCCTGTCCGGGGGTGCCGAACAGGTACAGGATCAGGTCCTGGTCCAGGGTGATGCGGCCGAAGTCCATGGCCACCGTGGTGGTGGTCTTGTCCCCGGTGTGGGTCAGGTCGTCGATGCCCGCGGACGCGGACGTCATCACGGCTTCGGTGCGCAGCGGGTTGATCTCCGAAACGGCACCGACAAACGTGGTCTTACCCACGCCGAAGCCCCCTGCCACCACGATCTTCGCCGAGGTGGTTGCGCGGGCTGTCCCGCCGCTAGAGCTTGCGAAGTCCACTGAGCACCCTTTCGAGCAGTGTCACATCCGGCGCGCCGCCGGCCTCTCCATTGCCCGGCTGGTGGATGGCCACCATGCCGGCTTCCGCCAGGTCCGCCACCAGGATCCTGGCCACGCCCAGGGGCATGGACAGCAGGGCCGAAACCTCGGCCACCGACTTGACCTCACGGCAGAGGTGGCAGATCCGCTGGTGCTCGGGAAGCAGTGTCCCGAGGTGAGCGGGGTCGGCTGTGGTGCTGACCAGAGCCTCTATCGCGAGCTGGTAGCGCGGCCGGGTCCGGCCGCCGGTCATTGCGTACGGTCGGACCAGCGGCTGGTCGCCTTCACCGTCGTACGACGCGTGGTGCAGTGCGCCGTACGGATCAGGTGAGGCGGGTGGCGGGGTCATGAATCCTCCGGGCGTGACAGCAGGGTGTCGCCTTGCCGTCGGGAAGGGCCGGTGGGGGGTCTTAAGCGGCCGGACGGGTGAGGGTTTCGAGTAGTACCTGGGGGGATCGTGTCAGGGGTCTGCTGCATGGCCGCCTAGTGGAGCAGACTGCCTTGTAGTTCGGCGCGGAGGTCAGGGGTGAGTACGGACCCCGCGCGGTCGACGAGGAGTGCCATCTCGTACCCGACCAGGCCGATGTCCGCGTCCGGGTGGGCGAGAACGGCCAGAGACGAACCGTCCGAGACGGACATGAGGAAAAGGAACCCTCGCTCCATCTCCACAACGGTCTGGCTCACGGCGCCGCCTTCGAAGATCCGGGAGGCACCCGCGGTGAGCGACGTCAGACCGGAGGCGACTGCCGCCAGCTGATCGGCGCGGTCGCGCGGGAAACCTTCGGACATTGCCAGCAGCAGGCCATCCGCGGAGACCACCACCGTGTGGGACACCCCAGGGGTGTTGTCCACGAAGTTGGTGATCAGCCAGTTCAGATTCTGCGCGGCCTGACTCATGGGGCTCAACTAACGCTCCTGCTGGTGAGTGGGGCCGAGTTGGAAACTGCCGGTAGACGGGCCGTTGTTGGCCTGTCGTCCCTGCTGGATGCCCCGGCGGAGATTGGTCAGACGGCCGCGTACGTCATCGGGCGCACGCGAAACCTGAGGTCCGGACTGATGATTCTGCTGCTGAGCAGTGCCCGGCACCAAATTGGCACGCGGAACCCGGCGCGGCAGCCCGGAGGTGGTGATCCCGCCCGCAGCGGGCTTCTTGACCCGCTCGGCCTGGCGCGTGAGCTCGTCGTTGGGCGAGGCGCGCCAGGAGCTGGTGACGCCGGCATCGGCCGCACCACGCCGGGGCATGGGCGGAGCCGGGGTGCCGACGGGCTCCGGAGCCGACGGTGCCTGCGGCTCGGCTGCGGGCGGCTGAGCGCCGCCCTGCCCCGGGCCGTGGAACCAGTTCGTCTCCAGCGTGTCGTACAGCGGCGTACGCCCGTCACCCGGACCGGCGGGCGGCAGCGCCTCGGGCTGCTGCGGCAGCGCCGGACGCGGTGCACCGAAGTCGGCGTTGTCCTGCCGGTGCGGTGCGGGCATCTGCTGGTGCTGCGGGGCCTGGGCGCCGTAGCCCTGGTTCTGTGGCGACGGGGCGTTGAAGTCGGGGCGGGCGAACTGCGCGGTGCTCGCCGGGTCCGGCGCCTGCGGCGCGGAGAAGTCCGGGCGGGCGAACTCGGACGTGGCGCCGGGGCCCTGGCGGTCGTTCATCGGCGGACGCTGGTTCGGCGCGTTGAACGGCTGGTGGGGAGCGGAGCTGCCCGGGCGGGCGAACCGGCCGGAGTCCGGCTCCTCGTGACCGCGCGGCGTGTCCGGCGGAGTACGCCGGGAAGCACCCTGCTCCTCGACGCCCCAGCTCGCGCTCTGCGGACGCTGCGGCTGCGGGTTGCCACCGGGCAGCTCGGCCCGCGGACCGCCGGACGCCGGCAGCTGACGGCCGGGGCCGCCGGGCTGCTGGAAGCCGGCCTGCTCGTTACGTGCCTGCTGCGGCTGAGGGGTCTGCCGGGCGGGCGGACCGCTCTGGCGGCCCTGCGGACCGGGCTGGGCCGGACCCGTGTGACCGAACAGATTGGGCTGGCCCGAGTCCGTACGGCCGGGAGCCTCCTGCTGACCGCGCGCGCCCGTCCGGGCACCGCCGCCGAAGGCGCCGCCCTGCGGCTGGTTCGGGCGGCCGGGGCCCTGCGGACCGTTGCCGGGACCCTGAGGGCCGCCGTCGCGCGCGGGCAGCGCCGCCCGCGGGCCCGAGCCCGTGCCGACCTGCCCGCGCTGCTGACCTGAACCCAGGCCCTTGGCGGGAGGAGCGGCCGGGGAACCCGCAAGGCCGGGACGCTGACCCGCGCCCGCACCGGAGCCGCCGGCGAGGAGACCACCGGGAGAACCGCCCTGCGGGCCCTGACCCTGCTTGGACTGCGGCTGCTTGCCGCCGTGCGCGACCTCCATGGGCAGCATGACCAGTGCGGTCGTACCGCCGGAGTCGGAGGGACGCAGCTGGATCCGGATGCCGTGACGCAGGGACAGCCGGCCGACCACGAACAGACCCATGCGGCGGGACACGGAGACGTCCACGGTGGGCGGCGATGCGAGCCGCTCGTTGATCGCCGCGAGGTCCTCGGGGGAGAGGCCGATACCCGTGTCGTGGATCTCGACGAGCACACGCCCGTCGGGCAGCGCGTGACCGGTGACCCGGACCTTCGTCTGGGGCGAGGAGAACGACGTCGCGTTCTCCAGCAGCTCGGCGAGGAGGTGCACGAGGTCGTTGACGACGCGGCCGGCCACTTCGGTGGCGGGCACCGCGGCCAGTTCGATGCGCTCGTACTGCTCCACCTCGGATGCTGCGGCGCGGAGCACGTCGACGAGCGGCACCGGACGGGTCCAGCGGCGGCCCGGCTCCTCGCCCGCGAGGACGAGCAGGTTTTCGCCGTTACGGCGCATACGGGTCGCGAGGTGGTCGAGCTTGAAGAGGGAGGACAGCTGGTCCGGGTCGGCCTCGCGCGACTCCAGTTCGGAGATGAGCGAGAGCTGACGCTGGATGAGGCCCTGGCTGCGGCGCGAGAGGTTGGTGAACATCGCGTTGACGTTGCCTCGCAGCAGCGCCTGCTCGGCGGCCAGTCGGACCGCCTCGCGGTGCACGTCGTCGAACGCCGCGGCCACCTTGCCGATCTCGTCCCGGGAGTGCACACCGACCGACTCCACCGAGGTGTCGACGTCCTGCGGGTCGGTCTCGGAGAGCTGCTTGACGAGCTCGGGCAGCCGGTCCTGGGCGACCCGGGTCGCGGTGTCCTGCAGTCGCCGCAGCGAACGGATCATGGACCGGGCCACGACGAAGGCGCCGACCAGGGAGACACCGAGGACGATGAGGATGACCGCACCGTTGAGGATGGCGTCGCGCTGGGAGGCCTCACGGAGCTCGCGGGCCTTGCCCTCCATCTCGCCGAGGAGGGTCGCCTCGATGGTGTTCATGGCAGAGATCTTGTTGGAGCTCTGGTCGAACCAGTCCATGTACGTGCGGGGCTTGCGGCCCTCCAGGCCCAGCGGGCTGTCGAGCACCTGCTTCGCGTACATGTCCGCGGCCTTGATCTCGGGGTTGCCGTTCTCGAGCGAGTCCGTCAGCTCGGAGGCACTGCTACCCGTGGCCGTGTAGGTCGTGCCGAACGTCTGGAGGGCCAGGGTCTCCTTGCGGTTGGCGGCGGCGCCGAAAATCTTGTCGTTGTCGTTGAGGTGCGTCTCGGTGCTGTCGCCGCCCGGCAGTGCCGCGGCGATGATCGCGCGCTGGACGGAGGCGTACTCCTTGGCGGAGGAGAACGCCGCCAGGGCGCGGGTCCGCTTGATCATGTCCGGGCTGCTGGTGGCCTGCGCCATGTCCTGGGAGAGGCCCAGCAGCGCGGTGATCAGCTGGCTGTACTGGTCGACCGTGCTGAGGCTCGGGGCGCCCTCGGCGTACGCGTCCTTGCGGATACTGCTGAGCTCGCCGAGCTGGGTGGCGATCTGGCTGACGCTGGAGTGGATGCCCTCCATCGCCTCGTCGGTCTGCGAGGTGCCGATCTCGTCGGCCGCGTCGAAGAACGCGTCCTTGGCCCGGTCGGTCTGCTTCCGAGGCGTGGTGACCTTGAAGTCGGTGGGCTTCGCGCCGTTCGCCAGGGGGCCGGCCGACTCGTCGCGCTCCTGCTGGAGCGCCTTGGCGAGCGCGGTCGCCTGCTTGGTCATCTGAGTCAGCAGCTGCATGTGCTCCAGCTGTTCCATGTCGTTCATGGACTCGTTGATCCGCAGTCCGCCCAGCGTGGTCGCGGCGACCACGGGAAGGGCGAGGAGGGAGACAAGGCGGGTGCTGATGCGCCAGTTGCGCAGGGCTATGCGTGAGCCGGTGCCGACCGGCCCCGCGGGTTTGAGAGGCGTGGCCGGGTCCGCGCCGCTGCTGCTCGTCGTACCCGAGCGCTGCGCGCGGTCACCACTGCCGCCGGCTACGGCCGGCCCGGGGTTCTGGGCGTGCTGGGGCGAGGAACCGCGGTCGGTCCCGCCGCGCGGCTCCTGTTCCGCCGGAGCACTGCCATCCCTCTTGAAACGTCCCTGCACTAGCGTCGCAACCTCTGGACCAGGCGTCCCACCACGTGTTCGGGCGGGACGGTGTCGGCGTCGTGGGGCGCTGGACGCGCCCCATGGTGGTCGTGAGTGACCGGCGTACTTCCCCCTCCCGCCGCCACTCGGCGCTGCGTTGCGCCCCTGCGCGCCGGGCCTGAAACCCGCGGCGGTGCGTGGAATTTCAGCACAGTGGAGGATCTCCAACAAGGCCCACGTACCGGGCTGTGACCTGTGTGACATTCTGTGATGGCTGAGTGACAAGCCGTGGAGAGCGTTCAGGGGTAAATCGGAACATTGGGGGTGCACCCCCTGGGGGCGGGCGGTGTCCCAGTCGACATGATCGGGAGCGGAATGGCAGATTCAGTGCCGTAATGTCTGCTTTGCTTCAGGTGATCGACTGTCCGCAATGGTTCATTTGTCGGTAACTTCGTGAGCAAACTCACATGATGATCGACGTCTCTTCCCCGCACCCACGGGGAATCGGATGTTTAGCCTGACGCTTTACAGGGATAGCGAATCCGACAACCGGCGCCCCTCCGGGCGGCGCCCCAGCGACAAGGGTCCACACGGCAGATGAAGACGACGATGATGTTCCGCAACATTGCCAACCCCCGGCGCACCACGCTGGCGCACCTCGAGGACGCCGTGGTGCTGCACACGCCGGAGCAGCCGGAGCATTCCGTCGACCTGCCCACCCAGACGGCCAACCCCCGCCGCACCATCCTCATGGAAGCACCCGCCGCAGCCGCAGGCTGACGCGCGCGGCTGTCCCCCTCGCCGCGTCGACATCCGGCCGGGCAGGCTCGGTCCGCCCTGCGGCCGCACGCACCGGACGGCGCTCCTATCGGGGCAAAGCTCGCCGGGCCAGGCGCTAGCCTGGAGCGTCAGTCTTCAGCCAGCCAGCCAGCAAGTGAGGGGCGACAGCATCCCGTGCGCATCGCCAGGTTCTCCATCGACGGCAATGTCGCCTTCGGCGCGGTCGAGGGCGACAGTCCCGACAGCCTCGTCCTCGACATCATCAAGGGCATCCCGTACACCGACTTCGAGCTCTCCGGGACCAAGGTTCCGCTGAGCAAGGTCCGGCTGCTGCCCCCCGTGCTCCCCAACAAGGTCGTGGCCATCGGCCGCAACTACGCGGAACACGCCGCCGAGCTCGGCAACGAGGTCCCGGATGTCCCCGTCGTCTTCCTCAAGCCCACCACCTCGGTGATCGGCTCCGGCGACGCCATCGAGTACCCCTCCTTCTCCGACGAACTGCACCACGAGGCCGAACTGGCCGTGGTCATCGGACGGATGTGCCGCGAAGTTCCGCGTGAGCGTGTCAAGGACGTCATCTTCGGCTACACCTGCGCCAACGACGTCACGGCCCGTGACGCCCAGAAGCGCGAGAAGCAGTGGGGCCGGGCCAAGGGCTTCGACACGTCCTGCCCGCTGGGCCCCTGGGTGGAGACCGACCTCGACCCCCGCGACCTGGCCGTCCAGGCGACGGTCAACGGCGAGCAGCGCCAGCTGGGCCGCACGGGCGACATGATCCGCTCGATCGAGGACCTGATCGTCCACATCACGGAAGCCATGACGCTGCTCCCGGGCGACGTGATCCTCACCGGAACCCCCGCAGGGGTCGGACCCCTGCACGTCGGCGACGAAGTCGCCGTCACCATCGAAGGCATCGGCACTCTCACCAACAAGGTGATCAAGCGTGGTTAACGGACCTGTCCCCAAGCTCTCGGCTCCGCTCGAGCAGGGGAAACCCCATCGCGTACGTTTCTGTCCCTCCCCGACCGGCAACCCCCACGTGGGCCTGGTCCGGACAGCTCTCTTCAACTGGGCCTTCGCCCGGCACCACCAGGGCACCCTGGTCTTCCGTATCGAGGACACCGACGCGGCCCGCGACTCCGAGGAGTCCTACGAGCAGCTGCTCGACTCGATGCGCTGGCTCGGCATGGACTGGGACGAGGGCCCCGAGATCGGCGGCCCGCACGCCCCGTACCGCCAGTCGCAGCGCATGGACCTCTACAAGGACGTCGCCGAGAAGCTCCTGGCCGCCGGTCACGCGTACCACTGCTACTGCACCACCGAGGAGCTCGACACCCGCCGTGACGCCGCCCGCGCCGCCGGCAAGCCGTCGGGCTACGACGGCCACTGCCGCGCGCTGACCGCCGAGCAGACCGCGGCGTACGAGGCCGAGGGCCGGACCTCCATCGTGCGCTTCCGGATGCCCGACGAGGCGATCACCTTCACCGACCTCGTCCGCGGCGACATCACCGTCCAGCCGGAGAACGTCCCCGACTACGGCATCGTCCGTGCCAACGGCGCTCCCCTGTACACGCTGGTCAACCCGGTCGACGACGCGCTGATGGAGATCACCCACGTCCTGCGCGGCGAGGACCTGCTCTCCTCCACCCCGCGGCAGATCGCCCTCTACAGGGCGCTCATCGAGCTGGGCATCGCCAAGGACACCCCCGCCTTCGGCCACCTCCCCTACGTCATGGGGGAGGGCAACAAGAAGCTCTCCAAGCGCGACCCGCAGGCCTCGCTCAACCTCTACCGCGAGCGCGGCTTCCTGCCCGAGGGGCTGCTGAACTACCTCTCGCTGCTCGGCTGGTCGATCGCCGAGGACCGCGACATCTTCGGCCGCGACGAGCTGGTGGCCGCGTTCGACATCGCCGACGTCAACGCCAACCCGGCGCGCTTCGACCTGAAGAAGGCCGAGCACATCAACGCCGAGCACCTGCGCATGCTCGACGTGAAGGCCTTCACCGAGGCCTGCGGCCCGTGGCTGAAGGCCCCGTTCGCCCCCTGGGCGCCCGAGGCCTTCGACGCGGGGCAGTTCGCCGAGATCGCCCCGCACGCGCAGACCCGCGTCACGGTCCTCTCGGACATCACGGCCAACGTCGACTTCCTCTTCCTGGACGAGCCCGTCCACGACGAGGCGTCCTGGACGAAGGCCATGAAGGAGGGCTCCGACGCCCTGCTCGTCACGGCCCGCGCCGAGCTGACCGCCGCCGAGTGGAACGCCGAGGCGCTCAAGACGGCCGTCCTCACCGCCGGCGAGAAGCACGGCCTGAAGCTCGGCAAGGCCCAGGCCCCGGTCCGCGTCGCCGTCACCGGCCGCACGGTCGGTCTGCCGCTCTTCGAGTCCCTGGAGATCCTGGGACGCGAGAAGACGATCGCCCGCATCGACGCCGCGCTGGCCAAGCTCGCCGCGTAACCGTCGTACGCAGTCCGGAGGCCGGGTTCCCACGGGAGCCCGGCCTCCGGCGTCTCCAGCGTTTCGTGCCTGCGGTCCCGGACAGCGGACAGCAAAGCCCACCATCCGCGCAGCGTGGGCGCCTACGCTGGTGAGCATGGCGATTCGCGCGGTTCTCTGGGACGTGGACGACACGATCTTCGACTACGCGGGTTCGGACCGCAACGGTCTGCTGCGGCATCTCCGGGCGGAGGGGCTGGCCGACAGCGACGAGGACCACCACGACCGCTGGATGCGCATCGCCTCCGCCCACTGGGCGCGGGTCGCCGCCGGGGAGTCCGACTGGTACGCGCACTGCCGGGACCGGGTCCGGGACTTCCTGGACGCCGAGCTGAGCGACGAGGACGCCGATGCGTGGTTCACCCGGTACGTCGGGCACTACGAGAGCTCCTGGGAGCTCTTCCCCGACACGGTGCCGGTGCTCGACGCGCTGGCCGGCACCCACCGGCACGCGATCCTGTCGAACTCCTCCGTCGACCATCAGGAGCGCAAACTGCGGGCCCTCGGCGTGCGCGACCGCTTCGAGGTCCTGCTGTGCGCGAGGGAGCTCGGTGTCTACAAGCCGGACGCCAGGGCCTTCCTCTCGGCCTGCGAGGCGCTGGAACTTGATCCGCACGAGGTGGTCTACGTCGGGGACGAGCCCGACATCGACGCCGCCGGTGCTGTGGCCGCGGGCCTGACCGGCATCTGGCTGGACCGGCGAGGGCGCGGCGGGCGCCCGGAACTTGTGCGGATCACCGGGCTGGAGGAGCTCCCCGGTCTGCTGGCAGGCAATACCCGTTTTGGAGCGCCGGACACCTTCAGGTAATGTTCTTCCTGCGCCGCCGAGTGGACCGAAAGATCCGGCCGGGAAGCGCAGACAGAAATGAAACCCCCAAGGGGTTGCGTTTCAGTGGGCTATGGTGTAATTGGCAACACTACGGTTTCTGGTACCGTCATTCTAGGTTCGAGTCCTGGTAGCCCAGCGCAAGATCGAAGTAACAAGCCCCCGTTGTGTAGCGGCCTAGCACGCTGCCCTCTCACGGCAGTAGCGCCGGTTCGAATCCGGTCGGGGGTACAGATCCTTCCCGCGAGAACATCTGGGTCGCACCCACGTTCTTGATGCAGGATCGCTAGGGCCCCCGTTGTGTAGCGGCCTAGCACGCTGCCCTCTCACGGCAGTAGCGCCGGTTCGAATCCGGTCGGGGGTACTTGCAACACCATGGGCTATGGTGTAATTGGCAACACTACGGTTTCTGGTACCGTCATTCTAGGTTCGAGTCCTGGTAGCCCAGCGCAAGACCGAAGTAACAAGCCCCCGTTGTGTAGCGGCCTAGCACGCTGCCCTCTCACGGCAGTAGCGCCGGTTCGAATCCGGTCGGGGGTACAACAGCTCGACAGGGAAAGGCCCTTCACCTCGGTGAAGGGCCTTTCTCGTGTGCCGCAAGGCAACGTGCCGCACGGTGCGGGTCCGTTGGGCGAGGTGGTCCATCTCACCGGGGTGACCGAGGCGGATGAGGGTGGCCGCGCCGGTGTCCGACGAGCTCTGTACGGGGGAGAGTTCACCGGCTCCCGGCCTGCGGAGGGGCCGCCGGGCGGCGGACCGGTTCGGGTGTCGCGCGTCCGGGGAGTAAGCACCGGAGGGAAGAAGCAGGATGAAGATGGGGGCCGCCACGGCGCTGGAGCGGCCTTCGGGGAAGTGGTGCGCTTACTGGTTCAGCCGGTGCGGCGCAGGGCCTCGCTCAGCCGCGCGGCCGAGTCGATGACCGCCTGGGCGTGCATCCGCCCGGGGTGGCGGGTCAGCCGCTCGATCGGGCCGGAGACGGAGACCGCGGCGACCACCCGGTTCGACGGGCCGCGGACCGGTGCGGAGACCGAGGCCACGCCCGGCTCGCGTTCACCGATCGACTGCGCCCAGCCGCGGCGCCGTACGCCGGAGAGGGCCGTCGCCGTGAAGCGGGCCCCCTGCAAGCCGCGGTGCAGGCGCTCCGGCTCCTCCCAGGCCATCAGGATCTGGGCGGAGGAGCCCGCCTTCATCGTGAGCGTGGAGCCGACCGGCACGGTGTCCCGCAGTCCGGACAGACGCTCCGCCGCCGCCACGCAGATCCTCATGTCGCCCTGCCGCCGGTAGAGCTGTGCGCTCTCGCCGGTGATGTCGCGCAGATGCGTGAGAACGGGTCCTGCCGTCGCCAGGAGCCGGTCCTCGCCCGCCGCGGCCGCGAGTTCCGCGAGCCGGGGGCCGAGAATGAAACGGCCCTGCATGTCCCTCGCCACCATCCGGTGGTGTTCCAGTGCCACGGCCAGTCGATGAGCCGTGGGCCTTGCGAGCCCTGTCGCCGCGACCAGCCCGGCGAGGGTGGCCGGACCGGACTCCAGGGCGCTCAATACCAGAGCTGCCTTGTCGAGAACGCCGACGCCGCTAGAGTTGTCCATACGACGATACTCGCGTCTCACTCTGTGAAACGCAAGTTCAATTTTCTCCGGAAGTTGCGAACCTGTACGTGCGGCCGTACAACGGCCCGCAGCCGCCGCCCCGCTCGGGGGTCCGGACGGAGGCGCACCGAATCTCTAGTTGGGCCGGCGAAGACGCCGGCCGGAGGGAAAGCGATGGGTAGGACACTCGCGGAAAAGGTCTGGGACGACCACGTCGTCCGGCGCGCGGAGGGCGAGCCCGACCTTCTCTTCATCGATCTGCACCTGCTGCACGAGGTGACCAGCCCGCAGGCGTTCGACGGCCTGCGTCAGGCCGGACGCCCCGTACGGCGCCTCGACCTCACCATCGCCACCGAGGACCACAACACCCCGACCCTCGACATCGACAAGCCGATCGCCGACCCGGTCTCCCGGGTCCAACTGGAGACCCTGCGCAAGAACTGCGCGGACTTCGGCGTCCGGCTGCACTCGCTCGGCGACGTCGAACAGGGCGTCGTGCACGTGGTCGGCCCGCAGCTGGGCCTGACCCAGCCCGGCACCACCGTGGTCTGCGGCGACTCCCACACCTCCACCCACGGCGCGTTCGGTGCGCTGGCCTTCGGTATCGGCACCAGCCAGGTCGAGCACGTCCTGGCCACCCAGACGCTTCCCCTGGCCCGGCCGAAGACCATGGCGATCACCGTCGAGGGAGAACTCCCCGACAGCGTCACCGCCAAGGACCTGATCCTGGCGATCATCACCCGGATCGGCACCGGCGGCGGCCAGGGCTACATCCTCGAATACCGTGGTTCCGCCATCGAGAAGCTCTCGATGGAGGCCCGGATGACCATCTGCAACATGTCGATCGAGGCCGGTGCCCGCGCGGGCATGATCGCCCCGGACCGGACCACCTTCGACTACCTGCAGGGCCGCGACCACGCGCCCCAGGGCGCGGACTGGGACGCCGCGGTGGCGTACTGGGAGACCCTGCGCTCCGACGACGACGCCGTCTTCGACGCCGAGGTCGTCATCGAGGCCGCGGAGCTCGCGCCGTTCGTCACCTGGGGCACCAACCCCGGCCAGGGCGCGCCCCTGTCGGCCAACGTCCCCGACCCTTCTTCGTACGAGGACGCCTCGGAGCGCAACGCCGCCGAAAAGGCCCTGGAGTACATGGGGTTGACCGCCGGCCAGCCGCTGCGCGAGATCAGCGTCGACACCGTCTTCGTAGGTTCCTGCACGAACGGCCGGATCGAGGACCTGCGCAACGTGGCCTCGATCATGGACGGCCGCAAAGTCGCCGACGGCGTACGGATGCTGGTCGTCCCGGGCTCCGTCCGGGTCGCCCTGCAGGCCGTCGAGGAGGGCCTGGACAAGGTCTTCACGGCCGCCGGCGCCGAATGGCGGCACGCGGGCTGCTCGATGTGCCTCGGCATGAACCCCGACCAGCTGGCCCCCGGTGAGCGCTCGGCCTCCACCTCGAACCGCAACTTCGAGGGCAGGCAGGGCAAGGGCGGCCGCACGCACCTGGTCTCCCCGCAGGTCGCCGCCGCGACCGCCGTGCTGGGCCATCTGGCCTCGCCCGCAGACCTGTCCGACGCCCGTACGCCCGCCGGAGTCCGATAACCATGGAAGCATTCACCGCACACACAGGCCGGGCCGTCCCGCTGCGCCGCAGCAACGTCGACACCGACCAGATCATCCCCGCGCACTGGCTGAAGAAGGTCACCCGCGACGGCTTCGAGGACGGGCTCTTCGAGGCCTGGCGCAAGGACGAGAACTTCGTCCTCAACCGGCCCGAGCGCAGTGGCGCCTCCGTACTGGTGGCCGGCCCCGACTTCGGCACCGGCTCGTCCCGCGAGCACGCGGTCTGGGCCCTGCAGAACTTCGGCTTCAAGGCGGTCATCTCCTCCCGGTTCGCCGACATCTTCCGCGGCAACTCGCTGAAGAACGGTCTGTTGACCGTCGTCCTCGACCAGAAGGTCGTCGACGCGCTGTGGGACCTGTCGGAGGCCGATCCGACGGCCGAGATCACCGTTGACCTGGAGAAGCGGCAGGTTCTCGCCGAGGGAATCACCGCCGACTTCGAGCTCGACGAGAACGCCCGCTGGCGACTGTTGAACGGGCTCGACGACATCAGCCTCACCCTTCAGAACGAAGGGGACATTGCGACTTACGAGGCGGCCAGGCCGTCCCATAAGCCGCGCACAATTGACGCCTGAGCAGCGCTTTTCCCGAACTGCGCCCCCTGCCTTCCGGCAGGGGGCGCAGTCGCTTGTTGAGACCCCCTCGGGCGACAACTCGCCCCAGATGGCACAATCGGTGCATGGGACGCGACAGCCAACTCGAGCTCTATGGCGAAGTCGCCGACCGATTGAAGGAAGCGCACGCAAGGGTGCGCACACTGCAAGTCCCGGAGGGCGTAAGGATGGCGCTGTCCCGGAAGCTGCTGGTCGTCACGGCCGCGGCTAAGCACGATCTTCCGGACGCGGCAAGGCGTCTGGACCGGTTGATGAAGGACCTCGACGAGGGCCGATTCCCCGAAGGTGACTGACTCTGCGGAACAGCGCAGCGGTCGACTTCGTTGCGGCACTAGGGTGATTAGCCCGTTTCGTGTTTGATTTGCGGTATATATCTGCCTAACGTGCGAAAAAGCCAGAACAGTTTCGTTCCGGCGATGTCTCCGAAGGGGAAGACGTGAACAAGGCGCAGCTCGTAGAAGCGATTGCCGACAAGGTCGGCGGCCGCCAGCAGGCCGCGGACGCGGTCGATGTGGTACTCGACGCGATCGTCCGTGCGGTTGTCGCGGGGGACCGTGTATCGGTCACCGGCTTCGGCTCGTTCGAGAAGGTCGACCGCCCCGCCCGGTACGCCCGCAACCCGCAGACGGGTGAGCGCGTGCGGGTCAAGAAGACGTCCGTCCCGCGTTTCCGCGCGGGACAGGGGTTCAAGGACCTGGTGAGCGGCTCCAAGAAGCTCCCCAAGAACGACGTGGCCGTGAAGAAGGCCCCCAAGGGCAGCCTCTCCGGCGGTTCTTCCACCCGTACGACGGCCAAGGCCGCGGCCAAGAAGGCCACCGCCAAGAAGGCCACCACCGCGCGCAAGACGACCGCCGCGGCCAAGAAGGCCACGCCCGCAGCGAAGAAGACCACGGCGAAGAAGACCACCGCCACGGCCAAGAAGACCACTGCGGCTGCGAAGAAGACGGCCCCGGCCAAGAAGGCGACGGCCACGAAGAAGACCGTGGCCGCCAAGACCGCACCCGCCAAGAAGACCACGGCGAAGAAGGCGCCCGCGAAGAAGACCACCGCGCGCAAGACCACAGCCAAGAAGGTCACCGCACGCAAGAAGTGAGACCGGGCAACGCTCGCTTCTCATACGCGCCGGGCCGGGCTCCCTCCGGGGAGCCCGGCCCGCGGGCTGTCAGGAGCCGTTCACAGCGTCTGCAGGGTCACCAGGGTGATCCGGAGGGACGCCCCCTCGCCCTCCGTCTCGAGCCGTACGCGCTGGCCCGGACGCAGCAGCCGCAGGCTGCCCGCGTCGAAGGCGGCGGCATCGAAGTCCACCGGGGTGCCGTCGTCGAGAAGCACGCTGCCGGTGCGGGTCTCGGAGTCGTACGTGAACGAGGTCGCCTGCATGAACGGCAGCCTATCGGTCCCCGGCCGGCGCCACCGAGGTCCGCAGCCGAGCGGTGTACGGCCCCACTCCGAGGGCCATGGCCACGTCCAGATCCCCGCCCGTGTCCACGTCCCTGCGCACGGAGTCGAGGCCGGGCAGCGAGATCTCCTCGGCCCCCGACGCCCGGTGCCGTGCCGCGGACGGTCCGCCGAAGGCCGGCCGCAATTCCACCCCGGGTGCCGCCGACAGGAATGTGGTCCCGATTCCCTGCGTATCGGTGACAAATGCGCGCGGAAATGCCGCGGAGAATTCGAGCACCCGCGCCAATTCCTCCGGGCGCAGTGCGGGCAGATCCGCGTTGAGGGCGGCCACCGCGGCGCCGGGACGCCGCGCGAGCACGGACCGCGCCCCGTACTCCAGCGCCGCGTTCAGCCCGGCCGCCGGTGCGTCGGCCACGACGCGGGCGCCGAGCGCGGCCAGCGCCGCCCCCGCGCTCAGGTCGTCCGTGACGACCACCACATCCCGTACGGCCCGGCAGGACAGTGCGGCGGACACCGTGTCCTGGGCGAACGCCAGGGCGAACAGGGGCCGGAGTTCCTCACCCGCCGCCCGCCCCAACCGGCTCTTGGCCCGCGCGAGAGGTTTCAGCGGGACGACCAGGGACCAGGTCTCGGTCGGGTCGGTGTTCGTGGCGATCTCCCCCTCCGTGCGCATCAGGACTTATTCTCGCCTGCCGGTACGACAACCCGGAGGGTCGCCCCCGCAGGCGAGGCGTACGGTGTTCTCCACACAGAAGCGGCCTGGGGGCGAGACGTCACCGCCACGAGCCAGGCAGCAGGTCAGTTCCTAGAGGAAGGCGTCCGAGTGCCCCGCCGTAGAATCGGCTTCTGGTACCGCCTGGCGGCGGTCATCGCAAAACCGCCCCTGGTGGTTCTGTTCAAGCGCGACTGGCGGGGAATGGAACACATTCCGGCCGATGGCGGATTCATCACAGCGGTCAATCACAACTCGTATCTGGACCCGCTTTCGTACGGTCACTTCCAGTACAACACCGGCCGGGTACCGCGGCTCCTCGCAAAAGCGGGACTGTTCAGGACCCCCTTTGTCGGAATGATGCTCCGCGGCACCGGACAGATCCCCGTATACCGTGAGACGAACAACGCGCTGGACGCTTTCCGCGCCGCCGTCGACGCCATCGAGCGGGGCGAATGCGTCGCTTTCTACCCGGAGGGCACCCTCACCCGGGACCCCGACATGTGGCCGATGGCCGGCAAGACCGGAGCCGCCCGCGTCGCCCTGATGACCAAGGCCCCCGTCATCCCCGTCGCCCAGTGGGGCGCCAACCTCGCGATGCCGCCCTACGCCGAGGACAACAAGCTCCGGCTGTTCCCCCGCAAGACCCTCACGGTCCAGGCGGGACCGCCGGTCGACCTCTCCCGCTTCCACGGCCTCGAGCCGACGCCGGAGGTGCTGCGCAGCGCCACCGAGGTCATCATGGCCGCGGTCACCGCACAGCTGGAGGACGTACGCGGCGAGAAGGCACCCACCGAGCTCTACGATCACCGCAAGGCCCGTGCTGAACAGCGGCGCAAGGCAGAGGGAAAGGGACCCACGTGACGCACCCCGCAAAGGCAGCCGTCTTCGGAACCGGCTCATGGGGTACGGCCTTCGCCATGGTCCTGGCGGACGCGGGCTGCGAGGTCACCCTCTGGGGCCGCCGCGCCGAAGTGGCCGACGCCATCAACACGACCCGTACCAACCCGGGCTATCTGCCGGGAATTGAGCTCCCCGCCTCGGTCCGGGCCACCACCGACGCCGCAGAGGCGCTGCGCGGCGCCGACTTCGCGGTCCTGGCCGTGCCCTCGCAGACGCTGCGCGCCAACCTCGCCGACTGGGTCCCGTACCTGGAACCGGGCACGGTTCTCGTCTCGCTGATGAAGGGTGTCGAACTCGGCACCGCCAAGCGGATGAGCGAGGTCATCCAGGACGTCACCGGGGTCGCCGCGGACCGTATCGCCGTCGTCACGGGACCCAACCTCGCCAAGGAGATCGCCGAACGCCGCCCCGCGGCCGCGGTCGTCGCCTGCTCGGACGAATCCGTGGCCCAGCGACTCCAGGCCGCCTGCCACACCCCGTACTTCCGGCCGTACACCAACACCGACGTCGTCGGCTGCGAACTCGGCGGCGCCGTCAAGAACGTCATCGGTCTCGCCGTGGGCATCGCCGACGGCATGGGCCTCGGCGACAACACCAAGGGCTCGCTCATCACCCGCGGCCTCGCCGAGACCACCCGCCTCGGCCTCGCCATGGGCGCCGACCCGCTGACGTTCTCCGGACTCGCCGGCCTCGGCGACCTCGTGGCCACGTGCTCGTCCCCGCTGTCCCGCAACCACACCTTCGGCACCAACCTCGGCCGGGGGATGACACTCCAGGAGACCGTCGCCGCCACCAGCCAGACGGCCGAGGGAGTCAAGTCCTGTGAGTCGGTGCTCGATCTGGCGCGCAGGCACGGCGTCGACATGCCCATCACCGAGACGGTCGTCGGTATCGTCCACGAGGGCAAGCCGCCCGTGGTCGCGGTCAAGGAGCTGATGTCGCGCAGCGCCAAGCCCGAGCGGCGCTGACTCGAGCCCTACCAGCAGGTACGCTCGTCGCGATATGAGCAGCCAGAACCTCCCCCAGAGCCCTGAGAGCCCCCTGAGCTCCGAGCAGAGCTCCGAGCAGAGCTCCGAGCAGGGCCGCAAGCCGCGCGTGGCCGTCGTGTTCGGCGGCCGGAGCTCCGAACACGGCATCTCGGTCGTCACGGCCGGTGCCATCATGAGCGCCATCGACCGGACGAAGTACGACGTCCTGCCGATCGGCATCACCAGGGACGGACGTTGGGCCCTCACGGCCGACGACCCGGCCCGTATGGCCATCACGGACCGCAAGGTCCCCGAGGTGGACCAGCTGACCGAGTCCGCGCGGGGAGTCGTCGCGCTCTCCGTCGACCCGGGCAGCCGCGAGGTCGTCCTCAGCGAACCCGGTGCGGTACCCACGGCCCTCGGCGAGGTCGACGTCGTCTTCCCCATGCTCCACGGCCCGTACGGCGAGGACGGCACGCTCCAGGGGCTCCTCGAGCTCTCCGGTGTGCCGTACGTCGGCGCGGGTGTGCTCGCCTCGGCCGTCGGCCAGGACAAGGAGTACATGAAGCGGGTGTTCACCTCCTTCGGGCTGCCGGTCGGCCCGTACGAGGTCGTCCGCCCCCGGGAGTGGGAGTCGGACCGCCCCGCCGCCCGCAAGCGCATCATGGAGTTCGCCGCCGAACACGGCTGGCCGCTCTTCGTGAAGCCCGCCCGCGGTGGCTCCTCCATGGGCATCACCAAGGTCGACGACGCCGCCGGTCTCGACGAGGCCGTCGAGGAAGCCCGCAGGCACGACCCCAAGTTCCTCGTGGAGTCCCTGCTGCGCGGCCGCGAGATCGAGTGCGGCGTGCTGGAGTTCGAGGACGGGCCCCGCGCCAGCGTCCCCGCCGAGATCCCGCCGGTCACCTCGCACGACTTCTACGACTTCGAGGCCAAGTACATCGACTCGGCGGCCGGCCTGGTGCCCGCCCCGCTCACCGAGGAGCAGACCGCCGAGGTCCAGCGCCTCGCCGTCGAAGCCTTCGAGGCCGCCTCCTGCGAGGGACTGGTGCGCGCCGACTTCTTCCTCACCGAGGACGGCACGTTCGTCATCAACGAGATCAACACCATGCCGGGCTTCACGCCGATCTCCATGTACCCGCGCATGTGGCAGGAGAGCGGCGTGGACTACCGGGAGCTGGTGGACCGGCTGATCCAGTCCGCGCTGAACCGCTCCACCGGACTGCGCTGACCCCGTGGGCTAGAGACTGTCGGGCACCGTGGCCCTGACCGGCGCGGCGAACGCCGACAGAGGGGTGGCGTCATGGGCGTACTCCGCCCCGAGCGTCACCTCGACATACGCCTTGCGGTAGGTGGTCGTGAACCGCGGACCGGCGTCATCCCGCTGCTCCAGCAGCCAGTTGACGCCGTCCGCGTCGATCGCCTCGGACTGGACATCGTCCATCTTCGCGGGCCGGGGGACTCCGCAGCGCAGTACGATCGCCCCGTCCCCCCAGGCGGCGGTCAGCACGGAATCCGGTCCGGGATCACTCCGCTCGAGACCGGTAATGGTCTTCGGCAGCTCCTCGTGCAGCGCCTCGCAGTACGCTGCGGCCTCCGGCGACGGCGTGGGAACCGTGACCGAGAGGCGAGCGCCGCCGAAGGAGCAGCCCACCGCGGCCAGGACGAGCAGGGCGGCGGCGGGCGCGGCGAGAAGTGCGGATCGGTGGGACCGGCGGCGGGTGTGCGTCACCGGACCAGCGTAATAGGGGGTCAGAGGTGGACGACCGGGCAGGTCAGGGTTCGTGTGATGCCGTCCACCTGCTGCACCTTGGCGACCACCATGCGGCCGAGCGCGTCGACCGTGTCGGCCTGCGCGCGCACGATCACGTCGTAAGGGCCTGTGACGTCCTCTGCCTGAATCACTCCCGGGAGCTTTGCGATGGTCTCGGCGACGATCGACGCCTTGCCCACCTCGGTCTGGATAAGGATGTACGCCTGTACCACGGAACCTCCAGGGCGGCCACGAGGATCATGTGGGGGAAAGGGACGCCACGTTATCGCGTTGCCGCGGGCCGCGGGGAGACCTGCGGGCCGGTTGACGTCCACAGCGTGGCGTACACAGCACAGAAGTTGACGTATCTCTTGACGGTACCGACAGCAGCAAGGGCGCGCGACCGCAAGCCCACCGGTGCAGAAGGGGGACAGTGATGCCCGTACGTCCCGGGGCCACCGGCTCCCGTCGACGGCCCGTTCACGGTCCGGACCTCCGGCCGCTGAAGCAGCCCGGACAGGTGTCCGGTGCGATAAATGAGAGGTGAGACTCGGTGAAGGGAACCGTGGGCGAGTTGGGGGAGTTCGGGCTCATCAGAGAGCTCACTTCCCGGCTCACCACCACTCCGGCGGTACGGCTGGGACCCGGCGACGACGCCGCGGTCGTGGCCGCTCCCGACCGCAGGGTCGTGGCCAGTACGGACATCCTGTTGGAAGGGCGGCACTTCCGCCGCGACTGGTCGACCGCGTACGACGTCGGCCGCAAGGCCGCCGCACAGAACCTCGCCGACATCGCGGCCATGGGCGCCGTGCCCACGGCACTGCTCCTCGGCCTCGTCGTACCCGCCGACCTCCCGGTCACCTGGGCCGCCGAACTGATGGACGGGCTGCGTGACGAATGCCAGGTCGCCGGCGCCGCCGTGGTCGGGGGCGATGTCGTCGGCGGCGACACCATCACCGTCGCGATCACCGCACTCGGCGATCTGCGCAACCACGAACCCGTCACCCGGTCCGGTGCCAGGCCCGGCGACGTCGTCGCCGTCACCGGCTGGCTCGGCTGGTCGGCCGCCGGATTCGCCGTGCTCTCCCGCGGCTTCCGCTCGCCACGCGCTTTCGTCGAGGCCCACCGGCGGCCCGAACCGCCCTACCACGCGGGCCCCGCGGCGGCCGGGCTCGGCGCCACCGCCATGACCGACGTCAGCGACGGCCTCGTCGCCGACCTCGGACACATCGCTGAGGCCAGCAAGGTCAGGATCGATCTGCGCTCCGGACTGATCGACATCCCCTCGCAGATGTCCGACATCGGACAGGCCGTCGGCGTCGACCCGCTGCAGTGGGTGCTCACCGGGGGAGAGGACCACGCGATCGTGGCGACGTTCCCCCAGGACGTGAAGCTCCCCGCCCGCTGGAAGGTGATCGGCGAGGTCCTCAACCCCTCCGCGCTGCCCCAGGTCACCGTCGACGGGGCGCCCTGGACGAGCAAGGGCGGCTGGGACCACTTCGGTTCCATCGAGGAAGCCCAGTAGATTCCGGGGCATGGCCATACCGACCGCTGTTCCGCCCAGAGTGCTCACCGTCGCCGGATCCGACTCCGGCGGCGGTGCGGGCATCCAGGCCGACCTCAAGACGATGCTGGCCCTCGGGACGCACGGAATGAGTGTCCTGACCGCTGTCACCGCCCAGAACTCGCTGGGCGTCCAGGGGGCCTGGGACCTTCCCGTGGAAGCCGTACGCGCCCAGTACCGCAGTGTCGTCGACGACATCGGCATCCAGGCCGTGAAGACCGGCATGCTGTCCTCGGCCGCGCTCGTCGACGCCGTCGCCGGCCTCCTGGCGGGGACGGACGCACCTGTCGTCGTCGATCCCGTCGGGGTCTCCAAGCACGGGGACGCGCTGCTGGCCGCCGAGGCCCTCGATTCCGTACGGACGAAACTCTTGCCGACCGCGACGGTGGCCACCCCGAACCTCGACGAAGTGACCCAGCTCACCGGGATCACGGTCACCGACGCGCGGGGCATGCGGCTGGCCGCCGCCGAGGTGCTCTCCTACGGGCCGCGCTGGGTGGTCATCAAGGGCGGACATCTGCCGGGCGAGGCCGTGGACCTGCTGACGGACGGCAGCGAGGAACACTGGCTGCGGGCGCCGCGGCACGACAACCGGCACACCCACGGCACGGGCTGCACCCTGGCCTCGGCGATCGCGTGCGGACTCGCCAAGGGCCACGACGTGCCGACAGCCGTACGGGGCGCGAAGGCGTACGTCACCGGCGCGATCGAAGCAGGCTTCGCGCTGGGCGGAGGGATAGGCCCCGTCGACCACGGCTGGCGGACCCGCGCCCGCTGAGCGCGGGGCGGAGCACAGCAAAAAGCCGGTCCACCGAGGTGGACCGGCTTTTTGGGCAACCGGAAGGCTGCGCTACGACGGGAACGTCAGCGCGCGACCTTGCCGGCCTTGATGCACGAGGTGCAGACGTTGAGCCGCTTCGGCGTCCGACCGACCACGGCACGCACGCGCTGGATGTTGGGATTCCAGCGACGGGACGTACGGCGGTGCGAGTGCGAAATGCTGTTGCCGAAGCTCGGCCCCTTGCCGCAAACGTCGCAGTTGGCAGCCACGGGTCACTCCAAAGACTTCAGATGCACTTACAGTGAATTCCGGCGCGCCGGATTCATTTGACTGAAGTGGCGGTACCGGAGGAATGGCCCGACTCTCGCCGGGCAACCGAAGCAGCATACAACGCCTGCTTCGGAGATACGAAACTACCACGGACCGCAGGTCCGTCCCGCCCGCCCCTGTCCGGGCCCGGTGCTCCGGGCGAGGGCTACTCTGCGGTGCAGTCCGCCCCCCTCGGCCGCCTCAAGGAGGACCACACGGTGCCGCAGTCCCCCGACGATCTGGACGCCGTCGCGGTGCGCACCTGGTGCTCACTGGCGCTGGAAGCCCTGGGCCGCGAGCGCGAGGCGATCGACGCCATCAACGTCTATCCCGTCGCCGACGGGGACACCGGCACCAACCTCTACCTGACCGTGGAGTCCGCGGCGGCAGCCGTCGAAGCGGTATTCGCGGCCCATGAGACCGGCTCCACCGTGCCCGCCGCCGCCGACGCCGTACGGGCGATGGCGCACGGCGCGCTGATCGGCGCCCGCGGGAACTCCGGCACGATCCTGGCCCAGCTGCTGCGCGGCATGGCGGGAGTGCTCGCCGAGGCGGGTGACGCGGATCACCTGCGCACCGCCCTGGCCGAGGCCGCCACCGCCGCCCGCCGGGCCGTCGCCCACCCCGTGGAGGGCACCGTGCTGACCGTCGCGAGCGCCGCCGCCGATGCCGCCGGGGCCACCGCGGGCACCGCAGACCTCACCGCCGTGCTCGACGCCGCGTACGAAGGCGCGCGCACGGCACTGGCCGCGACCCCCGGACAGCTCGCCGTCCTCGGCAGGGCGGGCGTCGTGGACGCGGGTGGGCAAGGCCTCGTGACCGTGCTCGGGGCGCTGCTCGAAGCGGTCGGCGGGCAGACACCTGCGCGCACGCCGAAGGTGGCCCCCGACGTCCTGCCCCTGACCGGCGACTGCGCCCAGGAAGGACCGGACAGTGGTCCCGCCTTCGAGGTGATCTACCTGCTGGAGGCCCGCGACGCAGCCGTCGACCGGCTGCGGAGCCGACTGGACGCGCTGGGCGACTCCCTCGTCGTGGTCGGCGGCGACGGCCTGTGGAACGTCCACGTCCATGTCGACGACGCCGGAGCCGCTGTGGAGGCGGGCGTCGAGGCCGGCCGGCCGTACCGGATCCGGATCACGCACTTCGCCGCCGACCGGGTCCGCGCCCACCTCGAACCCGCCCAGCGCGGCGTCGTCGTCGTGGTCCCCGGAGACGGGCTGTCCGGCCTGTGCACGGAGGCCGGGGCGACCACGGTGCTCGCACGCCCCGGCGAGCCGCCGGCCAGCGGCGAACTGGTCGACGCGATCCGCCGGGCCCACGCCCGCGAGGTGGTCCTGCTGCCCAACGACGCCCAACTGCGCCACACCGCGGCGGCAGCCGCCGAACAGGCCAGGGCCGAGGGCGTCCGCGTCGCCCTGATCCCCACCCGCGCCGCCGTCCAGGGCATCGCCGCGCTCGCCGTACACGAACCCGACCGCAGCTTCGACGAGGACGTCGTCGCGATGACCGCGGCCGCCGGCGCCACCCGGTACGCCGAACTCGCCGTCGCCGAAAGGCAGTCGTGGACCATGGCCGGCATCTGCCAGGCGGGCGACATCCTCGGCCTGATCGACGGGGACGTCGCCGTCATCGGCGAGGACGTCCCCGGCACGGCCCGGACCGTCCTGGACCGGATGCTGTCGGCGGGCGGCGAACTCGTCACGCTGGTCCTGGGCGAGGACGTCCCCGACACCCTGGCCGACGCCCTGCAGGAGCACGTCCGCGAGGGCTACTTGGCCGTGGACACGGTGATCTACCGGGGCGGCCACCAGGCGGCACCCCTGCTGATCGGCGTCGAGTAGCGGGTCCCGGTGCGGCGCCCGGCGACATTTGTCGGTGCCGTGGTGTGCAATGGATCGCGTGTCCGCGTTCGATGAACCCCTCAAGAAGCTGCTCGGCGGAGCCACCGCGAAGGTGATGGCCGAACACCTCGACCTGCACACGGTCGGCGACCTGCTGCACCACTACCCCCGGCGCTACGAGGAGCGGGGCCGCCTCACGGCGCTCACCGAGCTCCCGCTGGACGAGCACGTGACGGTCGTCGCACAGGTCGCCGATGCGCGGGTCATGATGTTCAACAACGGCCGCGGCAAGCGCCTCGAAGTCACCCTCACCGACGGCAGCGGCAGACTCCAGCTCGTCTTCTTCGGACACGGTGTCCACAAACCGCACAAGGAGCTGCTCCCCGGCCGACGCGCGATGTTCGCCGGCAAGGTCTCCGTCTTCAACCGGAAGATGCAGCTCGCCCACCCCACCTACCAACTCCTCGACGCCCAGGACGAGGACGAGGCGACCGACGCCGTGGACGCCTTCGCCGGGCAGCTGCTGCCGATCTACCCCGCCTGCAAGCAGCTCGACTCCTGGCGGATCGCCAAGGCGGTCGACACCGTCCTGCCGAGCGCACAGGAGGCCGTCGACCCGCTGCCCGCAGCACTCCGGGAGGGGCGCGGGTTCGTCCCGCTGCCCGAGGCGCTGCTCAAGATCCACCGTCCGCACACCAAGGCGGACATCGCGGCCGCGCGAGACCGGCTGAAGTGGGACGAGGCCTTCGTCCTCCAGGTCGCGCTCGCCCGCCGCCGATACGCGGACACACAACTTCCGGCGGTGGCCCGCCGATCCGTCCCCGACGGACTGCTCGACGCCTTCGACGCCAAGCTGCCCTTCACCCTCACCGAAGGCCAGCAGAAGGTCACCGGAGAGATCTTCGGCGACCTGGCCACCGAGCACCCGATGCACCGGCTGCTGCAGGGCGAGGTCGGCTCAGGGAAGACGATGGTCGCCCTGCGCGCCATGCTCACCGTCGTCGACGCGGGCGGCCAGGCCGCGATGCTGGCACCCACCGAGGTGCTCGCCCAGCAGCACCACCGGTCCATCACCGAGATGATGGGCGAGCTCGCGGAAGGCGGCATGCTCGGCGGCTCCGACCGGGGCACGAAAGTGGTCCTGCTCACCGGCTCCATGGGCGTCCCGGCCCGCCGCCAGGCCCTGCTCGACCTGGTCACCGGCGAGGCCGGGATCGTGATCGGCACCCATGCGCTGATCGAGGACAAGGTGCAGTTCCACGACCTCGGTCTGGTCGTCGTCGACGAACAGCACCGCTTCGGCGTGGAACAGCGCGACGCACTGCGCTCCAAGGGCAAGCAGCCGCCGCACCTGCTGGTCATGACCGCCACACCCATTCCCCGTACCGTCGCGATGACCGTCTTCGGGGACCTGGAGACCTCCGTCCTGGACCAGCTCCCGGCCGGCCGCTCACCCATCGCCAGCCATGTCGTCCCCGCCAAGGACAAGCCGCACTTCCTCAGCCGCGCCTGGGAACGCGTCCGCGAGGAAGTGGAGAACGGCCACCAGGCGTACGTGGTGTGCCCCCGCATCGGGGACGACGCCGACGAGGCCGCGGAGAAGAAGAAGGGGAAGAAGCAGGCCGTTCCGGAGGACGACGACGAGAAGCGTCCGCCGCTCGCCGTGCTGGAGATCGCCGAGCAGCTCCGCAAGGGCGCGCTCACCGTTCTGCGGGTCGAGGTGCTCCACGGCAGGATGCACCCCGACGACAAGGACGACGTGATGCGCCGGTTCGCCGCCGGGCAGGTCGACGTCCTTGTCGCCACCACCGTCATCGAGGTCGGGGTGAACGTCCCGAACGCCACCGCAATGGTGATCATGGACGCCGACCGCTTCGGCGTCTCCCAGCTGCACCAGCTCCGCGGCCGCGTCGGGCGAGGCTCGGCCCCCGGCCTCTGCCTGCTGGTCAGTGAGGCCCATGAGGCGAGTCCCGCCCGGGCCAGGCTCTCCGCCGTCGCAGCCACCCTCGACGGCTTCGAGCTCTCCCGGATCGACCTCGAACAGCGCCGCGAGGGCGATGTCCTCGGCCAGGCCCAGTCCGGCGTCCGCTCCTCCCTGCGCGTGCTCAGCGTCATCGACGACGAGGAGGTCATCGCGGCGGCCCGCGAGGAGGCCGTCCGCGTCGTCGCGGACGACCCCGCGCTGGAACGGCTCCCCGAGCTGCGCATCGCGCTGGACGCGCTCCTGGACAAGGACCGGGAGGAGTACCTCGACAAGGGGTGACCAGGGCCGGATCGGCACCGACGCCATATCGTGGGGAGCACGGCACGCGTCCCGTCCTGCGTGCTGCCCGCGACCCGAGGACCAGACACCCATGACCCGCGTGATCGCCGGCTCGGCCGGCGGACGCCGCCTGGCCGTCCCGCCCGGCACCGGCACCCGCCCCACGTCCGACCGGGCGCGCGAGGGCCTGTTCTCCACCTGGGAAGCGCTCCTGGGCACTCTCGACGGCATCCGCATCGCCGATCTCTACGCGGGTTCCGGCGCCGTCGGCCTCGAGGCGCTCTCCCGAGGTGCGGTCCACGCACTGCTCGTGGAGGCCGACGCCAAGGCCCTGCGCACCGTCCGTGACAACGTCCGCACCCTCGGTCTGCCGGGCGCCGAAGTTCGACCGGGCAAAGCCGAGCAGATCGTGACAGGACCGGCGCCCGCGGATCCCTACGACGTGGTGTTCCTGGACCCGCCGTACGCCGTCACCGATGGCGATCTTGGCGAGATACTGCTCACACTCCGTGCTCAGGGGTGGCTCAGCGACGATGCTCTCGTCACGGTGGAACGCAGCACACGAGGCGGAGAATTCAGCTGGCCGACAGGATTCGAGCCACTGCGGGCCCGTCGCTACGGCGAGGGAACGCTTTGGTACGGTCGCGCCGCCTCTACGTGCGAAGACGCACGATGACCGCATCGGAGAGCGAGGGAACCACGTTGCGCCGCGCCGTCTGTCCGGGGTCGTTCGACCCCATCACCAACGGACATCTCGACATCATTGGCCGAGCCTCGAAGCTGTACGACGTCGTGCACGTCGCGGTGATGATCAACCAGTCCAAGAACGGACTGTTCACGGTCGAGGAGCGGATCGAGATGATCCGCGAGGTCACCGCGGACTTCGGCAACGTCGAGGTCGAGTCCTTCCACGGCCTGCTGGTCGACTTCTGCAAGCAGCGAGACATCCCGGCGATCGTGAAGGGCCTGCGGGCCGTCAGCGACTTCGACTACGAGCTGCAGATGGCCCAGATGAACAACGGGCTCTCGGGGGTCGAGACACTCTTCGTGCCGACCAATCCCACCTACAGTTTCCTGTCGTCCTCCCTGGTCAAGGAGGTGGCGACCTGGGGCGGCGACGTCTCGCACCTGCTGCCGCCGTCCGTCCACGAGGCCCTCGTGGAGCGCCTCGGCCAGAAGTGACGTGCTGACCGTCCGTCACCAGGTGTCGGACGGCAGGCGACTGGCCTTACAGTCGTCCCGTCCGTCTCCAACAGCAGCAGAGAGTGGCGAGCACACGGTGGACGTGCAGAAGAAGCTCGACGAGATCGTCGAAACGGTCGGGAACGCCCGTGCCATGCCCATGTCGGCGTCCTGTGTGATCAACCGCGCCGAGCTGCTCGCGATGCTCGAAGAGGTGCGCGAGGCGCTGCCCGGCTCGCTGGCACACGCCGAGGAGCTCATCGGCGGCCGTGAGCAGCTCGTGGAGCAGGCCCGGCAGGAGGCCGAACGGATCATCGAGTCGGCCCACGCCCAGCGAGGCTCGCTGGTCTCCGACACCGAGATCGCCCGGCGGTCCCAGGCGGAGGCCGACCGGATCCTCTCCGAGGCCCGCAGGGAGGCCGACGAGGTCCGCGGCGAGGCCGACGAGTACGTCGACAGCAAGCTCGCCAACTTCGAGGTCGTCCTCACCAAGACGATCGGTTCCGTCGACCGCGGCCGGGAGAAGCTCCTGGGCCGCAGCGAAGGGCTCGACGAGCAGGGCTACGAGGACCCGGACTTCACCGAGGCACCCGAGCGCAGCGCGGACCCCGAGACGCTTCGCCGGCGCGCCGACGACTACGTCGACACCAAGCTCGGTGCCTTCGAGGCCGTGCTCGCCAAGACCCTGGAAGCCGTCGGCCGCGGCCGGCAGAAACTGCACGGCCGCGTCGCCACCGACGACCTCGGCGCGCACATGGCGGCCCAGGACGCCGCGGGCGGCCACCAGCGCACCAGCGACGAGGACCACTGGGCGGGCCTGGCCGAGCTCTCCACCCCCGAACCGCAGCACGCACCCGGGCAGCCCCTGTACGCGGAGCCCGCGCAGCCGGGCTACGCGCCGGTGGCCGACTATCAGGACGGCACGGTCCCGGACTACCAGGACCCCTCGCAGTCCGGGTTCCCCGTGCAGGCGCAGCCGGAGCCGCAGTACGCGCAGACGTACGCCTACCAGGACCAGCCGGTCCAGCAGGAGGGCTACGGCTACCAGCAGCAGGACCCGTACGCGGCCTACCAGCAGCAGGGCTACGACCCCAACCAGCAGCAGCAGGAGTACTGGCCGCAGCAGGCCCAGGTGCCGGCTCAGCAGGGCGAGAGCGCGCTCGACGAGACCAGCCTCTTCGACACCAGCATGATCGACCTGGAGCAGTTGCGCCGGTACGAACAGGGCCGCTGACCGGAGCGGTCCGTACCGGATTGGGTGCTGGGCGGTACGTCCAGTATCCTGGCTCTTCGGTCGCGCGTATTCCGCGATCCCGGCTGCCCTCTTTCCTGAGGACAGGGGCAGCTTCCCCGAAGCAGAACCACGCACATGATCTCGAAAGCAGGAAAAGCCCTGAACGGCCACCTCGACCACCGCAGCCCTCTCGTGTTCGATACGCGCGAGCTGGGCCGGCGTCCGGGTACCCAGAAGCGGCTGACCCGCACGGCGGAAGCACCGAAGGACCTCGGCATCGACGGGGTCGTCGGAGTTCCGGAGAACGCGCCCCTGGTGCTGGACCTCCGCCTCGAATCGGTCATGGAAGGGGTGCTCGTCACAGGCACCGCCCGTGCGACGGCCGAGGGGGAGTGCGTAAGGTGTCTGGAGCCGCTGACCCTCAAGGTCGAAGCGGACTTCCAGGAAATGTTCTCGTACCCTGACGCCGATGACCGGAACCGCAGCAGGACTGCGGACCCGGTCGACGACGCCGAGGACGACGAGGACAGGTTCTTTCTCGAGGACGACTCGTTCGACCTCGAGCCTGTGCTGCGTGACGCGGTGGTGCTCGCACTGCCGCTGCAGCCGGTGTGCAAGGAGACCTGTGCCGGTCTGTGTTCCGAATGCGGGATCAGGCTGGACGAGAATCCGGACCACCACCACGACGTCGCCGACATCCGTTGGGCGGCACTGCAAGGACTCGCCGAGACCGTTCAGGACGGCGAGAAGGACAACATGGGCGGCGCCGAACCTGGCGTCGACGAGAAGCAGGAGAAGTAGCCGTGGCTGTTCCGAAGCGGAAGATGTCGCGCAGCAACACGCGCCACCGCCGGTCGCAGTGGAAGGCTGCGGTCCCCACCCTGGTTTCGTGCGAGCGTTGCCAGGAGCCGAAGCTCCAGCACATTGCGTGCCCGAGCTGCGGCACCTACAACAAGCGCCAGGTCCTCGAGGTCTGAGCGGCTGGTGAGAGGCCCGATGTCTGAGTTGTCCAGCGCCAAGAAGCAGGCAGACAACGTCAACACAGCCTCGTCCCACACGCTTCTGGAAGGGCGGCTCGGGTACCACCTCGAGTCCGCCCTTCTGGTGCGTGCGCTGACCCACCGTTCGTACGCGTACGAGAACGGCGGTCTGCCCACCAACGAGCGGCTCGAATTCCTCGGGGATTCGGTGCTCGGCCTGGTGGTCACGGACACGCTGTACCGCACCCACCCCGACCTGCCCGAAGGCCAGCTGGCCAAGTTGCGGGCCGCGGTGGTCAACTCGCGTGCACTTGCGGAAGTGGGCCGCGGCCTCGAACTCGGCTCCTTCATCCGGCTCGGCCGCGGTGAAGAGGGCACGGGTGGCCGGGACAAGGCTTCCATCCTCGCCGACACCCTTGAAGCGGTGATCGGCGCCGTCTATCTCGACCAGGGCCTCGGCGTGGCCTCGGAGCTGGTTCACCGGCTCTTCGACCCGCTGATCGACAGGTCCTCCAACCTCGGAGCCGGCCTGGACTGGAAGACCAGTCTCCAGGAGCTCACCGCGAGCGAGAGCCTCGGAGTTCCCGAGTACCTCGTCACGGAGACCGGCCCCGATCACGAGAAGACCTTCACTGCTGCTGCTCGCGTCGGTGGTGTCTCGTACGGCACCGGCACCGGCCGTAGCAAGAAGGAAGCGGAGCAGCAGGCGGCAGAATCCGCCTGGCGCGAGATCAGCGCCGCCGCAGAAGCGCGGGAGACGGCAGAGAAGGCTTCTGCCGACGCAGGGGTCGTCGACACCCCTGCCGACCCGTCGCCGAACACGGACGCCACTCCGGCCTGAACCATCCGACAGCCCCTCGGTGCCTGGCGCACCGGGGGGTTTTCGATGTCCTCCGCCGTCTTCCACCGCCGGCCGTCCTGTCTTCTGCCGTCCTGTCTTCTGATGCCCTGTCTTCCGACGTCACGTCTTCGAAGGAGCGCCGTGCCCGAACTGCCCGAGGTCGAAGTCGTCCGGCGCGGTCTGGAGCGCTGGGTCACCGGGCGGACCGTCGACGAGGTCGAGATCCTGCACCCGCGGGCGGTCCGCAGGCACCTGGCGGGCGGGCCGGACTTCGCCGCCCGGCTGACGGGCCGGCGCTTCGGCACGGCGATGCGCCGCGGCAAGTACCTCTGGGTGCCGCTGGAGGAGGTGTCCTCCTCCATGCTCGGTCACCTCGGCATGAGCGGTCAGCTGCTGGTGCAGCCCGGGCAGGCCCCCGACGAGAAGCACCTGCGGATCAGGATCCGCTTCGACGACGACCTCGGCACCGAGCTGCGCTTCGTCGACCAGCGGACCTTCGGCGGGCTCTCGCTCCACGAGAACACTCCCGACGGACTGCCCGACGTCATCGCACACATCGCGCGCGACCCCCTCGACCCGGCCTTCGACGACGCCGCGTTCCACACGGCGCTGCGCCTGCGCCGTACGACGGTCAAACGCGCCCTGCTCGACCAGTCCCTGATCAGCGGGGTCGGCAACATCTACGCGGACGAGGCGCTCTGGCGCAGCCGCCTGCACTACGAGCGGCCCACCGCCACCCTGAACCGGCCGAAGTCGGCGGAGCTGCTCGGCCATGTCCGGGCGGTGATGCACGAGGCGCTCGATCAGGGCGGCACCAGCTTCGACAGCCTCTATGTCAACGTGAACGGCGAGTCCGGCTACTTCGACCGGTCGCTCGACGCGTACGGACGCGAGGACCAGCCGTGCCACCGCTGCGGCACACCGATGCGCCGTCGCCCCTGGATGAACCGCTCCAGCTACTTCTGCCCACGTTGCCAGCGTCCGCCGCGTACGGGCTGAGGGCTTCAGGCAGTCCGCCGCGCACGGGCTGGGGCGGCTCTCGGGCCCGCGTGCCCCGTCGACGCGTCCGCGCGGTGCGTCGAGCACCTCAGGCAGCCGGCCCTGCACGAGGTGGACGAGTCCCGAACGGCCGCAGCATCCATCTGTCCAGCAGAGCCTGGCCTCCGAGCTCCACGCCCGGCACATCACCGACACCCGCAGCGGTCACGGCATCAGCGTCGAACAGCCCCGGCCGGTCGCCGGCACCATCCGCGAGGTGGTCGGTCAGGCGCGGCATGCGGACGCTCACCGGCGCTGAACGCACGGGCTTCGCCAGAAAGGGCTGCCCGGTGTCCCGTTCGTCCGGGGCACCGGGCAGCCCTCACTGAGGCACTTCTACGCGCGGACAGCCACGGAGGCTTCCTTATCCACCGACCTGCGGCTCACTGACCTGCGGGCTCTCTCAGAAGCCGAAGTCCTGCGTCCACCACGGGCCGCCGGAACCGCGCTGCACACCCACGCCGAGCGTCGTGTAGTCGCAGTTGAGAATGTTCGCGCGGTGGCCGTCGCTGTTCATCCAGGCGTCCATCACGGCCTGCGCGTCGGCCTGGCCGCGGGCGATGTTCTCGCCCCCGAGGCCTTCCACACCCGCCTTGTCGGCGCGGTCCCAGGGGGTCGCTCCGTCGGGGTCGGTGTGGCCGAAGAAGCCGCGGGCTGCCATGTCCTCGCTGAAGTTCTGGGCGAGCGCCGTGAGCGAGGCGCTGGCGGTGACCGGGCGACAGCCGACCTTCGCGCGCTCCTGGTTGACCAGGGCGAGCACGGCGGCCTGTGCGGAGGTGTCGGCCGTCGGGGCCGTGGTCGCGCGGCTCGGAGTGGCTGACGGCTTCTTCGGGGCGGCCGGGGCCTTGGTGGCCGGGCTCGAAGGCTTCTTCGACTCCGTGGCCGGAGCCTTGGTGCGCTCCGGCTTCTTCGTCGGCTTGTCGGCCTTCCTGGCCGCCGGCTTCGAGGCGGTGGCGGACGGCTTCTTCGTCGGAGTGGCCGAGGCGGACTTCGACGGCGCCGTGGGGCGCACGCTGCTTCGTCCGGCCTGGGCGGACGCGGACTCCGAGGTGCGGTCGGTCGGCGTGGCGGAGGAACCGCCCTGCGTCAGCAGGTCCGGGGCACCGCCCGCGCGGACCTGGTCGGCGGCGGGGCCGCCGCTCACGCTGTAGGTGTCACCGCCGGGCAGCAGGCCCGACGCGACGGCGACCGCGCCGACGGCCACGGCCGCGGACACGCCGAGCAGTCCGGTGCGCAGGGGCGCCGAGACCCGCTTCTTGCGGCGGTTGCCGCGGTGCCCGCTTGTCCCGCCCGCTGTGTGCTGGTCAGCGGCGGGGGCTGCGCCCGAGCGTCGATGGCGTCCCATGCGCTGTGCCTTCCTCGTGCTCCGGGCGTCACTGCGACGTCACCGTGTTCGCTGTCGATCTCACCCGTTCGGGTGAGGCTATTGCGAGGGGACTGTACGCCATGGCGTAAAGGGGCGACGTGCTCGTTGAGCAATTGGCCGGTTAGCGTTCGGGCATGAGCGAAGATGCACGACTCGTCGTCTGGGTACGCGGCCGAGTACAGCAAGTAGGGTTCCGCTGGTTCACCAGGGCAAATGCTTTGGAGATCGGAGGCCTCACCGGCTTTGCCCTCAATCTCGACGACGGCAGAGTGCAGGTTGTTGCCGAAGGTGCACGTGAGAATTGCCACCGTCTGCTCGACTGGCTGGGCTCCGACGACACACCCGGCCGCGTGGACGGCGTCACTGAGATCTGGGACACGCCGCGCGGTGGATATGAGGGATTCGCAATCCGCTGACCGGGGCGACGAAAGGGCTTGCGGATCCGCTCCGTATCCGGGCTGCGGCGAGGGGTGACCGAGCCGGTCGTCGAGGGCCCCGCACCCGAAATGACCTGCGAAAGAACCCTTCGGCGGAGCATGGTTGCCAAGAACGTCATGTCATGCCAGGCTGCGGCATTGACGAAGATCTCCACGCCCCTCGGGACCCCGCAGGAGAGTCGCGCCGCATGATCGTCCGGCCGCGCACCCCCGGGACACCCGCCTCAACGGGGTGTGATCGTGTTGACCGTCAAACTTTTTGGTGAGACGCTGAAAACCCCGCGCACCTTAGCTGTTTGGCAGAGCTGTTTGGCAGCAGAACCGCAGTGGAGACAGAGCACTGCCGAGCACCGCGGGTGCGATTCCCTCACGACCCACACCGCATCGGTCGGTCACTCAGTGTGGAGGACCATCCATCATGGCAAAGGCGCTTCTCGGTTACGTCGGCGGTTCCGATCCGCGACTCCTCGCCGAGATGCGACGGCTCCAGCAGCGCGTCCAGGACCTGGAATCCGAGCTCGTACGGATCCAGGACGAGAACGACGCGCTCAACGCCGCCGCCCAGCACCAAGAGTCGCTGCTCGACAGCATCGACATCGACGTACCCCAGGCGGAGCCCGCGCTGACCTGACCGATGGCCCTTTCGGGGCCGGTCGGGCTGCACGTGGCAGCCGTACGGGATCACCACTGGAATGTCTTCGTCACGGATCGTCGTCCGGAAGCACCATGGATTGCTTGTGATCCGGTCCGTTCGCGATCCGTCACGCAGGACTGCATACGATTAACAAGGGACGCCTCGGCGTCCCTTCTTTCTTTGCCCCCCGGCCCGTCCCGGATCTATCGCTCTTCGCTTACCGTCTGATGTGCCCTGCACCTTCATCAGCGAAACCGAGAGTGAAAGGTAGAGTCCGGCGGCGTGCACCTCAAGGCCCTGACCCTGCGTGGTTTCAAATCATTCGCTTCCGCCACGACCCTGCGGTTCGAACCGGGGATCACCTGCGTCGTCGGTCCCAATGGGTCCGGCAAATCCAATGTGGTGGACGCGCTCTCCTGGGTCATGGGTGAGCAGGGGGCCAAAAGCCTGCGCGGCGGCAAGATGGAAGACGTGATCTTCGCCGGAACCACCGGCAGACCACCGCTCGGCCGCGCGGAAGTGTCGCTGACCATCGACAATTCCGACGGCGCGCTGCCCATCGAGTACGCCGAGGTGACGATCACCCGGATCATGTTCCGCAACGGCGGCAGCGAATACCAGATCAATGGCGACACCTGCCGGCTGCTCGACATCCAGGAACTCCTCTCGGACTCCGGTATCGGCCGCGAGATGCATGTCATCGTCGGGCAGGGGCGCCTGGACTCCGTACTGCACGCCGATCCGATGGGGCGCCGCGCCTTCATCGAGGAGGCGGCCGGCGTCCTCAAGCACCGCAAGCGCAAGGAGAAGGCGCTGCGGAAGCTGGAGGCGATGGGAGCCAACCTCGCCCGGGTGCAGGACCTGACCGACGAACTGCGGCGCCAGCTCAAACCGCTGGGCCGCCAGGCCGCCGTCGCCCGCCGTGCCGCCGTCATCCAGGCAGATCTGCGTGACGCGCGGCTGCGTCTCCTCGCCGACGATCTGGTCGGGCTGCACGACGCCTTGCGCGGCGAGATCGCCGACGAGGCCGCGCTCAAGCTGCGCAGGGAGAAGGCCGAGGCCGAGCTCAAGGCGGCGCTCACCCGCGAGGCCGACCTCGAGGACGAGGTACGGCGGCTGGCGCCGAGGCTGCAGCGGGCCCAGCAGACCTGGTACGAACTCTCGCAGCTGGCCGAACGCGTACGGGGCACGATCTCGCTCGCCGACGCGCGCGTGAAGAGCGCGTCCGCCGCACCGGAGGAGGAGCGGCGCGGCCGGGACCCCGAGGACATGGAGCGCGAGGCCGCCCGGATCCGCGAGCAGGAGGCGGAGCTGGAGGCCGCGCTGGAGGCGGCACAACACGCGCTGGAGGACACCACCGCGCACCGGGCCGAGCTGGAACGCGAGTTGGCCGCCGAGGAGCGCAGACTCCGGGACGCAGCCCGCGCCATCGCCGACCGGCGCGAAGGCCTCGCCCGGCTGAACGGCCAGGTCAACGCTGCCCGCAGCCGCGCCGGTTCGGCGCAGGCCGAGATCGACAGGCTCACCGCGACGCGGGACGAGGCACGCGAGCGGGCGGTCGCCGCGCAGGAGGAGTACGAACAGCTCAAGGCCGAAGTCGACGGTCTGGACGCGGGCGACGCGGAACTGGCGGAACAGCACGAGGCCGCCAAGCGGGAGCTGGCCGGGGCCGAGGCCGCACTCGGCGAGGCCCGGGAGGCGGCCACGTCGGCGGAGCGCAAGCGTGCCGCGCTCGCCGCCCGCCACGAGGCGCTCTCGCTGGGACTGCGCCGCAAGGACGGCACGGGCGTGCTGCTCGGCGCGGGCGACCGGCTGTCGGGCCTGCTCGGCCCGGCCGCGGAACTCCTCACGGTGGCTCCGGGGTACGAGGTCGCTGTGGCAGCGGCACTGGGGGCGGCGGCCGACGCCATCGCGGTGACGGACCCGGCGACGGCGGCGGACGCGATCCGTCTCCTGCGCAAGCAGGACGCGGGCCGCGCGGCGCTGCTGCTCGGAGGTGCGGGGGCCGCTGCGGGACACCTGCCCGGCCAGGCGTCCGGCGCGGCCGACGGTACGGAGCACCATGCAGGGCTCGTGCCCGGGCAGGGCGGGCAGCCCGGTGCACCCGGGCACCCGGCCACCGGGCAGGCCGCGCAGCCGGGGCGGACCGTTCCGGCGCCGGCCGATCCGGCGTCGGCCCTGGTGTCCGCGGTCGGTCCGGACGCGGCCGTCGCGTCCGCCGACCGGATGGGGGCAGCTCCTGCACCGTCCGTCGCCCAGCTCGTGCAGGGGCCCGCCGAACTGATGGTGGCCGTACGGCGGCTGGTACGCGACATGGTCGTCGTCGGCACGCTGGAGGACGCCGAGGACCTGGTCGCCGCCCACCCGGGCCTGACCGCGGTGACCGGCGAGGGCGACGTGCTGGGAGCGCACTTCGCGCACGGAGGGTCCGCCGGGGCGCCCAGCCTTCTGGAGGTGCAGGCCTCCGTCGACGAGGCCGCGGCCGAGCTGGCCGAGCTGGCCGTGCGGTGCGAGGAGCTCGCCGGAGCGCAGCAGCGTGCGGGCACTCTGCGCAGCGAGGGCGCCGCCCGTGTGGAGGAGCTGGGGGAACGGCGCCGTGCCGCGGAACGGGAGAAGTCCGGGGTGGCCCAGCAACTCGGCCGCCTGGCCGGGCAGGCCCGTGGCGCAGCCGGGGAGGCCGAGCGCACGACCGCGTCCGCGGCGCGGGCACAGGAGGCGCTGGAGCGTGCCACCGAGGAGGCGGAGGAGCTGAGCGAGCGGCTGCTCGTCGCAGAGGAGACCCCGGTGGAGGAGGAGCCCGACACCGCCGTACGGGACCGGCTCGCCGCCGACGGCGCGAACGCACGCCAGACCGAGATGGAGGCGCGGCTCCAGGTCCGTACCCACGAGGAACGGGTCAAGGGACTCGCAGGGCGTGCCGAGGCGCTCGATCGCGGGGCGCGCGCCGAGCGTGAGGCCAGGACCCGCGCGGAGCAGCGCCGCGCCCGGATGCGTCACGAGGCCGCGGTGGCCTCCGCGGTGGCCTCCGGAGCCCGTCAGCTGCTCGCGCACGTCGAGGTGTCCGTCGTCCGGGCCGAGGAGGAGCGGGTTTCGGCCGAGGCCGCGAAGGCCGGGCGTGAGCGTGAGCTGGCGGCCGAACGCAACCGGGGCCGTGACCTCAAGGGCGAGCTCGACCGGCTGACCGACTCGGTGCACCGCGGCGAGGTGCTCGGGGCCGAGAAGCGGCTGCGGATAGAGCAGCTGGAGACGAAGGCGCTGGAGGAGTTCGGCGTGGAGCCGGCCGGTCTGGCCGCCGAGTACGGCCCCGGCCAGCTCGTGCCGCCGTCCCCCGCGGCGGAGGGCGAGGAGCTTCCGGAGGATCCGGAGCACCCCCGTAACCAGCCGAAGCCGTTCGTCAGGGCGGAGCAGGAGAAGAGGCTGAAGGCGGCCGAACGGGCGTATCAGCAACTCGGGAAGGTGAATCCGCTCGCCCTTGAGGAGTTCTCCGCGCTCGAGGAACGGCACAAGTTCCTCTCCGAGCAGCTCGAGGACCTGAAGAAGACCCGCGCCGATCTGATGCAGGTGATCAAGGAGGTCGACGAGCGGGTCGAGCAGGTGTTCACCGAGGCGTTCCGTGACACCGCGCGTGAGTTCGAGGGTGTCTTCTCCCGGCTCTTCCCCGGTGGTGAGGGCCGGCTCATCCTCACCGACCCGGACAACATGCTGACGACCGGACTCGATGTCGAGGCCAGGCCGCCGGGCAAGAAGGTCAAGCGGCTGTCGCTGCTGTCGGGCGGGGAGAGATCCCTTACGGCCGTTGCCCTGCTGGTCGCGATCTTCAAGGCGAGGCCGAGCCCGTTCTATGTGATGGACGAGGTCGAGGCGGCGCTCGACGACACCAATCTGCAGCGTCTGATCCGGATCATGGAGGAGCTCCAGGAGAGCTCACAGCTCATCGTGATCACGCATCAGAAGCGGACGATGGAGGTCGCCGACGCGCTGTACGGCGTCTCGATGCAGGGCGACGGAGTCTCGAAGGTGATCAGCCAGCGGCTCCGCTGAGGACCTGCATGGACGGGCGGACCGTGGGTACACAAGGGCACGCCATTTTTACCATAACTTCAACACTTCAACGCACCTTTTGGGTGGGAGTGTGTGGTTGTCCGTACTTCCTAGCTTCCGTTCGAATCTTGACTTCGAGACTTGAACACATAGCCTCTGCAATGTTGTTTTCACCTTCAAGTGGTGTCTGACGAAAAGTTATGCGCCACTGGGAGAGCTCACCCCCCACACCTGACGTTGCGGCCAGGTATCAGGAGTTCATGTGACCAGCACAGCGCACGGACCGGAGTCCGGAGCCCGGGGAGCCCACCCGGAGCATCTCGGCCACGTCATCTTCATTACCGCAGCCGCGGCGATGGGCGGCTTCCTCTTCGGCTACGACAGTTCCGTGATCAACGGAGCGGTGGAAGCCATCCGTGACCGCTACGACATCGGCTCGGGGACGCTGGCGCAGGTCATCGCCATCGCGCTGATCGGCTGTGCGATCGGCGCGGCGACCGCGGGACGCATCGCCGACCGGATCGGCCGCATCCGCTGCATGCAGATCGCCGCCGTGCTGTTCACCATCAGCGCCATCGGCTCCGCGCTCCCGTTCGCCCTGTGGGACCTCGCCATGTGGCGGATCATCGGCGGCTTCGCGATCGGTATGGCCTCGGTCATCGGCCCGGCCTACATCGCCGAGGTCTCGCCGCCCGCCTATCGCGGACGGCTCGGCTCCTTCCAGCAGGCCGCCATCGTCATCGGCATCGCCATCTCGCAGCTGGTCAACTACGGCATCCTGCAGATCGCCGACGGCGACCAGCGCGGCGACATCGCCGGCTTCGAGGCCTGGCAGTGGATGCTCGGCGTCATGGTCGTGCCCGCCATCCTCTACGGGCTGCTGTCCTTCGCGATCCCCGAGTCGCCGCGCTTCCTGATCTCCGTCGGCAAGAAGGACCGGGCCCGGAAGATCCTCGAAGAGGTCGAAGGGAAGAACGTCGATCTCGACGCCCGCGTGCTCGAGATCGAGACGGCCATGCACCGCGAGCACAGGTCCACGTTCAGCGACCTGCTCGGGAGCCGCTTCGGCTTCCTGCCGATCGTCTGGGTCGGTATCGGACTCTCCGTCTTCCAGCAGCTCGTCGGCATCAACGTGGCGTTCTACTACTCGTCGACGCTGTGGCAGTCGGTCGGCATCGACCCGACCAGCTCGTTCTTCTACTCGTTCACCACGTCGATCATCAACATCATCGGCACCGTGATCGCGATGGTCCTCGTGGACCGGGTCGGTCGCAAGCCGCTCGCGCTCGTCGGCTCGGTCGGTATGGCCATCGCGCTGGGCGTCGAAGCCTGGGCCTTCTCCGCCGACCTGGTCGACGGCAAGCTCCCCGACACCCAGGGCACGGTCGCGCTCATCGCGGCCCATGTCTTCGTGCTCTTCTTCGCACTGTCGTGGGGTGTCGTGGTCTGGGTCTTCCTCGGCGAGATGTTCCCGAACCGCATCCGCGCCGCCGCGCTCGGAGTCGCCGCGTCCGCGCAATGGATCGCCAACTGGGCGATCACCGCGAGCTTCCCGAGCCTTGCCGACTGGAACCTGTCGGGCACCTACATCATCTACACCTGCTTCGCCGTGCTCTCGATCCCCTTCGTGCTCAAGTTCGTGAAGGAGACCAAGGGCAAGGCGCTGGAGGAGATGGGCTGATCCCCGCTGCCCCTCTCCTCGGAACAGAACGCTGCCCCGGTCCGGCCACTCGCCCGACCGGGGCAGCGTGCTGCCGCGGACGGGTACCGCGCGATGCACCGGCCCTCAGGAGCCGTCAGGGCCACCGCCGTCCCTGCGGGCGGCCGGGCGCGGCAGCAGTGCGTACACCCCCGCCGCGGCCAGGATCGTCGCCGCCCAGCCCAGGCCGTTGCGGCCGATCCAGGTGGTGGCGAGAGGGCCGGCGAACCACTCCACCGTCGTGAACAGGAGCCCCACGGCGAGGGCCGCGGCCCACGCGGTCATGGCCTGCCAGCAGAAGCCGGCCGAGTACCAGTAGGCGCTGCGGGACGTCGTGTCCATCAGGGCCGCCGCGTCGTACGCGCGCCCCCGGAGCAGATCCGCGCCGAACACGCCGATCCAGGCGGAGAACGTCACGGCGAGCAGCGCCAGGAAGGAGATGAACGTGTCGATGAAACTCCTCGCCACCATCATCAGCAGCCCGCCGAGCAGCAGACTGATGGCGGCGTTCACGCCCACGGCCCAGGCGCGGGGCATCGCGAACCCGAGTGTCTGAGCGGTGAAGCCGGCGGAGTACATGGACATCGAGTTGATCATCACCATGCCGAAGATGGCGATCAGGAGGTACGGCACCGATATCCAGCCCGGCAGGAGAGGCCCGATGAAGGCCACCGGATCCTCCGTGACGGCCAGCCCCGGCGTGCCCACCGCCATCACCGCGCCCATCATCACCATCGGCAGGACGATGATCAGTGCCCCTCCCACGGTCACGCCGACCATCCTCCGGCCGGAGGCGGAACGCGGCAGGTAGCGGGCGAAGTCCGGGGCGGACGGGACCCAGCTGATGCCTCCCGCGACCAGGGTCCCGATTCCCGCGACCATCATCGCCGCCGGGCCCGCAGGCCGGTCCAGGACAGCCCTCCACGGTGTCGAGCCGATCACATGGACCAGTACGAGAAGACTGGCGCCGCCGAAGAGGTACGAGGACACGGCGCAGCACAACCGCAGTGCCCGGATGCCGAGCCCAGAGACGAGGAAGCTGCTCGCGACGAAGGCCGTGAGGGTCACCATGACCAGACTGTTGGTTCTCCGGACGTCGAACAGCAGGTTGAGCACCGCCAGCACGGCGTAGGAGCCGGTGACCGCGTTGACCGTCTCCCAGCCCCAGCGGGCCACCCACAGCAGGGCGCCGGGGAACAGGTTGCCGCGCTGGCCGAAGACCGCTCGCGACAGCGCCATGCCGGGTGATCCGCCGCGCTTCCCGGCGATCGACACCAGGCCGACCAGGCCGAAGGAGAGCAGCGGGGCCGTGACCGCGACGGCGAGCACCTGCCAGAAGTTCAACCCGTTGAAGACGGTCAGACCGGCGCCCACCGTCAGCAGCAGCACCGTCATGTTCGCCGTCACCCAGGTGGGGAAGAGGGCGCCGACCCGGCCGGTGCGTTCGGCGTCGGGGACGGGATCGAGACCGCGGTTCTCCACGGGCAGCAGCGTACCTTTACCCCCAAAAGGTTCATAACGCCCCCGAGGTCTGTCCGGACGGTCCTCCGGAACCGTGCCCGGACCACGGCCGTGGCCGATACTGGACGGGTTATGGAAATCGCCGAAATCGTCATCCTTGCCGTAGTCATCGCCCTGGTCGCGGTCGGCCTGATCAGCGGGCTCGTGGTCAGCAGCCGCAAGAAGAAGCAGCTGCCGCCCTCGGCGCCGTCGAGCACGCCGACCATCACTGCTCCCGCCGAACCCCACGTCGGCGACGAAGCCGAGGCGCCGCGCGACGAAGCGCGGCGCACCATCGAGGAGGTCGGTCCCCCCGGAACCGAGGCCCCCGCCGGGGAAGCCCCGGTGGCCATCGAGCCGGAGATCCCCCCGCTCGAAGTCCCCGAGCCCACCGAGGGCCGCCTGGTACGCCTCCGGGCCAGGCTCGCCCGCTCGCAGAACTCCCTGGGCAAGGGGCTGCTCACGCTCCTGTCCCGCGACAACCTCGACGAGGACACCTGGGAGGAGATCGAGGACACGCTCCTGACCGCCGACGTCGGCGTCGCGCCCACCCAGGAACTGGTGGAGCGGCTCCGTGAGAGGGTCCGCATCCTCGGTACCCGTACGCCGGAAGGGCTGCGCACACTGCTGCGCGAGGAGCTCATCACCCTTCTCGGCACCGACTTCGACCGCGCCGTGAAGACGGAGGGCGGCGCCGAGACGCCCGGCGTCGTGATGGTCGTCGGTGTCAACGGCACCGGCAAGACGACCACGACGGGCAAGCTCGCCCGGGTGCTCGTCGCCGACGGCCGCAGCGTCGTGCTCGGTGCGGCCGACACCTTCCGCGCCGCCGCCGCGGATCAGCTCCAGACCTGGGGCGAGCGCGTCGGCGCCCGCACGGTCCGCGGACCCGAGGGCGGCGACCCCGCGTCGATCGCCTTCGACGCGGTGAAGGAAGGCATCGCCGAGGGCGCCGACGTCGTGCTCATCGACACCGCCGGTCGGCTGCACACCAAGACCGGCCTCATGGACGAGCTCGGCAAGGTCAAGCGCGTCGTCGAGAAGCACGGGCCGCTCGACGAGATCCTCCTCGTGCTCGATGCCACGACGGGCCAGAACGGCCTGGTGCAGGCACGGGTGTTCGCCGAGGTCGTCGACATCACCGGCATCGTCCTCACGAAGCTGGACGGTACCGCCAAGGGCGGCATCGTCATCGCGGTCCAGCGTGAGCTGGGCGTACCCGTGAAGCTCATCGGCCTCGGTGAGGGGCCTGACGATCTTGCTCCGTTCGAGCCGGACGCCTTCGTCGACGCACTGATCGGCGACTGATTCCCGTACCCCCGCGCACGCCGGAAGGGCGGTGGACCCTCCTCGGGTCCACCGCCCTTCCGGCTGTCCTGCCTGTCACCAGCGGTGGCATATGTAGGCCAGCGTGCCCAGCAGCAGTCGTGCCTGCGGGGGAGCGACAGCCGTGTCCGGCTGCGGGGGACGCAGCCACCGGACCGGCCCCAGACCCCCGAGGTCGGACGGCGGAGCCGTGATGTACGAACCCGGGCCCAGCGCCCGCAGATCGAGATCCGCGTCGTCCCAGCCCATCCGGTACAGGAGCCCCGGCAGCCCGGTCGCGGCGCCGGGGGCGACGAAGAACTGCGTCCGCCCGGTGGGGGTCACCGTCACCGGGCCCAGCGGCAGCCCCATCCGCTCCATGCGTACCAGGGCCCGCCGGCCGGCGGCCTCGGCGACGTCGAGCACGTCGAAGCTGCGGCCCACGGGGAGCAGCATCGAGGCGCCGGGCACCTCGGCCCAGGCGTTCGCGGCGGTCGTGAAGGTGGCGCCCGCCGGCACCTCCTGGGCGAAGTCCAGGGGATGTGCCCCGGGGGCCGCGCACACGCTGTCGCCGCACGAGCAGGCACCGTCGCTCGCCCGTGCTCCCGGAGTCACCGCCCAGCCCCAGAGTCCTGTGTACTCGGCCACCGCGGTGCCCTCGGCCACACGGCCGCGGCGCCGCGCGCCGGATCGCATCTCCCGGATGCCGCCGATCGTGAAGCCCATGCCCCCTCCAACGGGTCCGAGTCACCGGTGGTTACGACCCGGAGCACGCGAGCGTCCTCCGGCGCCGCCGACGGTCCGATGACGCGCGGGGGTGACATTCGGGGGTTGCGCGATACGGTTCACGCGCCCCTGAATGCTTCACTCCGCTCGTCCCTGATCGCGGCCTGTCAAGTGAATCGCGGCAGGCGCCGGGCGCGTTCATCCGAAGGGGTGGCGAATGGTGGCGTTTCCGTGGTCACCCTCGCGTGAGCAGTGATCGTAGGATTACCGTCGGTACTCGAACCATGCAATTGCATGTGCGCTCACGGGTATGCCCCGGGCAACCCGACTCTCTGTTCGATGGTGCGCAACGTCCGTACGGACAGCACCGATGCACGGCATTCTGATAGAGGTTCGCGCGACAGGTTTCAGCGGGATGGGGGCGTTCCAGTGAGTGGCAGCGGCGCAGGCGAGGCGAATGCCGGGAAGCGCCCCAATGGGCAATTGGGATCATGGTTCGTGCGCAGCGGCTGGTCGAAGGGCGAGCTCGCACGCCAGGTGAACCGGCGTGCGCGCCAGCTGGGCGCCCACCACATCAGCACCGACACCTCCCGGGTCCGGCGCTGGCTCGACGGTGAACAGCCGCGTGAACCCATCCCGCGCATCCTCTCGGAGCTCTTCTCCGAACGCTTCGGCACCGTCGTCGCCGTCGAGGACCTCGGCCTGCGCGCCGCCCACCAGTCCCCGTCGGTGGCCGGGGTAGACCTGCCCTGGGCCGGCCCTCAGACCGTCGCGCTGCTCAGTGAGTTCTCCCGCAGCGACCTGATGCTGGCGCGGCGAGGCTTCCTCGGCTCCTCCCTCGCCCTGGCGGCGGGCCCCACCCTCATCGAGCCGATGCAGCGCTGGCTGGTGCCCGTGGCCCCCTCCGGGCCCCCGGTGCCGGAACAGGCCGCCCCGGGAGGACGCCCCTCACGGCTCTCCGGGCCCGAGCTGGACCTGCTGGAATCCACCACCGCGATGTTCCGCCAGTGGGACGCGCAGTGCGGCGGCGGACTGCGCCGCAAGGCCGTCGTGGGCCAACTCCACGAGGTCACCGACCTGTTACAGGAATCCCAGCCCGAGGCCACCGCCAAGCGCCTCTTCCGGTGCGCCGCCGAACTGGCCGAACTCGCCGGCTGGATGAGCTACGACGTAGGCCTCCAGCCCACCGCTCAGAAGTACTTCGTCCTGGCCCTGCACGCCTCCAAGGAGGCGGGGGACAAGCCGCTGGGTTCGTACATCCTGTCCAGCATGAGCCGCCAGATGATCCACCTCGGGCGGCCCGACGACGCACTCGAACTCATCCACCTCGCCCAGTACGGCAGCCGGGACTGCGCCACCGGGCGCACCCAGGCCATGCTGTATGCGATGGAGGCCCGTGCGTACGCCAACATGGGCCAGCCCAGCAAGTGCAAGCGGGCGGTCCGGATGGCCGAGGACACCTTCGCCGACGCCGGGATCGACGGCGAGCCCGAGCCCGACTGGATCCGCTTCTTCTCCGACGCCGAACTGCACGGCGAGAACGCGCACTCCTACCGTGACCTCGCCTATGTCGCGGGCCGCAGCCCCACGTACGCGTCGCTCGCGGAGCCCGTCATGGCGCGCGCCGTCGAGCTCTTCGGCGAGGACGACGAGCACCAGAGGTCCTTCGCACTCAACCTGATCGGCATGGCCACCGTGCACCTGCTCAAGCGCGAGCCCGAGGAGTCGACGGTGCTGGCCACCCAGGCCCTGAAGATCGCCAAGAAGGTCAGGTCCGAGCGCGTGAACACCCGGCTCCGCAAGACCGTCGACACCGCTGCCAGGGACTTCGGTGACATTGCCGAGGTCGCCCGGCTCACCGACCTGCTCACCGAGCAGCTTCCGGAGACCGCGGAAGCGGTCTGACCGCCACCCCTACCACCGGCCACGACAGCCATCCCGTACATCCCGACTCGGCTCCCCCATTGCCAGGTCAGCGGGTGGCTGCCGTGGCCGGTTCACGTCCTGAGCCGTCCGAACCGCACCGTATGCGGCGCAGGCAGCATGGTAGGCAGCACAACGGGTTCGCCACTCCTGGTTCATTCGGACGTAACACGCGAAGCCCGTTCGTCACTGAGGCGAAACATCGTGCGGCATTCGTGGAAACCGCGCTGCGCGAATCTCATGGCGCATAACCGGCCCGCACCTTTTCCACAGTGGTCCCGCACCCCCGCACGTGGCCGCACCGACGACGAGGAGACGCCGATGCCCCCAGGCATCACGACGCTTGCCGCAGACGCCCCGACGCTGTCTGCCGCCAATACCGGGTTCATGCTCATCTGCTCCGCGATGGTGATGCTGATGACCCCGGGCCTGGCCTTCTTCTACGGAGGCATGGTCCGCGTCAAGAGCACCCTGAACATGCTGATGATGAGCTTCATCAGCCTCGGGATCGTCACGATCCTGTGGGTGCTCTACGGATTCAGCCTCGCCTTCGGCACCGACGTCGGTTCCGTCATCGGCTGGAGCTCCGACTTCGTCGGCCTCAGCGGCATCGGCGTCACCGAGCTCTGGGACGGCTACACCATCCCGACCTACGTCTTCGCGGTCTTCCAGCTGATGTTCGCCGTGCTCACCCCGGCCCTCATCAGCGGCGCCCTCGCCGACCGGGTCAAGTTCACCTCGTGGGCCCTGTTCATCACCCTCTGGGTCACCGTCGTCTACTTCCCGGTCGCGCACTGGGTCTGGGGCGCCGGCGGCTGGCTCTTCGATCTGGGTGTCATCGACTTCGCCGGTGGTACGGCAGTCCACATCAACGCGGGTGCCGCAGCCCTCGGCGTGATCCTGGTCATCGGCAAGCGGGTCGGCTTCAAGAAGGACCCGATGCGGCCGCACAGCCTGCCGCTCGTCATGCTCGGTGCCGCGCTCCTGTGGTTCGGCTGGTTCGGCTTCAACGCCGGGTCGTGGCTCGGCAACGACGACGGTGTCGGCGCGGTCATGTTCGTCAACACCCAGGTCGCCACCGGTGCGGCAGTTCTGGGCTGGCTCGCCTACGAGAAGATCCGCCACGGCTCCTTCACCACCCTGGGTGCGGCGTCCGGCGCCGTTGCAGGCCTCGTCGCCATCACCCCGGCGGGCGGCGCCGTCAGCCCGCTCGGCGCCATCGCGATCGGCATCATCGCCGGTGTCCTGTGCGCCATGGCCGTCGGCCTGAAGTACAAGTTCGGCTACGACGACTCCCTGGACGTCGTCGGCGTCCACCTCGTCGGCGGTGTCATCGGATCCCTCCTCGTCGGCTTCTTCGCCACCGGCGGTGTGCAGTCCGACGCCAAGGGCCTCTTCTACGGCGGCGGGCTCGACCAGCTGGGCAAGCAGGCCGTCGGAGTGTTCGCGGTCCTCGCGTACTCTCTGGTCGTCTCCGCGATCCTCGCCCTCATCCTGGACAAGACGATCGGCATGCGCGTCTCCGAGGACGACGAGATCTCCGGCATCGACCAGGTCGAGCACGCCGAGACGGCGTACGACTTCAGCGGCGCCGGCGGCGGCGCGGCCACGCGCACCACACCTCCGGCGCCCGGCGCCACGGCAGCCCCGACGAACAAGAAGGTGGACGCATGAAGCTCATCACCGCAGTCGTGAAGCCACACCGGCTGGACGAGATCAAGGAGGCCCTCCAGGCCTTCGGCGTCCAGGGCCTCACGGTCACGGAGGCCAGCGGTTACGGGCGGCAGCGCGGACACACCGAGGTCTACCGGGGCGCCGAGTACACCGTCGACCTCGTACCCAAGATCCGCATCGAGGTCCTCGTCGAGGACGAGGACGCCGAACAGCTCATCGACGTGGTCGTCAAGGCCGCCCGGACGGGCAAGATCGGTGACGGCAAGGTCTGGAGCGTCCCCGTCGAGACCGCGATCCGCGTACGGACCGGTGAGCGCGGCCCGGACGCACTCTGACCGACGGTTTTCCCGAACGGAAAGGCAGCTGGGTGACGAGCACCGAAGTGACCACCGAATCCGAGGACTCGGGACCCAGCGGCTACGCGGCGGCCCGGCTGCGTCTTCTCCAGGAGAAGACGCAGTCCGGGCCGCCGCGCCGTGCCGCCCTGGCCCGCATCACCGACGAGTGGCTGACCGCGCTGTTCACCGCGGCGGCCGAGGCGGCGGGTGTCCGCGGCGCGGCCCTCGTCGCCGTCGGCGGGTACGGCCGCGGCGAACTCTCCCCGCGCAGCGACCTCGACCTCCTGCTCCTGCACGACGGCAGCGCCGACTCCGGAGCCATCGCCGAGCTCGCCGACCACGTCTGGTACCCCGTGTGGGACCTCGGCCTGGCCCTCGACCACTCCGTACGCACCCCCGGCGAAGCACTCAAGACCGCCGGCGAGGACCTCAAGGTCCAGCTCGGGCTGCTCGACGCGCGCCCCGTCGCCGGAGACCTCGGCCTCGTCGCCGGACTGCGCACCGCGATCCTCGCCGACTGGCGGAACCAGGCACCCAAACGCCTCCCCGCCCTCGACGAACTCTGCCGGGAGCGGGCCGAACGCATGGGCGAGCTCCAGTTCCTGCTGGAACCCGACCTCAAGGAAGCCCGCGGCGGTCTCCGTGACGCCACCGCCCTGCGCGCCGTCGCCGCCTCCTGGGTCGCCGACGCCCCCCGCGAAGGCCTCGCCGAAGCCCGCCGCACCCTCCTCGACGCCCGCGACGCCCTTCACCTCACCACCGGCCGCGCCACGGACCGCCTCGCCCTGCAGGAACAGGACCAGGTCGCCGGTGCCCTCGGCCTGCTCGACGCCGACGCCCTGCTGCGCCAGGTGTACGAGGCCGCCCGCACCGTCTCGTACGCGACCGACGTCACCTGGCGCGAGGTCAACCGCGTCCTGCGCGCCCGCTCCGTACGGCCCCGGCTGCGGGCGATCCTCAGCGGCGGCGCCAAGGCCGCCCCGGAACGCACCCCGCTCGCCGAGGGCGTCGTCGAGGCGGACGGCGAAGTCGTCCTCGCGCGCACCGCACGCCCCGAGAAGGACCCCGTCCTCACCCTCCGGGCCGCAGCGGCGGCGGCGGAGTCAGGGCTGCCGCTCTCCCGCCACCTCGTACGCCATCTGAGGACCGCGGCCCAGCCGATGCCCGTGCCGTGGCCCGCGCAAGCCCGCGAGGAGCTCGTCACCCTGCTGGGAGCGGGCGAGTCCACCGTCGGGGTCTGGGAGGCCCTGGAGGCGGAAGGCATCATCACCCGGCTGCTGCCCGACTGGGAACGGGTCCACTGCCGTCCGCAGCGCAACCCCGTCCACACCTGGACCGTCGACCGCCACCTCGTCGAGACGGCCGTCCGCGCCTCCTCCCTCACCCGCCGCGTCGGCCGGCCCGACCTCCTCCTGGTCGCGGCCCTCCTCCACGACATCGGCAAGGGCTGGCCCGGGGACCACTCCGTCGCGGGCGAGGTCATCGCCCGCGACATGGCCGCCCGCATCGGCTTCGACAAGCAGGACGTGGGTGTCCTCGCCACTCTCGTACGCCACCACCTCCTGCTCATCGAGACCGCCACCCGGCGCGACCTCGACGACCCGGCGACCGTCCGCTCCGTCGCCAACGCCGTGGGCAGCGCCTCCACCCTGGAACTCCTGCACGCGCTGACCGAGGCCGACGCGCTGGCCACCGGTCCTGCCGCGTGGAGCTCCTGGCGTGCCTCCCTCGTCACGGACCTCGTCAAGCGCGTCGCCGCACTCCTGGCCGGGGAGGAGCCGCCCGAGCCGGAACCTCTCGCGCCCAGTGCCGAACAGGAACGCCTCGCGATCGAGGCCCTGCGCACCGGCGAACCCGTCCTGTCCCTCCACACCCGGCCCGAGCCCGTCTCGGAGGACGGCGAACCGGGACCCGTCGGCGTCGAACTCCTCATCGCACTGCCCGACCGACCCGGCGTGCTGCCGGCCGCGGCCGGGGTGCTCGCCCTGCACCGCCTCACCGTCCGCGCCGCCGACCTGCGGGCCGTCGAGCTCCCCACCGAGCTGGGCGAGACAGCCGGTCTGCTGGTGCTCAGCTGGCGGGTCGCGGCCGAGTACGGGTCCCTCCCGCAGGCCGTCCGGCTCCGCGCCGACCTCGTACGGGCCCTGGACGGGTCGCTGGACATCCGGACCCGCCTCGCCGAGCGCGAGGCCGCCTACCCGAGGCGGCGCGGCGTGAAGGCGCCGCCGCCCAGGGTGACCGTAGCGGCGGCCGGCTCGCGGCTCGCCACTGTGATCGAGGTGCGCGCCCAGGACGCCCCGGGGCTCCTGCACCGGATCGGCTGGGCACTGGAGCAGAGCGCGGTACGGGTGCGCAGCGCCCACGTCTCGACGCTCGGCGCGAACGCGGTGGACGCCTTCTACGTCACGGACACCGACGGTGAGCCGCTGGCCCGGGAGCGGGCGGCGGCAGTCGCCCGGGAGGTGGAGAAGGCACTGCGCTGAACCCCGCCGCCGAGCCGTTCGTCACGAGAAACGGCCGGGGGCTTTGCGTTCCACGGGGTCCGGATACCCTGGAGGGCGATTGACCTGCCACCACCCCCGACCCTGAGGACCGACGAGCGCCGTGTTCGATACTCTCTCCGACCGCCTTAGCGCGACTTTCAAAAACCTCAGGGGCAAGGGCCGCTTGTCCGAGGCGGACATCGACGCCACGGCTCGCGAGATCCGTATCGCACTGCTCGAGGCCGATGTCGCCCTGCCCGTCGTCCGTGCCTTCATCGCCAACGTCAAGGAGCGGGCGCGCGGCGTCGAGGTCTCCCAGGCGCTGAACCCTGCCCAGCAGGTCGTCAAGATCGTCAACGAGGAACTCGTAGGGATCCTCGGCGGTGAGACCCGGCGGCTCCGGTTCGCCAAGAACCCTCCCACCGTGATCATGCTGGCGGGCCTGCAGGGTGCCGGTAAGACGACCCTCGCCGGAAAGCTCGGTCTGTGGCTCAAGAGCCAGGGCCACTCGCCGCTGCTGGTCGCCTGTGACCTCCAGCGCCCGAACGCCGTGAACCAGCTCAGCGTCGTCGCCGACCGCGCGGGTGTCGCGGTGTACGCGCCGGAGCCGGGCAACGGTGTGGGTGACCCGGTCCAGGTCGCCAAGGACTCGATCGAGCACGCCCGGGCCAAGCAGTACGACGTGGTCGTGGTCGACACCGCGGGCCGCCTCGGTATCGACCAGGAGCTGATGCAGCAGGCCGCGGACATCCGCGACGCCGTCAGCCCCGACGAGATCCTCTTCGTCGTCGACGCGATGATCGGCCAGGACGCGGTCAACACCGCCGAGGCCTTCCGCGACGGCGTCGGCTTCGACGGCGTGGTCCTCTCCAAGCTCGACGGCGACGCCCGTGGTGGCGCCGCCCTGTCGATCGCCCATGTCACGGGCAAGCAGGTCATGTTCGCGTCGAACGGTGAGAAGCTCGAGGACTTCGACGCGTTCCACCCCGACCGCATGGCGTCCCGCATCCTCGACATGGGTGACCTGCTCACCCTGATCGAGCAGGCGGAGAAGACCTTCAGCCAGGAAGAGGCCGCTCAAATGGCCTCCAAGCTGGCGTCGAGCAAGGGCAAGGACTTCACGCTCGACGACTTCCTGGCGCAGATGGAGCAGGTCCGCAAGATGGGCTCCATCTCCAAGCTGCTCGGGATGCTGCCCGGCATGGGGCAGATCAAGGACCAGATCGCCAACATCGACGAGCGGGACGTGGACCGCACGGCCGCGATCATCAAGTCGATGACGCCGCACGAGCGCCAGGAACCGACCGTCATCAACGGTTCGCGCCGGGCCCGTATCGCCAAGGGCTCCGGCGTCGAGGTCTCCGCCGTGAAGAGCCTGGTGGAGCGGTTCTTCGAGGCCCGCAAGATGATGTCGAAGATGGCCCAGGGCGGCGGAATGCCGGGGATGCCCGGGATGCCTGGCTCGGGTGGCGGTGCGGGCCGTCAGAAGAAGCAGGTCAAGCAGGCCAAGGGCAAGCGCAAGAGCGGCAACCCGATGAAGCGCAAGGCCGAGGAGCAGGCCGAGGCGGCCCGCCGTGAGGCTGCGGCGCAGGGCGGCGCGTTCGGTCTGCCCGCCCAGGAGGACAAGAACTTCGAGCTGCCGGACGAGTTCAAGAAGTTCATGGGCTGACCGGCCGGAAACATGAGGAAGGGGCGCCCCGCCGAGCGGGGCGCCCCTTCCTCATGTTCTCCGGCCCTCCCGGGTGCTAGACCACGCACACCAGATACCGGAAGACATTCGGCATCCATACCGTCCCGTCGGGCCGCCGGTGCGGATGCAGCGCCTCCGCGACCTCCTTCTCCACCTGGGAACGGTCCGTGGCACGTATCGCCGTGTCGAAGAGGCCGGTCGACAGCAGTCCGCGCACCGCGCTGTCCAGATCCGCGTACCCGAACGGGCAGGAGACCCGGCCGGATCCGTCCGGCTTCAGCCCCGCCCGCGCCGCCACGTCCTCCAGGTCGTCCCGCAGCGCGGGACGCCAGCCGCCGGGGCGCGGTGTGCGCGCCGACTCGGCGAGCCGGGCCGCCACCCGGAGCACCGGAGCCGTGGCACACCGCTCCGGCGGTCCCCAGCCGGTCAGGACCACCGTGGCCCCCCGCGCGGCCAGCGGCACGGCGGCGGCGAGCGCGGGCGAGAGCCCCTCGGAGTCGCCGGCCGCGCAGCCGATCGGATTGAACGCGGTGAGCAGGTTGTACGGCGGTTCACCCGTCGGCGCGGCTGCCGACGGGACGCCGGCGACCAGCCGCGCCCGCGGCGGGGCGTCCGGCCGTGCGGGCCCTGCCTCCTGGCCGGACACGAGACGCTCGCGGGCCAGCGCGAGCCGTTCACGGTCGGTGTCGACTCCGGTGACGTGCGCCCCGCGCGATGCCGCGATGAGCAGGGCGAGCCCGGAACCGCAGCCGATGGAGAGCATCCGGGTGCCGGCCCCGACTTCGAGCCGCTCGTACACCGCCTCGTAGAGCGGCGCCAGCATGCGCTCCTGGATCTCGGCCCAGTCACGGGCACGGGTGCCGCCATCCACGGTGGCGGACGAATCCGCATACCGGTGGTGCCGGACGAGCGTTGGTGTCATGGAATGCGCCCCAATCCGCCGAGAGGTCGGTCGTGCCCGAGTGGGCGGCCCCCGATGTCGTTAGGTGCGCCCGCAGCCCCCGTATGCCAGAGAACTCCGCATCCGCGGTCCCGTCCAGAGGTCGGACAGGGTGGGATGGCATTGCTTGCGTGCTCCGGTCGTGCGCCCCCGGCCTCCGCATCGTGGCCTGGGGTGCCGGGGACCAGCACGCCCGCTGCTCGCTCTCGTCCCAGTCTTACCCGACACGCGGGACGGAGCACGTCGAAGGCTCTGCGCCCGGACGGGCGGGGGGTTCGGGGCCGTCCCGCAGTGCCGGGTAATGTCCCCCGGAGGGCTACCCCGCGTAGGCGCAGGGGCGTACGGCACGCTACGTACCGCCTTGGCGCGAGCTGTGAGCCTTCTCCGCAGATCTGCGCACCCGCCCTCGTCCGGACGCATCGACGGCAACTGACTGGTACGTGCAAATTATTTGGGATGCCCCGGAATAGGAACACCGGGGCACTCAGGCTCGTTATCCCGACGTGAGCACGACACCACCTGTACTTGCCGCAGAGCTGGCACAGGCGTGGGCCGACATTCAGCGGTACCACCCCGAGCTGCCCGATCTTGCCGCGCCAGAGTCCCTGATCGGAGAGTCCTCGTCCGCCTGTGGCGCCGAGCTCTCCTTCGAACGACTGCTCCATGAGGCAGTCCACGGCATCGCCGCCGCGAGAGGTGTCCGGGACACCTCCCGTGCCGGCCGGTACCACAACCGGCGGTTCCTCGCGATCGCCGAGGAACTGGGTCTGGATCATTCCGAGGAACCCCATGCCAGCAGCGGGTTCTCGCTGGTGACACTCAATCCCGAGGCCAAACGCAGATACCGTCCGACGACGGAGCGGCTCCAGCGCGCCCTCAAGGCGCACACCGTGGCCACCGCCGCCGACACCAAACGCTCCTTCCGCGGCCCCGCGGCCCGGCACGGCTCCTCCGGAGGGGGCGTGCGGGTCAAGGCCGTCTGCGACTGCGGTCGCAACGTGCGCGTGGTCCCCTCCGTCCTCGCGCAGGCCCCGATCGTCTGCGGCGGCTGCGGAAAGCCCTTCCGTATCCCGGAAGCAGTGGTCGCGGTGGGGTGAGGCGACGTGGTGTGGCACAATGGCTAGCTGTACTCGACAGTCGCATAGGACCCCTCTCTTCCTCCGGCTGACGCGTCCATCGGGCACCCGAGTACCGCAACCCCACGTGGCATCTTGTTGTGCCCAACCACGTCAGAGACCAGGAGACACCACTTCCGTGGCAGTCAAGATCAAGCTGAAGCGCATGGGCAAGATCCGTTCGCCTCACTACCGCATCATCGTCGCCGACTCCCGTACCCGCCGTGACGGCCGGGCCATCGAGGAGATCGGCCTGTACCATCCGGTGCAGAACCCGTCGCGCATCGAGGTCAACGCAGAGCGCGCGCAGTACTGGCTGTCCGTCGGCGCCCAGCCGACCGAGCCGGTTCTCGCGATCCTGAAGCTGACCGGTGACTGGCAGGCCCACAAGGGCCTTCCCGCCCCCGCGCCGCTGCTGCAGCCGGAGCCCAAGGCTGACAAGCGCGCCCTGTTCGAGGCCCTTACCTCGGACGGCGACGAGGCCAAGGGTGAGGCCATCACCCAGAAGGCCAAGAAGTCGGACAAGAAGGCGGACGAGGCGGCCGACGCTGCCGCGTCCACCGAGTCGACCGAGGCCTGAGCATGCTCGAGGAGGCTCTTGAGCACCTCGTGAAGGGCATCGTCGACAACCCCGACGATGTGCAGGTCGCTTCGCGCGATCTGCGCCGTGGACGTGTGCTCGAGGTCCGGGTCCATCCCGATGACCTCGGCAAGGTGATCGGCCGCAACGGCCGCACCGCACGCGCCCTGCGTACCGTCGTGGGTGCTATCGGCGGCCGTGGTATCCGTGTCGACCTCGTCGATGTGGATCAGGTTCGCTGAAAGAGTTGAACACCGGCCGGGGCCGGGGAGGGCTTTCGAGCCGTCCCCGGCCTTTGTCGTCCCTACACCATCACCGGGAGAAGTAGCGTGCAGTTGGTAGTTGCGCGGATCGGTCGCGCCCATGGCATCAAGGGCGAGGTCACCGTCGAGGTGCGCACGGACGAGCCCGAACTGCGGCTCGGCCCCGGGGCCGTCCTCGCCACGGAACCAGCGGCTACGGGCCCCCTGACGATCGAGACCGGCCGGGTGCACAGCGGCAGGCTGCTGCTGCGCTTCGAGGGCGTACGCGACCGTACGGGCGCCGAGGCACTCCGCAACACGCTCCTGATCGCCGACGTGGACCCCGAAGAGCTTCCCGAGGACCCCGAGGAGTTCTACGACCACCAGCTGATGGATCTCGACGTGGTCCTCGCCGACGGAACCGTGATCGGCCGGATCACCGAGATCACCCACCTGCCCTCCCAGGACCTGTTCATCGTGGAGCGTCCCGACGGCAGCGAGGTGATGATCCCGTTCGTCGAGGAGATCGTCAGCGAGATCGACCTGGAGGAGCAGCGGGCCGTCATCACGCCGCCGCCCGGCCTGATCGACGAGAGCGAGGCCGTGGTCGCCTCCTCGCGCGACGAGGCCGACGACGAGGCCGACGAGGCTTCCGCGCCCGAGGACACGGCCGGTGAGGCCCCCGGTGAGCCCGGAAAGGGCGATGCGTGATGCGGCTCGACGTCGTCACGATCTTCCCCGAGTACCTGGAACCGCTGAACGTCTCACTCGTCGGCAAGGCACGCTCCCGGGGGCGCCTCGACGTACACGTCCACGACCTGCGGGACTGGACGTACGACCGGCACAACACGGTGGACGACACCCCGTACGGCGGCGGCCCGGGCATGGTCATGAAGACCGGGCCCTGGGGCGAGGCCCTGGACGACGCACTGGCCCGCGGCTACGAGGCGGGGGCGCACTCCCCGGTGCTCGTGGTGCCCACGCCCAGTGGGCGGCCGTTCACCCAGGAACTCGCCGTCGAGCTCTCGGAGCGGCCGTGGCTGATCTTCACGCCCGCCAGGTACGAGGGCATCGACCGCCGGGTGATGGACGAGTACGCCACCCGCATGCCGGTCGTGGAGGTGTCCATCGGGGACTACGTCCTGGCCGGCGGGGAAGCGGCGGTCCTGGTGATCACGGAAGCCGTGGCGCGGCTCCTGCCGGGAGTCCTCGGCAACGCCGAATCGCACCGTGACGACTCCTTCGCACCCGGAGCCATGGCCGATCTGCTCGAAGGGCCCGTCTACACGAAGCCGCCCGAGTGGCGCGGGCGAGGCATCCCGGACGTGCTGCTCAGCGGCCACCACGGCAGGATCGCGCGGTGGCGCAGGGACGAGGCCTTCCGTCGTACCGCCCTCAACAGGCCCGATCTGATCGAGCGTTGCGAAGCGGCTGGCTTCGACAAGAAGGACCGCGAGATCCTCTCCATCCTGGGCTGGTCCCCGGAGCCCGGCGGCCGATTTTGGCGAAGGCCCGAGGCCGTGGAAGAATAGGCCCGCTGTACGTCCGGCGCGCGCCCCTGCCACAGGGGGAAAGACGCCCGCCCGATGTGATCAGCATCCGAACTTTCCCACTCTCCCGTCGATGACCTGTGGCATCGGCGAAGAAAGCAGACAACATGACTTCCCTGCTCGATGGCGTCAATTCCGCCTCGCTGCGTACCGACCTCCCGGCCTTCCGCGCGGGTGACACCGTCAACGTCCACGTGCGAGTGATCGAGGGCAACCGCTCCCGTATCCAGCAGTTCAAGGGCGTCGTCATCCGCCGCCAGGGCGCGGGCGTCAGCGAGACCTTCACGGTCCGCAAGGTCTCCTTCAGCGTCGGCGTCGAGCGCACCTTCCCGGTGCACAGCCCGATCTTCGAGAAGATCGAGCTCGTCACCCGTGGTGACGTCCGCCGCGCCAAGCTGTACTTCCTCCGTGAGCTGCGCGGCAAGGCCGCGAAGATCAAGGAGAAGCGCGACCGCTGATTCAGCGCCGGCGTCCATAGCGTGGCCGGATACAATTCGGCCCCGATGGACACGGAAGCTCAGCACACGGAGCGCGATCGCTCCTCCGCCCCTGAAGAAGGGCCGGAGGAGGGGTCGCGCTTCACGCATGTCCCGGACCGGCCGAACACCTCGATGTCCTGGGGGCGAGCCGCCTTCCTGGGGTTGCTCTGCACGGTCGCCCTCCTGCTGTTCAGCGCGTTCGTGCTGCAGCCCTTCCTCATCCCCAGCGGCTCGATGGAGCCCACGCTTCGGGTGGGGGACCGGGTGCTGGTCAACAAACTGGCGTACCGTTTCGGCTCCGAGCCGCAGCGCGGCGACGTGGTGGTCTTCGACGGCACCGGCTCCTTCGTACAGGAGACGCCCGGGGGGAACCCCGTCACCGCGCTCCTGCGTGGGGCGGCCTCGTCCCTGGGGCTGGCCGAACCCGCCGAGACCGACTTCGTGAAGCGGGTGGTGGGCGTGGGGGGCGATCGCGTGGTCTGCTGCGACAAGCGGGGGAGGCTCGAAGTGAACGGCCGGTCGGTGCACGAGGAGTATCTGTACCCGGGTGACAACCCGTCCGAAGTGGCCTTCGACATCGTGGTGCCCGACGGCACGCTGTGGGTCATGGGCGACCACCGCAGCAACTCGCGGGACTCCCGTGACCACCTGGGGCAGCCCGGCGGCGGCATGGTGCCCGTGGACCGGGTCGTCGGACGCGTCGACTGGCTCGGCTGGCCGCTCGGCAGGCTCGGCTCCCTGGGTGGGACCGATGCTTTCACCGGCATACGGCCGCCGGACGCGGTCCATGGGTAACCGGGGGCGCAGGCCGGGAGAGACGGAAGCGCACATTCCGCTGCCCACCGGGACCCGGCCGACCATGGCCCGCTCACTGCCGACGAGGGCGGAGCGCCGCAAGCTGGCCCGCAGGGTCAAACGACGCAGGCGACGTTCCGCGATCAAGGAGATACCCCTCCTCGTCCTGGTGGCGCTGCTGATCGCACTGGTGCTCAAGACCTTTCTGGTGCAGGCCTTCGTGATCCCGTCCGGGTCGATGGAGCAGACCATCAAGATCGGCGACCGGGTGCTGGTCGACAAACTGACGCCGTGGTTCGGCTCCGAGCCCCAGCGCGGCGATGTCGTCGTCTTCCGGGATCCGGGCGGCTGGCTGCAGCAGGAGAACGTCGCCGAGGAGGAGCCGCCGGTCGGCGTCAAGCAGGCCGAGGAACTGCTGACCTTCATCGGACTGCTGCCCTCGGACGACGAGCAGGATCTGATCAAGCGAGTGGTGGCCGTCGGGGGCGACACCGTGAAGTGCTGCGGCACGGACGGCAAGGTCACCGTCAACGGCGTGGCACTCAACGAGCCGTACCTGCATCCGGACAATGCGCCCTCCACCCTCAAATTCGAGGTAAAGGTTCCGCAGGGCCGAATCTTCGTGATGGGCGACCACCGGTCGAACTCCGCGGACTCCCGCTTCCACCTCGACGAACCGGACAAGGGCACGGTTTCGGAGGACGAGGTCGTGGGACGGGCGGTCGTGATCGCCTGGCCGTTCGCTCACTGGCGCAAGCTCGAGGAACCCGGAACGTTCGCGTCGGTGCCCGATGCGCGTGCCGGGGCGACGGAGGCCGCCGGCCCGTCGAATAGTGTGTCCTCCCAGGATCGCAACGACATGGTCCTGCTCCCGACCCCTGCGGAACTCCCGCTCGTTATGGGAGTGGTGGGCCTGCGCCGATTCGGGCGCGGGCGGTGGCACGGAGTGAGGAGTGGATGTGGGGGATTTGGCGGTCGGCGCACGATCCGGACACGGCGAACCCGAGGACCGGCCTTCGAGCGGCGGGATCCCGGCGGACTCGGCGGGCCGGGCGGAGGGTGACGGCGTCCCCCCGGGCGACGGCTTCCCCGGTGGCGACTCCCCGGGGGACGACGACTCACCGGGCGGCGGCAGCACGGCGCAGAAGAAGCCGCGTTCGTTCTGGAAGGAGCTGCCGCTCCTCATCGGTATCGCGCTCATCCTCGCGCTGCTGATCAAGACGTTCCTGGTGCAGGCGTTCTCGATCCCCTCGGACTCCATGCAGAACACACTGCAGCGGGGCGACCGGGTGCTGGTCGACAAGCTGACGCCGTGGTTCGGTTCGGAGCCGGAGCGCGGCGAGGTCGTGGTCTTCCACGACCCGGGCGGCTGGCTCGAGGACACCGCGGCCCCGGAACCGAACGCGGTGCAGAAGTTCCTGAGCTTCATCGGGCTCATGCCGTCCGCCGAGGAGAAGGACCTGATCAAGCGGGTCATCGCCATCGGCGGAGACACGGTGGAGTGCAAGAAGAACGGCCCCGTGACGGTCAACGGCAAGGCGCTGGACGACAAGTCGTTCATCTTCGAGGGCAACAGCGCGTGCGATGACGAGCCCTTCGGGCCGATCCATGTACCCGAGGGCCGGATCTGGGTGATGGGCGACCACCGGCAGAACTCGCTGGACTCCCGCTACCACCAGGAGCTGCCCGGACAGGGCACCGTGTCCACGGACGAGGTGGTCGGACGGGCCATCGTCGTCGCCTGGCCGGTCAACCGCTGGGCGACCCTGCCGGTCCCGAGCACGTTCGACCAGCCCGGGCTGAACAAGGCGGCTGCCGCCGTTCCGGCAGCACTCGGTGTAGCCGGAGCGCTGCCCCTCGTGTTCTGGCGACGCCGGAGACTGACCAGCGGGCGTACCGCCGGGTAGGGTGCCGACTCGGATCAGCGATTGTCGATCTCCGATGGGGGAGCGCTGGGATGAGCGGAATGGGACGTACGGATGACGGCCGCGGCCGGCTCGGCAACGTGTTGTCGAACCTGGCCGTGGCCGTCGGCTGTGTGCTCTTCCTCGGCGGATTCGCCTGGGGAGCGGTGGTGTACCAGCCGTACACGGTGCCGACCGCGTCGATGACCCCGACGGTGAACGCCGGGGACCGGGTACTCGCGGAGCGGGTGGACGGCGCCGACGTACGGCGCGGTGACGTGGTCGTCTTCACGGATGCGGCGTGGGGCGATGTACCGATGGTGAAACGGGTCGTGGGTGTCGGCGGGGACAAGATCGCCTGCTGCGACAAGAACGGTCGGCTGACCATCAACGGCAAGCCCATCGAGGAACCGTATCTGCAGGCGAACGGTGGCGCGTTGCTGGTCGAGGCCGACGGCGAGGCGCCCGCTTCCGTGGAGGAATTCACGGCCGAGGTCCCCGAGGGGCAGCTGTTCCTCCTCGGTGACGAGCGCACCGGTTCGCTGGACTCCAGAGTCCACCTCAAGGATCCGGGACAGGGCTCGGTGCCGCGCAGCGCCGTGCAGGCGCGGGTGGATGCCGTCGCGTGGCCCATGAACGGCATGATCGAACGCCCCGAGGCCTTCGCGGCTCTGCCGGGCGGTGTGTCGTCCAGCGGACCGCTGAGACTGCAGATCGGGGCTGTTCTGGCGGGCGTGGTCCTCATCGTGGGTGGGGCCGCCCTGGGTGCGATCGCCGGGCGCTCCGCACGCGGGAGCAAGCGGGCAGGGACCGACGCCGGTGTCCGCTGAGAAGCGCAAGGTCGCCCGGGTCGTGCTCCTTGACCCGGACGACCGGATTCTGCTGCTGCACGGGTTCGAGCCCGACGACCCGGAGACGAGCTGGTGGTTCACCCCCGGCGGCGGTCTGGAGGACGACGAGACCAGGGCGGAGGCCGCACTGCGCGAGCTCGCCGAGGAGACCGGGATCACGGACGTCGCGCTGGGCCCGGTGCTCTGGAAGAGAATCTGCTCCTTCCCGTTCGACGGGCGGCGCTGGGACCAGGACGAGTGGTATTTCCTGGCTCGAACGGCGCAGACCGCCACGGACCAGAAGGGGCTCACCGAGCTGGAGCTCCGCAGCGTTGCCGGGCTCAGGTGGTGGACCTCCGCCGAACTTCTGGCGGCGCGTGAGACGGTGTATCCGACCAGGCTCGGCGAGCTGCTGCGCACGCTGCTCGACGAGGGTCCTCCACGCGATCCGCTGGTTCTCGCCCCCGAAATCGTCTAATCGTCCAGGGGTGCGTGAGGCTGACGCACAATAGGGGGACGCACGGCTGAAGGGGAACATGCCATGAGCGCCGAGGACCTCGAGAAGTACGAGACCGAGATGGAGCTGAAGCTCTACCGGGAGTACCGCGATGTCGTCGGTCTGTTCAAATATGTGATTGAGACCGAACGGCGCTTCTACCTCACCAACGACTACGAGATGCAGGTGCACTCGGTCCAGGGCGAGGTTTTTTTCGAGGTTTCCATGGCGGACGCGTGGGTCTGGGACATGTACCGGCCCGCCAGGTTCGTCAAGCAGGTTCGCGTGCTGACTTTCAAGGACGTGAACATCGAGGAGCTCAACAAGAGCGATCTCGAACTTCCGGGCGGATGACCGGCAACCGCTCCGGGTGTCCGTTCCGGGTGCTGCCTCACTCGTCCGGGTGGCCGGGATATTCACATTGAGTGAGTTGTCCACCAAGATCCAATAGATCGGACGGGGCGCGTCAGAGTCGGTGCCGGAGGTGGTGCCGACATGAACGCACGGGGGGCACTCGGGCGGTATGGCGAGGACCTGGCGGCGCGGCTGCTGGCCGACGCCGGTATGGCCGTACTTGAGCGCAACTGGCGCTGTCGCGCGGGAGAGATCGACATCGTCGCCAGGGACGGCGACGCGGTGGTCTTCTGCGAAGTGAAGACCCGCAGGGCAGGGTGCTTTGAGCATCCGATGGAGGCCGTCACCCCGGCCAAGGCGGACCGGCTGCGCCGGCTCGCCGAGGTCTGGCTCGAACGGCACGGAGGACCGCCCCGGGGCGGGGCCCGGATCGATCTGGTCGGTGTGATCCTGCCCCGGCGCGGAGCCCCGGTCGCCGAGCACGTGCGGGGCGTGGCCTGATGGGGTTCGCGCGGGCGTGTTCGGTGGCGCTGGTGGGTGTCGAGGGCGTGGTGGTGGAGGTCCAGGCAGATCTGGAACCGGGCGTGGCGGCCTTCACCCTGGTGGGACTGCCGGACAAGAGCCTGGTGGAGAGTCGGGACCGGGTCCGGGCCGCGGTCGTCAACTCCGGGGCCGAGTGGCCGCAGAAGAAACTCACGGTCGGTCTGTCCCCGGCGTCCGTGCCCAAGGGAGGGTCCGGCTTCGACCTCGCCGTCGCGTGCGCGGTGCTCGGCGCCGCGGAGCGGATCGACCCCGCGTCCATCGCCGATGTGGTGATGATCGGGGAGCTCGGCCTCGACGGCCGGGTGCGACCGGTGCGCGGGGTGCTCCCCGCCGTCCTCGCGGCGGCCGAGGCGGGTTACCGGCAGGTCGTGGTTCCGGAGCAGACAGCGGGGGAGGCCGCACTGGTGCCGGGGGTCTCGGTCCTCGGAGTGCGGAGCCTGCGGCAGCTGATCGCCGTGCTCGGCGACGAGCCCGTGCCCGATGAGCCGGCGGCCGACCGGGGCCGCCCCGACGCGATGCTGGCCGGACTGATGATGCCGGGTACCGGGATCGGCACGGGCCTCGCGCCGCTCGGCACACAGGGCGCGGGGCACCGCCCCGACCTGGCGGACGTCGCCGGGCAGTCCAGAGCGCGCAAGGCCCTGGAGGTCGCCGCGGCAGGAGGGCACCACCTTCTGCTCTCCGGACCGCCGGGTGCCGGAAAGACCATGCTGGCCGAACGCCTCACGGCGATCCTGCCGCCGCTGACCCGGCAGGAATCCCTCGAAGTGACGGCTGTGCACTCGGTGGCGGGCATCCTCCCACCGGGTGAACCGCTGGTCACCAGAGCGCCGTACTGCGCACCGCACCACTCGGCGACGATGCAGTCGCTCGTCGGCGGGGGCAACGGGCTGCCGAGGCCCGGAGCGGTCTCCCTGGCGCACAGAGGTGTTCTCTTCCTGGACGAGGCCCCGGAGTTCTCCGGACGGGCGCTGGACGCGCTGCGTCAGCCCCTGGAATCCGGACACGTGGTCGTCGCACGTGCGGCGGGGGTGGTGCGGCTGCCCGCCAGGTTCCTGATGGTCCTGGCCGCGAACCCCTGCCCGTGCGGCCGGCACTCCCTCGCGGGCGCCGGCTGCGAATGCCCGCCCTCTCTGGTCCGCCGCTACCGGGCGCGGCTCTCCGGGCCGCTGCTGGACCGGGTGGACCTGCGGGTGGAGGTCGAGCCGGTGGGCCGGGCGGATCTGATGGGGCGGGGAGGCCGGGGCGAGACCTCGGCCGAGGTCGCCGCCCGGGTGATGGAGGCGAGGGTGCGGGCCGCGGACCGGCTGGCGGGCACGCCCTGGACCACCAACAGCGAAGTTCCCGGTCATGAGCTGAGGACCAGGCTTCTCGCGGCCCCCGGTGCGCTGATGGCCGCGGAGCGCGACATGGAACGCGGCGTCCTCACCGCCCGGGGCCTGGACCGCGTGCTCCGGGTCGCGTGGACGCTGGCGGACCTGCGGGCCGCCGACCGCCCGGACGCCTCCGACATCGCGACGGCCCTGGAACTGCGGACGGGCATCCACCGGGGCGTACCCGTGCGGGCCGGTGCTTCGTGAACGGCCCGTCGGCCGGCACCGGCCGGGAGCGGCAGGCGCGTGCCGCGCTGACCCGCATCTTCGAGCCGGGGGACGAGCGCGCGGGCCGCTGGCTCCGCGAGGTGGGTCCCGTGGAGCTGATGAGACGCCTCACCGTCGCGGACGGCTCGGCGGAGACGTTGAAGGGGATGACCGCGACACGGCTGAGCGGCTACCGCTTACGGGCTTCGACCGCCGATCCCGAGCGGGACCTGTCGGACGTGGCCGCGGTCGGCGGCCGGTTCGTCTGTCCCGGCGATCCGGAGTGGCCGAGCCAGCTCGACGACCTGTCGGACGCGCGGCCCATCGGCGTCTGGGTCCGCGGGCTGCCCGATCTGCGCCTGTGGGCGCTGCGCTCGGTCGCCGTGGTCGGAGCCAGGGCCTGCACACCGTACGGGGCGCACATGGCGGCGAGTATCGGTGCCGGGCTGGCCGAACGGGGCTGGGTGGTGGTCTCGGGTGCGGCCTTCGGGGTGGACGGTGCGGCTCATCGCGGCGCCCTGGCCGCGGGCGGGGCGACCATGGCGGTGCTGGCCTGCGGGGTGGATGTCGCCTATCCGCGCGGCCACGCGGAGTTGATCGGCCGCATGGTCGAACAGGGGCTGGTCATCGCGGAGTTGGCGCCCTCCGAGCACCCCACGCGCAGCAGGTTCATCCTCCGGAACCGGGTGATCGCCGCCCTGACGAGGGGAACCGTCGTGGTGGAGGCCGAATACCGCAGCGGTTCGCTGGTCACCGCCAGGAGCGCGCAGCGGCTCGGCCGTTACACGATGGGGGTACCGGGTCCCGCCACCAGCAGCCTGTCGGCAGGGGTCCACGAACTCCTGCGCGGTGAGGGCGTCCTGGTCACCGACGCTGCCGAAATCGCCGAACTGGTGGGGGAGATCGGCGATCTGGCCCCTGCCAGACGAGGCCCGGTCCTGCCGCGGGACCTCCTGGACGCCGTCTCCGGCCGGGTCCTGGACGCGCTGCCCCTCAGGGGGTCGGTGGAAGGGCGCGACGTCGCCCGCACCGCCGGAACCAGCATTGATGAGGCACTCGGGCGGTTGTACGAACTGCACTCACTGGGGTTCGTCGAACGCGAGGGCGACGGATGGCGGTTGACGGTGGTACCGACTCGCAATGGGGACGCGCGGCGAGGCGGTTCTTGACCGGCAGCATTCGGGTGAAAAGGTGATGCAGATGACCTCGGCGGTGCCCGTCAGGGCCGCCGGGACCGGTGCGCGCGGTGACGTGCCCGGCCTTCGGTCATGTTCGGCGGCGCGGGATTCGGAACGGAATTGCACAGCACGGATCCGTTGTCCTGCGCGCACCGCAACACGTCAGTCACGCTACGCTCACAAGGAATCCGCCCCAGAGACACGTCCCCAGCACTTCACAGCAGAACGGCTCAAGGCACCACATGCCCCAGCACACCTCCGGGTCTGACCGCGCGGCAGTACCACCGGCTGCGCGTGGCACTGTGCGCCCTCCCGCCCCTTCCTCGCTCGAGGAGTTGTGGCGTTCATACAAGACCACTGGTGACGGGCGCCTCCGGGAGCAGCTGATCCTGCACTACTCACCCTTGGTGAAGTACGTCGCCGGCCGAGTGAGCGTGGGACTGCCGTCCAACGTGGAACAGGCGGACTTCGTCTCCTCCGGGGTCTTCGGGCTGATCGACGCCATCGAGAAGTTCGACATCGAACGGGCCATCAAGTTCGAGACGTACGCGATCACCCGGATCCGCGGCGCGATGATCGACGAGCTCCGGGCACTGGACTGGATCCCGAGGTCGGTGCGGCAGAAGGCGCGCAACGTGGAGCGCGCCTACGCCACGTTGGAGGCGCAGCTGCGGCGTACCCCCTCGGAGGCAGAGGTCGCCGCGGAGATGGGTATCGCACTGGAGGAACTTCACGCCGTTTTCAGCCAGTTGTCGCTCGCCAACGTGGTGGCCCTGGAGGAACTCCTGCACGTCGGCGGTGAGGGGGGTGACCGGCTGAGCCTGATGGACACCCTGGAGGACACCGCAGCCGACAACCCGGTCGAGGTCGCCGAGGACCGTGAGCTCAGACGGCTGCTCGCCCGCGCGATCAACACCCTCCCCGAACGCGAGAAAACCGTGGTCACCCTCTACTACTACGAGGGCCTCACCCTCGCCGAGATCGGGAACGTCCTCGGAGTCACCGAGAGCCGGGTCAGCCAGATCCACACCAAGTCCGTGCTGCAGCTCCGGGCCAAACTGGCGGACGCCGGCCGCTGAGCCGGGGCGGCTTCGGCCACCTGATCCCATCCGAGCACCCCCTCTCGAACAGATGCCGCCGTAGAGTGGAGGCGTGCCCAGGATTCGAGCGGCCTCCGTGGCCGAGCACCGGACCATGCAGCGCGGCGCCCTCCTGGACGCCGCACGCTCCTTGCTGTCCGAGGGCGGTACGGAAGCGCTGACCTTCCCCGCCCTCGCCGAGCGCACCGGCCTTGCCAGGTCCTCCGTATACGAGTACTTCCGCTCCCGTGCGGCCGTGGTCGAGGAGCTGTGCGCCGTCGACTTTCCCGTCTGGGCCGCCGAGGTCGAGAACGCGATGGACAGGGCCGGGACGCCCGAGGAGAAGGTCGAGGCCTATGTCCGCAGGCAGCTCGATCTGGTGGGCGACCGGCGGCACCGCGCGGTCGTGGCGATCTCCGCGAGTGAGCTGGACGCGGGTGCGCGCGAGAAGATCAGGGCCGCGCACGGCGGACTGATCGCCATGATCGTCGAGGCGCTCGGCGACCTGGGCCATGCCCAGCCGCGGCTGGCCGCGATGCTTCTGCAGGGCTCTGTGGACGCCGCGGTGCGCCGGATCGAGCTGGGCGCGGCGGAGGAGCCCGGCGTGGTCGCGGACACGGCCGTGGCGATGGTCCTGCGCGGCGTACGCGGCTGAGCCGGCGGCGCCGTCCCCCGCGGCCGCGGTGAACGGTGACGGCCCCCGTCATGAGCAGCAGCACCGTGACCTGTGCGTACCCGCCGGGTCCGTTCCCGCCCGTGCCGTAACCGGACGGCTGTGCCCTGACCGCGGCGGCGCGTCCGGACCGCGGCACCGCTCCGGTGACCGAGGCGGCATGTCCGGGCCGCGGAACAGGTTCCGTCCCCGACAGGGGTACGCCGAACACCGGCAGCAGGCGGGAGGGCCCGCGCCGCAGCAGTGACGGGGGGAGCAGCGACAGCGGGTCCAGGTAGGTGTCCCCCCGCCGCAGCCCCCAGTGCAGGCAGCCGGACGCGCAGTGGGACGGCCCCTGCCCGGTCACCCCCACCACGTGGCCCGCCATGAGCTCGTCGCCCTTCGCGACCTGCGCCCGAACAGGCTCGTAGGTGACGCGCAGCGGCGGCTCACCGCTTCCGGCCACCTCGACCGAGACCACCCCGCGCCCCGCCACGGGCCCTGCGACCGAGACCCTGCCCGGTGCGGCGGCCATCACCGGGGTGCCCGGCCGCGCGGCGAGGTCGACGCCCCGGTGGCCCCGCGCGTACGGCCCTGCGGGCGGCTCCCATCCGCGTACCACCAGCGGCCTGCCCGCGAGCGGCCAGGCGCGGTCACCGGCCGGCGTGGGCCCAGGCGCCGCCCAGGCGCCGGACCCGCCCAGCAGCAAGGTGAGCAGCGCGCTCAGCGTGGCCACGAGGACCACGGGCAGGGCGGCGCGGAACCGCCGTACGCTTGTTCCGGAAGTGCGGTACATGACGGAACGATCTCCCTGCGGGCGGTTCCGCGGGGATCATGGACCGGATCTGTGGACAGCCGACCGGTTGTGGACATCGCCGTCACCCGGCACTCGACGGGTCCCGTACACTTCTTCTGGCGATCCGGGTCACCGGGTCGACTTCGCACGCCCCGCCACCTCCCTCTCTTCGGAGGTGTCCGCGCTCCTCGGTCCCTCGTGGCACGGCGCGTCGGGGCGTCAGGCGCGACAGCAAACCTGCGGTCGCGATAACCGAGCACCTCAAGGAGTACGGCCATGGCCGTCGTCACGATGCGGGAGCTGCTGGAAAGCGGCGTCCACTTCGGTCACCAGACCCGTCGCTGGAACCCGAAGATGAAGCGCTTCATCTTCACCGAGCGCAACGGCATCTACATCATCGACCTGCTCCAGTCGCTGTCGTACATCGACCGCGCCTACGAGTTCGTCAAGGAGACCGTCGCCCACGGCGGCTCCGTCATGTTCGTGGGTACGAAGAAGCAGGCGCAGGAGGCCATCGCCGAGCAGGCGACGCGCGTCGGCATGCCGTACGTCAACCAGCGTTGGCTCGGTGGCATGCTCACCAACTTCTCCACCGTCTACAAGCGCCTTCAGCGTCTGAAGGAGCTCGAGCTCATCGACTTCGAGGACGTGGCCGCCTCCGGCCTCACCAAGAAGGAGCTCCTGGTCCTCTCCCGCGAGAAGGCCAAGCTGGAGAAGACCCTCGGTGGTATCCGCGAGATGCAGAAGGTGCCGAGCGCCGTCTGGATCGTCGACACCAAGAAGGAGCACATCGCCGTCGGTGAGGCGCGCAAGCTCCACATCCCGGTCGTCGCGATCCTCGACACCAACTGCGACCCCGACGAGGTCGACTACAAGATTCCGGGCAACGACGACGCGATCCGCTCCGTCACCCTGCTCACCCGCGTGATCGCCGACGCCGTCGCCGAGGGCCTCATCGCCCGCTCCGGTGCCGCGACCGGTGACTCGAAGCCGGGCGAGAAGGCCGCCGGCGAGCCGCTCGCCGAGTGGGAGCGAGACCTGCTCGAGGGCGAGAAGAAGGACGACGCCGAGGTTCAGTCCTCCGCCGAGACCGAGAAGGCCGCCGACGCCGAGCCGGCCGTCGCCGCTGCCGAGGAGGCCGAGACCCCGGCTGCCGAGGCTCCGGCCGCGGACGCCCCCGCCGCCGAGGCCCCGGCCACGGACGAGCAGGCCTGACACCCGTCAGTCACGGCTGAATGACGGCGGGGGCCGGTGCCACTGGCACCGCCCCCGCCGTTCACCCGTAGATCTTTCAGACTTCGAGAGAGAAACAGACTCATGGCGAACTACACCGCCGCTGACGTCAAGAAGCTCCGCGAGCTCACCGGCGCCGGCATGATGGACTGCAAGAAGGCGCTCGACGAGGCCGACGGCAACGTCGACGGCGCCGTCGAGGCGCTCCGCATCAAGGGCCAGAAGGGCGTCGCCAAGCGCGAGGGCCGTTCCGCCGAGAACGGTGCCGTCGTCTCCCTCATCTCCGAGGACAAGACGTCCGGCGTCCTGCTCGAGCTGAAGTGCGAGACGGACTTCGTCGCCAAGGGCGAGAAGTTCCAGACCGTCGCCAACACGCTCGCCGCGCACGTCGCAGCGACCTCCCCGGCCGACATCCAGGCGCTCCTCGCCTCGGAGATCGAGCCCGGCAAGACGGTCCAGGCGTACGTGGACGAGGCCAACGCCAACCTCGGCGAGAAGATCGTCCTGGACCGCTTCGCGCAGTTCACCGGCGGTTACGTGGCTGCGTACATGCACCGCACGATGCCCGACCTCCCGCCGCAGGTCGGCGTGCTCGTCGAGCTGGACAAGCCCAACGCCGAGGTGGCCAAGGACGTCGCGCAGCACATCACTGCCTTCGCCCCGAAGTACCTCAACCGCGACGAGGTCCCCGCCGAGACGGTCGAGAACGAGCGCCGTGTCGCCGAGGCCACCTCGCGTGAGGAGGGCAAGCCCGAGGCCGCCCTCCCGAAGATCGTCGAGGGTCGCGTCAACGGCTTCTTCAAGGACGTCGTCGTCCTGGAGCAGGCGTTCGCCAAGGACGCCAAGAAGTCCGTCCAGAAGGTCCTGGACGAGGCCGGTGTCAGCCTGAAGCGCTTCGCGCGCATCAAGGTCGGCATCTGAGTCCGTCCGCGAACAACGGCGGACCCCGATAGGGTCTGGTGCAGTCGCTGGCCGCACTCATGCCGGACGACCGCAGAACTGACGAGGAGGCCATTGCCGCTGAGGGACACCAGACCCACCGGCAATGGCCTTCTTCGTATGTGCACGAGGAGAATCTCCATGAACAAGGGCGCAGACGCCTCCCAGGGTGACCATAAGGGCGACGACGGCAAGATTTCCGGTCGCTTCATGCTGAAGCTGTCCGGCGAGGCGTTCGCCGGTGGCGGGGGTCTCGGCGTCGACCCCGATGTCGTGCACACCATCGCCCGCGAGATCGCCGCGGTCGTACGGGACGGCGCGGAGATCGCGGTCGTCATCGGCGGTGGCAACTTCTTCCGCGGCGCCGAACTCCAGCAGCGCGGCATGGACCGGGCACGGTCCGACTACATGGGCATGCTCGGGACGGTCATGAACTGCCTGGCGCTGCAGGACTTCCTGGAGAAGGAAGGCATCGACTCACGCGTCCAGACCGCCATCACCATGGGTCAGGTCGCGGAGCCGTACATCCCGCTCCGTGCCGTACGGCACCTGGAGAAGGGACGCGTCGTCATCTTCGGCGCGGGCATGGGCATGCCGTACTTCTCCACCGACACCACCGCGGCCCAGCGCGCCCTCGAGATCGAGGCGGAAGCGCTCCTGATGGGCAAGAACGGGGTGGACGGGGTCTACGACTCCGACCCGAAGAACAACCCCGGTGCGGTGAAGTTCGACGCGCTGGAGTACAGCGAGGTGCTCGCCCGTGACCTCAAGGTCGCCGACGCCACCGCCATCACGCTCTGCCGTGACAATCAGCTCCCGATCCTCGTCTTCGAGCTGACCGCGGAGGGCAATATCGCCCGCGCGGTCAAGGGTGAGAAGATCGGCACGCTCGTGAGTGACGAGAGCACCCGGGCCTGACGGCCCAAAGGATGGACAACGGCCTGCCGGTCGGACACCGTGCAGGTGAGGACGCGACGCAGGATCCGCAGGGCCCGACGATGCCGGGCCCACTCAAGACACGCAGGAGCACGTGGTGATCGAAGAAATCCTCCTCGAGGCCGAGGAGAAGATGGAGAAGGCCGTCGTGGTCGCCAAAGAGGACTTTGCCGCGATCCGTACCGGCCGTGCGCACCCGGCGATGTTCAACAAGATCGTCGCCGACTACTACGGCGCGCTGACCCCGATCAACCAGCTGGCCTCGTTCTCGGTCCCCGAGCCGCGCATGGCAGTGGTGACTCCGTTCGACAAGACCGCGCTGCGCAACATCGAGCAGGCGATCCGTGACTCCGACCTCGGCGTCAACCCGAGCAACGACGGCAACATCATCCGTGTGACGTTCCCCGAGCTCACGCAGGACCGCCGCAAGGAGTACATCAAGGTCGCCAAGACCAAGGCCGAGGACTCCAAGATCTCGATCCGCTCCATCCGCCGCAAGGCCAAGGAGTCGCTCGACAAGCTCGTCAAGGACAAGGAGTCCGGCGAGGACGAGGTCCGCCGTGCGGAGAAGGAGCTCGACGACACCACCGCGAAGTACGTCGCACAGGTGGACGAGCTGCTCAAGCACAAGGAAGCCGAGCTGCTCGAAGTCTGATGAACGACTCTTCCTGGGGCGCCCCGCAGGGAGCCGGCTACTGGGGTGCGCCCGAGATGGGGGCCGCTCCGGCGGGTCCTGCCCACGATGTGCACGGCGCCCAGCAGACTCGGCCCATGCCCATCGTGCCGGACGTTCCCGACGCAGGTAGAGACGCAGACGACCGCGACGACCGGGACGGGGAAGCCGCGCACGTCAGCGGTCCCCTGTTCCGTGACGAGAAGCAGCAGGAGCCCATGTCCACCGCGTTGCCGTCGTCCCCACCGCAGAAGAAGCGGGCAGGTCGTGATCTGCGCGCCGCGATAGGGGTCGGCCTCGGGCTCGGCGTGCTCGTCGCCGGTTCGCTCTTCATCGTGAAGGCAGTCTTCGTCGGTGTGGTCGTGCTGGCGGTGGTGGTCGGGCTCTGGGAGCTCACCTCGCGCCTCAAGGAGCGCAAGGGGATCAACGCCCCCCTCGTGCCGCTCGCCGTCGGCGGCGCCGCCATGGTCGTCGCCGGGTACGTGCGGGACGCGGAGGGCGCCTGGGTGGCCATGGCGCTCACCGCGCTCGCGGTGCTCGTCTGGCGGATGACCGAGCCGCCGGAGGGCTACCTCAAGGACGTCACGGCCGGCGTCTTCGCCGTCTTCTACGTGCCGTTCCTGGCGACGTTCGTCGCGATGATGCTCACCGCGGACGACGGTCCGTGGCGCGTGCTGACCTTCCTGCTGCTCACCGTGGTCGCCGACACCGGTGCGTACGCCGTCGGCTGGCGCTTCGGCACCCACAAGCTGGCACCGCGCATCAGTCCCGGGAAGACCCGCGAGGGCCTGTTCGGGGCGATCGGGTTCGCGATGGTCGCGGGTGCGCTGTGCATGGAGTTCCTGATCGACGACGGCAGGTGGTGGCAGGGGCTTCTGCTCGGTCTCGCGGTCGCCGCCAGCGCCACCCTGGGCGACCTGGGCGAGTCCATGATCAAGCGGGATCTCGGGATCAAGGACATGGGCACGCTGCTGCCGGGCCACGGCGGCATCATGGACCGGCTCGACTCCCTGCTGCCGACCGCGCCGGTGGTGTGGCTGCTGCTGGTGCTGTTCGTCGGATCCGGCTGAGCCGATGCGTTCACGTACCGTGTGACCTGCAGTTCTACGAGTGAGGGTCCGTTGCCCACAGGGCGGCGGGCCCTCACTCGTACCGGCCCCGGACCTTCGCCTCGGCAACGCTGCGGTCGGTGTCCCGCATCGGCAAGGCAGAAGGACCGGCCGTTGTAGGTGCGGGGTTGCCGGGTCAGAGCCGTTCCCGTCGAGGTGGCCCGCGTGGTAACAGCCCATGCCGCCTGCTCGCCGCTGTGGGGAGTGAGATCCACTTTCGTCTCCGTGGTCGCCCATAATGCGTGTATCTTGCATTCAAGGTGGCGAAGTCGAGCGCTGGACGTGAAATTCACATGTGCGTTCGATTTACGGTGGAGCTGGTCGCCCGTCGCGCGTACGTCCTTCCGTGCGATCGGTCACGGTCGGGCACCCGGCCGGAGCCGCCCGCGGCCGTCACAGGGCCGCCGACATCGGCCGACAGCGACCGGACGACGTCGTGCCCCACGCTGCCCGCCGGACGACGACCTCTGGGACCACGGCGTGTCTGCGACACTGGAGGAACCATGCCTAAGCCCGGAGAACTCCAGTTTGTCGCGCCCCGCGGAGCCAAGCAGCCGCCGCGGCACCTCGCCGACCTCACCCCCGACGAGCGCAAGGAAGCAGTCGCCGCGACCGGCGAGAAGCCCTTCCGCGCCAAGCAGCTGTCGCAGCACTACTTCGCGCGGTACGCGCACGACCCGGCCGAGTGGAGCAACATCCCGGCCGGTTCGCGGGAGAAGCTCGCCGAGGCGCTGTTCCCCGACCTGATGTCCGTGATGCGCCACATCAGCTGCGACGACGACACCACCCGCAAGACGCTCTGGAAGCTGCACGACGGGACGCTCGTCGAGTCCGTCCTCATGCGGTACCCGGACCGGGTGACGATGTGCATCTCCTCGCAGGCCGGATGCGGGATGAACTGCCCGTTCTGCGCGACCGGGCAGGCAGGCCTCGACCGGAATCTCTCGACGGCCGAGATCGTGCACCAGATCGTGGACGGAATGCGGGCGCTGCGCGACGGTGAGGTTCCGGGCGGGCCCGCGCGGCTCTCCAACATCGTCTTCATGGGCATGGGCGAGCCCCTGGCCAACTACAAGCGTGTCGTCGGGGCGATCCGGAGGCTGACCGACCCCGAGCCGGACGGGCTCGGCCTCTCGCAGCGTGGGATCACCGTGTCCACGGTGGGCCTGGTGCCGGCCATGCTGCGCTTCGCCGACGAGGGCTTCAAGTGCCGTCTCGCCGTCTCGCTCCACGCCCCGGACGACGAGCTGCGCGACACCCTCGTTCCCGTGAACACGCGCTGGAAGGTCCGGGAGGTACTGGACGCGGCCTGGGAGTACGCCGAGAAGTCCGGCCGCCGCATCTCCATCGAGTACGCCCTGATCCGCGACATCAACGACCAGGCATGGCGGGGCGACCGGCTCGGCCGGCTGCTCAAGGGCAAGCGCGTGCACGTCAACCTCATCCCGCTGAACCCGACGCCCGGCTCGAAGTGGACCGCCTCGCGGCCCGAGGACGAGAAGGCGTTCGTCGACGCGATCGCCGCTCACGGTGTGCCCGTCACGGTCCGTGACACCCGCGGTCAGGAGATCGACGGGGCCTGCGGCCAGCTGGCGGCCTCCGAGCGCTGATGCGGTTCCGGTGACGGGTGCCATCCGGCCGGAACGGCGTGATCCGGCCGGTGTAGCCTGGCCCGGAAATCAACTTCATATTCCGACAGGGGAGCGCCACAGCGCTGAGAGTGCGGCACCGAGCCGCAGACCCTCTGAACCTCGCCCGGGTCATTCCGGGTAGGAAGTTCGGACCTTACTCAAGCTGTTGCGCCCTGCCCGCTCGCCGGCGGGCGGGGCCGCGTCTCTTCCTGGTCACTTCCAGGAGGAATCACATGAACACCACCACGAAGTATGCCGCGACGGCGCTCGCCGCCGCGCTCGGCGTCACCGTGCTCGCGGGCTGCGGCGGATCCGACGACGACGCCTCGGGTTCCGGGAACTCCAAGGCTTCCAAGACCGTGACCCTCGTCAGCCACGACTCCTTCAACGCCTCCGACGCGGTCCTCAAGGCGTTCACCGAGGAGACCGGCTACACGGTCAAGGTGCTGAAGAGCGGTGACGCCGGTGCCGCGCTCAACCAGGAGATCCTGACCAAGGGATCCCCCCGCGGCGATGTGTTCTTCGGCGTCGACAACACGCTGCTCTCGCGCGCCCTGGACAACAAACTGTTCACGCCGTACGAGGCGAAGGGGCTCGACCGCGTCGCGGCCGACACGCAGCTCGACGCGGACAAGCACCGGGTCACGCCCGTCGACACCGGCGACATCTGCATCAACTACGACAAGAAGTACTTCGCCGACAAGAAGCTCGCGCCGCCGCAGTCGTTCGACGACCTGCTGAAGCCCGCGTACAAGAACCTCCTCGTCACCGAGAACGCCGCGACCTCCTCGCCCGGCCTCGGCTTCCTCCTCGGCACCGTCGCCACCTACGGCGAGGACGGCTACCAGGACTACTGGAAGAAGCTGAAGAGCAACGGCGTCAAGGTCGTCGACGGCTGGGAGCAGGCGTACAACGAGGAGTTCTCCGGCTCGGCGGGCGGCAAGAAGACCAAGGCCGACCGGCCGCTCGTCGTCTCGTACGCCTCCAGCCCGCCCGTCGAGGTGCTGTACGCGGAGCCGCAGCCCACCGAGGCACCGACCGGGGTCGCCACCGGAACCTGCTTCCGCCAGATCGAGTTCGCCGGCCTGCTGGACGGTGCGAAGAACGAGGCGGGCGGCAAGGCACTGCTGGACTTCCTGATCAGCAAGCAGTTCCAGGAGGACATGCCGCTCAACATGTTCGTGAACCCGGTCGCGAAGGACGCCGAGCTGCCGGAGCTCTTCACGAAGTTCGGTGCGACCGTCGACAAGCCGGCGACCGTGACCCCGGAGAAGATCGCCAAGAACCGTGAGCAGTGGGTCCAGTCGTGGTCCTCGCTCGTCGTGAAGTAGCCGCGCGTCCCCCACGCGGGGGGAACGCGGCGCGGCTCGGCCTGATGGTCGTGCCCGTCGCGTTCTTCGCGCTGTTCTTCGCCTACCCCGTCGTCGCGATCGTCGGCCGGGGGCTGAAGGCGGACGGCGTCTGGCAGTTCGGACGGATCGGCGAGGTGCTGAGCCGGCCGGACATCGCCGACGTCCTCTGGTTCACCACCTGGCAGGCACTCGCCTCGACCGTGCTCACACTGCTGATCGCGCTGCCGGGCGCCTATGTCTTCGCCCGGTTCGACTTTCCCTGCAAGCAACTGCTGCGTGCGGTCGTGACCGTGCCGTTCGTCCTGCCGACGGTCGTCGTGGGTACGGCGTTCCTGGCACTGCTGGGGCGGGGCGGATTCCTCGACGAGCTGTGGGGCGTCCGGCTCGACACCACGGTCTGGGCGATCCTCCTCGCCCACGTCTTCTTCAACTACGCGGTCGTCGTGCGGACCGTCGGCGGCCTGTGGTCGCAGCTCGATCCCCGTCAGGAGGAGGCCGCCCGGGTGCTCGGCGCGGGACGCCTCGCGGCGTGGCGGCGGGTGACCCTGCCCGCGCTGGCACCGGCCGTGGGGGCCGCCGCCCTGATGGTCTTCCTCTTCACGTTCACCTCCTTCGGAGTCGTCCAGATCCTCGGCGGCCCGGCCTACTCCACGCTGGAGGTGGAGATCTACCGGCAGACCGCCCAGCTGCTCGATCTGCCGACGGCCGCCGTGCTGACCCTGGTGCAGTTCGCCGCGGTCGGCGGGATCCTCGCCGTGCACGCGTGGACCGTACGGCGCAGGGAGACCGCGCTGAAGCTCGTCGACCCGGCGCAGACCTCCCGCCGGCCGCGCGGGGCCGGGCAGCGGGCCCTGCTCGGCGGCGTCCTGCTGACCATCGCGCTGCTCATCGTCGTGCCCCTCGGTGTGCTGGTGGAACGCTCCCTGGACACGTCCGGCGGCTACGGGTTCGGCTTCTACCGAGCACTGCAGTCCGCCGACGCGAACGGTTCCACGTTCCTGGTGCCGCCGCTGGAAGCCATCGGGAACTCGCTGCAGTACGCGCTGGTCGCGACCCTCATCGCCCTGGTGATCGGCGGCCTCGCCGCGGCCGCCCTGACGAGGCGGGCGGGACCGCTGGTGCGCGGCTTCGACGCGCTGCTGATGCTGCCTCTCGGGGTGTCGGCCGTCACCGTGGGCTTCGGCTTCCTGATCACGCTCGACGAGCCGCCCCTGGACCTGCGTACGTCCTGGATCCTCGTACCGCTCGCCCAGGCGCTGGTGGGCGTCCCCTTCGTCGTACGGACCATGCTGCCCGTCCTGCGCGCGGTCGACGACCGGCTGCGGGAGGCGGCGGCGGTGCTCGGCGCCTCGCCGCTGCGGGCCTGGCGCGAGGTCGATCTGCCGCTGGTGCGCCGGGCCCTGCTGGTGGCCGCGGGCTTCGCGTTCGCCGTGTCACTCGGCGAGTTCGGCGCGACCGTCTTCATCGCACGCCCCGACAACCCCACCCTGCCGGTGGCGGTGGCCCGGCTCCTGGGGCGGTCCGGGGAGCTCAACTACGGGCAGGCGATGGCACTCAGCACGATCCTGATGCTCGTCTGCGCGGTGTCGCTGCTTCTGCTCGAACGTATCCGCACCGACCGATCCGGGGAGTTCTAGAGATGCTGGCACTGGATTCGGCCACGGTCCGCTTCGGGAAGCGGACCGCGCTGGACGCCGTGGACCTGGAGGTCGCCGACCACGAGATCGTCTGTGTCCTGGGACCCAGCGGCAGCGGCAAGTCGACGCTCCTGCGGGTCGTCGCGGGGCTGCAGCGGCTGGACGGCGGACGGGTACTCCTGGACGGCGCCGACCAGGCCGCCGTGCCCGTGCACCGGCGCGGGCTCGGGCTGATGTTCCAGGACCACCAGCTCTTCCCGCACCGCGACGTCGGCGCGAACGTCGCGTTCGGGCTGCGGATGCACGGCGTCTCCCGGGCCGAGCGCGACCGCAGGGCCGGCGAGCTCCTCGACCTCGTCGGCCTGCCCGGCGCCGGACGGCGGGCCGTCGCCGCACTGTCGGGCGGCGAGCAGCAGCGCGTCGCCCTCGCCCGCGCGCTGGCACCCCGCCCGAAACTGCTGATGCTGGACGAGCCGCTCGGGCAGCTGGACCGGAGCCTGCGCGAACGGCTCGTCGTGGAGCTGCGCACCCTCTTCGGCAGGCTCGGCACGACGGTGCTCGCCGTCACCCACGACCAGGGCGAAGCCTTCGCCCTGGCGGACCGGGTGGTGGTCATGCGGGACGGCAGGATCGCCCAGGCGGGAACCCCTCTGGAGGTCTGGCAGCGCCCGGCCTCCGCGTTCGTCGCCCGGTTCCTCGGCTTCGACAACGTGGTGGACGCGACGGTGACCGGCGCGGCCGCCCACACACCCTGGGGCAAGGTGCCGGTGCCCGGCGATTCGCCCCAGGGCGCGCGCGAGCTGCTGGTCCGGCCGGCCGGGGTACGGATCGGCGACGCGCAGGACGGGCTGACCTGCACGGTGGGAGCGCGTACCTTCCGTGGCCACCACGTCGCCGTGACCCTGTACCCCGCTGACGGGCCCGTTCTGGAGGCCGAGTGCGGGCTGCGGGACACCCCGGAGGAGGGGGCCACGGTGGGCGTGACGTTCGACGCGGCGGAGACGGTGGTCCTGTCCGCGGCCCAAGAGGTCTGACCCGTCCGGCTGGCGGAGCCCTCCGGAGCCTGGTCCCCTGGACACGGAACCGTCGGGAAGAAGGACAGGGATCATGACTGGATCAGTGCGCGAGGGCATCGACATCACCCGCGTCGTCGAGGCACCGCGGGACCGGGTCTTCGAAGCCTGGACGGTCCCCGAGGACTTCGCCGCCTGGTACGGGGGTGACGCGGACGTGCCGCTGGACCGGGTGTCGATGGACGTCACGCCGGGCGGTGAGTGGAGCCTGGTCATCATCGTGCCCGGCGCGGAGATGCCGTTCCACGGCGTCTACCGGGAGGTGTCCGCCCCCGAACGGCTCGTCTTCACGCTGAAGGACAGGAGTGCGCCCGCGGACGTCGAGGGTGAGACCGTCACGGTCACCTTCACGGAGCTGAGCAGGAAGTCCACCGAGATGACCTTCCAGCAGCGCGGCGGCAACCTGACGCCCGAGCAGTACGCGGCGGCCGAGGACGGCTGGCATGCCTTCTTCGACGCTCTCGACGCCCGCCTCGCCGCCCGCTGAGCCGGCCCCCCGATCCCGCGGAACCTGGGGCAGCCCGTCAGTCCGTTCGGTCAGTCAGCCGTTCAGCCCGTCAGCCGGGCGAGGGCCCCGGCGGCCTCCTCCACCGTGTCGACGAGCGCGATACGGGACTCCATCGCCCGGCCCGCCGCCAGCGCGCTCAGCAGCGGCCAGGCGGGCAGCTTCTCCGTCCAGTGCGCGCGGTTCACCAGCACCATCGGCGTGGGCGCGGAACGCGACTCGTAGTAGTTCGGCGTCGCATTGTCGAAGATCTCCTGCACGGTCCCGGCGGCGCCGGGCAGAAAGATCACTCCGGCGTTCGAGCGGGCCAGCAGTCCGTCCTCGCGCACGGCGTTCGCGAAGTACTTGGCGATGTGGTCGGCGAAGGCGTTCGGCGGCTCGTGGCCGTAGAACCAGGTCGGGATCGCGACCGAGGACCCGCCGTCGGGCCAGCGGCTGCGCACGGCGAAGGCCGCCGTGGCCCAGTCCGTGACCGAAGGGCTGAACGACGGTGTGGAGGCGAGGAGTTCGCAGGCCTTGAGCAGCATCGCGTCGGAGTGCGGGGCGGCGTACGCGCCGAGGTTGGCCGCCTCCATCGCGCCCGGGCCGCCGCCCGTCGCCACGGTCAGACCGCTGCGGGCCAGCTCCCTGCCGAGTACGGCGGCGCCGCGGTACGCCGCGGAACCGCGGGCCATCGCGTGGCCGCCCATCACGCCGACCACCCGGGCTTCGGCCAGGTGTTCGTCCAGTGCGTCGGAGACCGCGTCGTCGTGGAGTGCCCGCAGCATCGAGGCGAAGACATCGCCGTTCGACTTGGTCAGCTGGAACCAGTCGTACGCCCGCGCGTCGGGCGTCGACGCGTAACCGCCCTCCGCCAAGCCCTCGTAGAGGGCGTCGGGCGTGTAGAGCAGTCCGCGGTACGGGTCGAAGGGCAGCCCGGGCACCGGCGGGAAGACGAACGCCCCGTCCGCCCGTATCTTCGCCTCCGCACGGGGATCCATGCGGCAGCCGAGGAAGACCGCGCCCCGGGTCTCGGTCACCAGGAGTGCCTCGCCCCGGCCGGTCAGGTCGACGGACTGGACACGATGGCCGGCCAGTGTTCCGGCGGCGACCGCCACGTCGAATGCGGTGAGCGTCTCGATCTCGACGCCGGGTGCGTACGTGCTCTCGTCCGGATTCTCCACGCAGCCATGCTACGGACCGCCCCGACGCCGGGTGTCACCCCGTCAGAGGAAGGGCCGCCAGCTCCGCGATCACCCAGGTCAGCGGGGCGAAGACAGCCAGCAGCACCAACGCCCGCAGGGCGGCTGCGGCGCGGAGCGAGGACGCCGGGGCACCGAGCCGCAGCAGGGTCTCGGCCGTACGGGTCCGGGACTGCTTGGCCTCCAGCGCGGAGGTCAGCAGGGTCGCCGTCGTGCAGCCCAGCACGAGTACGGCGCCGAGCGCGGTGAGCGGGCCGAAGGGCCGCGGCCCTCCGTCGTACAGCACCGATCCCGCCATCACGCCGGACAGCACCGCGCAGACGATCCCGAGCGGACGGCCGATCCGGCGCGCCTCGTCCATCAGGACCCTTCCCGCCAGCAGACGTACGGCTCCGGGGCGCACCGCCTGGAGCAGCCGTCCGCAGAGATGGGTGAGGCCGGGACCGGCCATGGCCAGGCCGATCGCCGTGAGGGTCCAGCCCACCAGCACGCTCGCCGGGGTGGAGTCCAGCTTCCCGGGCAGCGGAAAGGGACTGCCCGCCGAGACGCGGTTCGCGTACGCCTCGACAGCGAGGCCGGCCGCCGTCAGCGCGACTCCCCACGGGAGCCCCGCCGGCGCCGCTACGGGGGCGAGATGTTCCTCCGCCTCCTGGGCCTCGGACGGTGCGACGGGCCGTGAGCGCAGCGCGAGGCCGCTCGCCGCCGCCGAGGCGAGCGGCACGAGGGTCAGCAGCATCAGCGCGGCCGCGAGTGGCAACGGGGCCTCCGCGCCGAGGAGTTCGGCCGCACCACCGTCGAACGGCAGCCCGGTGAGATCGCCCCGCAGGTGGAGGAAGAAGAGCAGGGCGACCATCGATCCCAGTGTGGTGGACACCGCGGTGGACACGGCGGCGAGCACGCTCAGCCGGACCGGCCCGAGCCCCACGGCGAAGAGTCCGGGGCGCGGGCGGGTACTGGGATCGGTACGGGCGACCGCGACCGCGAACTGCACCGTCGCGGCCAGCGGAACAGCACACCACAGCAGCCTCAGGACGGAGGTCGAGGGGTGCGCCGGGTGCGCGGAGGCGTACCCGAGGGTGCACAGGAGCAGGAAGCCGACACCGGCCGACGCGGCCGCGACGAGCAGCCGCCGCGTCAGGACCAGGGGATGTGAACCGCGGGTCAGACGGAGAGCGAGCACGCCGAGCGGCCTTCCGTATCCGATACGGCGGGCAGGGCGACGGTGGTGACACGGCGGCCGTCCAGCAGGGAGACCGCACGGTCGGCGAGGGTGGCGACCTCGGCGTCATGGGTGGCGAGCACGACCGTGATGCCGTGGGACCGCGCCGCCGTGGTGAGGGTGCGCAGCAGTTGTGCGCGCTCCGGGCGGTGGAGGGTCGCGGTCGGCTCGTCCGCGAAGATCACGGACGGTGACGCGGTCAGGGCGCGGGCCACGGAGATCCGCTGGCGCTGTGCCTGGAGCAGTGAGTGCGGGCGCTTCTTCGCGAGCATCCCGATGTCGAGGCGCTCGAGCCACTCCGTCGCGGCCTTCTTCGCCGCCCGGTGCGAGACGCCCCGCAGCAGCAGCGGAAGAGCGGCGTTCTCCCAGGTGGTCAGCTCCGGCACGAGCTGGGGCTCGGCGGCGATCCAGCCGAAGCGGTCGCGGCGGAGCTGCTCGCGCAGCCGCGGGCCCATGGTGTGGATGGGGACGCTGTTGAACCAGACTTCGCCCTGCTGGGGCACCAACTGGCCGGAGAGGCAGTGCAGCAGCGTCGTCTTGCCGCTGCCCCGGGGGCCCGTGACGGCGATAATCTCACCGTCACGGACGCCGAGGGAGACACCGCCGAGCCCCGGTGATCCGTTGTGGGAGTGGTGCAGGGAACGTGCCCAGATCACGTCGTTGTCCGGCGGGGCCACCATGGCGTACACCTCGGTTCAGATCAGATTTCCCGTCCCCCGTACGGGGGAACGAAGACAGGGCCGATCGGTCACTCGGCACGCTAGGTAGTCGGAGCGGGGTGTCGGGACAGCACACGGCCCGGATGCACCCCTTCTCACTCGAACGGGTGTATCCGGGCCGCGTGGACCGTATGAAATGACTGCCGGAAGCGGTGCGACCGGTGGCCGGAGCGTCGGTCAGAGCTTCGTCCAGGCCTCCGTCAGGACGCTCCGCAGGATGCCCTCGATCTCGTCGAAGGTCGACTGGTCGGAGATCAGCGGCGGAGCGAGCTGGACGACCGGGTCTCCGCGGTCGTCGGCCCGGCAGTACAGGCCGTTCTCGTACAGCGCCTTGGAGAGGAAGCCGTACAGGACGCGCTCGGTCTCCTCGTCGGTGAACGTCTCCTTGGTGGCCTTGTCCTTCACCAGCTCGATGCCGTAGAAGAATCCGTTGCCGCGGACGTCGCCGACGATCGGCAGGTCGTGCAGCTTCTGCAGCGTGGTGAGGAAGGCGTTCTCGTTGTCCAGGACGTGCTGGTTGAGACCCTCGCGCTCGAAGATGTCGAGGTTGGCGAGACCGACCGCGGCGGAGACCGGGTGGCCGCCGAAGGTGTAGCCGTGCAGGAAGGTGTTTCCGCCCTGGTAGAACGGCTCGGCCAGCCGGTCGGAGATGATGCAGGCGCCGATGGGGGAGTAGCCCGAGGTCATGCCCTTGGCGCAGGTGATCATGTCCGGTACGTAGTCGAACTTGTCGCAGGCGAACATCGTGCCGAGCCGGCCGAAGGCGCAGATGACCTCGTCGGAGACGAGCAGCACGTCGTGCCGGTCGCAGATCTCGCGGACCCGCTGGAAGTAGCCGGGCGGTGGCGGGAAGCAGCCGCCGGCGTTCTGCACGGGCTCCAGGAAGACGGCCGCGACGGTGTCCGCACCCTCGAAGAGGATCTCCTGCTCGATCTGGTCGGCGGCCCAGCGGCCGAAGGCCTCCGGGTCGTCGCCGAAGAGCGGGGCGCGGTAGATGTTGGTGTTCGGGACCTTGTGCGCGCCGGGGACCAGCGGCTCGAAGGGGGCCTTGAGGGCCGGCAGACCGGTGATGGACAGGGCGCCCTGCGGGGTGCCGTGATAGGCGACCGCCCGCGAGATGACCTTGTACTTGGTCGGCTTGCCCGTGAGCTTGAAGTACTGCTTGGCCAGCTTCCAGGCGGTCTCGACGGCCTCGCCGCCACCCGTGGTGAAGAAGACCTTGTTGAGGTCGCCCGGGGCGTGGGTGGCGAGGCGCTCGGCCAGCTCGACGGCCTTCGGGTGGGCGTAGGACCACACCGGGAAGAAGGCCAGCTCCTGCGCCTGCTTGTACGCGGCTTCGGCGAGCTCGTGGCGGCCGTGTCCGGCGTTCACCACGAAGAGGCCGGACAGGCCGTCGAGGTAGCGCTTGCCCTTGTCGTCGTAGATGTGGGTGCCCTCGCCACGCACGATGGTGGGAACGGGCGCGTTCTCGTAGTCCGACATGCGGGTGAAGTGCATCCACAGGTGGTCGTACGCGGTTCGGCTGAGGTCCTTGCTCACGGCTATCGGGTTCCCCACATGTAGGTCTGCTTCTTCAGCTTGAGGTAGACGAAGCTCTCGGTGGAGCGCACTCCGGGAACGGCCCGGATGCGTCTGTTGATCGTCTCCAGCAGGTGGTCGTCGTCCTCGCAGACGATCTCCACCATCAGGTCGAACGAGCCCGCGGTCATCACCACGTACTCGCATTCGGTCATCGCCGACAGTGCCTCGGCCACGGGGTCGACGTCGCCCTCGACGTTGACGCCGACCATGGCCTGGCGCCGGAACCCCACGGTCAGCGGGTCCGTGACGGCGACGATCTGCATCACGCCCTGGTCGAGCAGCTTCTGGACGCGCTGGCGCACGGCCGCTTCGGAGAGGCCGACGGCCTTGCCTATCGCGGCGTACGGCCGGCGTCCGTCCTCCTGGAGCTGTTCGATGATTGCGAGGGATACGGCATCGACCGCGGGTGACGGTCCGTTCCCGGTCCTGGAGTCTGCGCTACGGCTGGCCACGCATCCACTCTGCACCCCGACTCGTCTGTCTGGCAAGCCCGAATCGATGAAATTCGTTGTCTGGGCACCTGAATATCACCGAATCCGAAGTTCCCGGTGGGTGGGTATGTCGAAAGCGTCACCGAAGCGTTTAGGGTGGAAGTCTCACCCATCGGACAGCCGACAGGAGTGGTGGTTGTGACCACCGAGGTGCGCCGTCTGCGCAACTACATCAACGGAGAGTTCCGGGACGCCGCGGACGGGCGGACCATCGACGTGGTCAACCCGGTGACGGAGGAGGTCTACGCGACCTCCCCTCTCTCCGGACAGGCCGACGTCGATGCCGCCATGGACGCCGCTGCCGCCGCGTTCCCCGCATGGCGCGACGTGACACCCGCCGAGCGCCAGAAGGCCCTGCTGAAGATCGCGGACGCCTTCGAGGAGAGGGCCGAGGACCTCATCGCGGCGGAGTCGGAGAACACGGGCAAGCCACTGGAGCTCACCCGTACCGAAGAGATTCCGCCCATGGTGGACCAGATCCGCTTCTTCGCGGGCGCGGCGCGACTGCTCGAGGGCCGCTCGGCCGGCGAGTACATGGAGGGCCTCACCTCGATCGTGCGCCGCGAGCCCGTGGGCGTCTGCGCGCAGGTCGCCCCGTGGAACTACCCGATGATGATGGCCGTCTGGAAGTTCGCCCCGGCGCTCGCCGCGGGCAACACCGTCGTCATCAAGCCGTCCGACACCACCCCGGCGTCGACCGTGCTGATCGCGGAGATCATCGGGCAGATCCTCCCCAAGGGCGTCTTCAACGTCATCTGCGGCGACCGGGAGACCGGCCGCGCGATGGTCGAGCACCGGACCCCCGCGATGGCGTCCATCACCGGCTCGGTACGTGCCGGTATGCAGGTGGCCGAGTCCGCGGCCAAGGACGTCAAGCGCGTCCACCTGGAGCTCGGCGGCAAGGCCCCGGTCGTGGTCTTCGAGGACACCGACATCGCCAAGGCCGTCGAGGGCATCTCCGTCGCGGGCTACTTCAACGCCGGCCAGGACTGTACGGCCGCGACCCGCGTCATGGTCCATGAGTCCATCCACGACGAGTTCGTCACCGCGCTGGCAAAGGCGGCGGCCGACACGAAGACCGGCCTGCCGGACGACGAGGACGTGCTGTACGGCCCGCTCAACAACGCCAACCAGCTGGCGCAGGTCAGCGGCTTCATCGAGCGCCTCCCCGCCCACGCCAAGGTCGAGGCGGGCGGCCACCGGGTCGGCGACAAGGGCTACTTCTACGCCCCGACCGTCGTCTCCGGCCTCAAGCAGGACGACGAGATCATCCAGCACGAGGTGTTCGGCCCCGTCATCACCGTCCAGTCGTTCACGGACGAGGCCCAGGCGCTCGAGTACGCCAACGGCGTCGAGTACGCGCTGGCCTCCTCGGTGTGGACGAAGGACCACGCCCGCGCGATGCGGATGTCGAAGAGCCTCGACTTCGGCTGTGTGTGGATCAACACCCACATCCCGCTCGTCGCCGAGATGCCGCACGGCGGATTCAAGAAGTCCGGATACGGCAAGGATCTTTCGGCGTACGGCTTCGAGGACTACACCCGGATCAAGCACGTCATGACGTCGCTCGGCGACTGACCTGCACCGGCTGACGGCTGACGGCCGACGCGCGCGAACGGCCCCGGGCTACGGTCCGGGGCCGTTCGGCGTCCCGGGTGCCTCCCGCGGCTCCTGCGGCTCCCGCGGCGAGGGCCGCGCCGCACGGCATCGACAGGGTGTGCGGAACGGGCTGCTTCCGCTGGACGGTTGGTCCATTGCCCGCCGTCGCGGGGGACGGGCATCCTGCGCGGGTGCGCTCGATTCCGGAACACCTCATGTCCCGTCGCTCCCTGCTGCGCGTCCTCGGCGCGGGAGCGGCCGGTACCGCCCTGGCCGGCTGCGGAGTGCCCGCCGCCTATGTGGAGCCCGGTGACCGCTCCGGACGCGACAGGTCGGACAGCGACCACTCGCTCCACTTCGCCAACTGGCCGCTCTACATCGACACCGACGACGAGGACGAGTCGAAGCGGCCCACGCTCGACGCGTTCTCCCGGCGGACCGGGATCTCCGTCTCGTACACCGAGGAGATCAACGACAACGACGAGTTCTTCGGGAAGATCAGCCCGGCGCTGATGAACCACCAGTCGACGGGCCGGGACCTCGTCGTCGTCAGCGACTGGATGGCCGCCCGGTTCGTACGACTGGGCTGGGTGCAGGAGATGGACCGGTCGAAGCAGCCCAATGTGGCCAAGTACCTGGACCCGCAGCTGCGTTCACCCGCGTTCGACGAGGGCCGGTTGCACAGCGTGCCCTGGCAGTCCGGGATCACCGGCATCGCGTACAACCGCGCGAAGCTCGGGCGGGAGATCCGGCACACGAGCGAGCTCTGGGCGGACGACCTGCGCGGCAGGGTGACGCTGCTCTCCGGGCTCGACGAGGCGTTCGCCCTGCTCATGCAGGGAGACGGGGCCGACATCACCCGGTGGACCGCCGACGATTTCCACCGGATGTGCGAACAGGTGGAGAAGCGTGTGAGAAGCCGGCACATCCGCCGTTTCACCGGCAACGACTACATCAAGGACCTGGCCAACGGTGACGTGCTCGCCTGCCAGGCGTACTCCGGGGACGTCATCCAGCTCCAGGCCGACAACCCCGGGATCGAGTTCGTGGTGCCCGAGGAGGGTGCCGAGCTCTGGGCGGAGTCGCTCATGATCCCCAACCTGGCCGCCCACAAGCGCAATGCGGAGAGGCTCGTCGACCACTACTACGAGCCGGGCGTCGCCGCCGAACTGGCCACCTGGGTCAACTACGTCTGCCCGGTACCCGCCGCCCGCGAGATCCTGGCCTCCTCGAAGGACGCGGAGACCGCCGCGCTCGCCGAGGATCCACTGATCTTCCCCGACGACGCGATGCGCGAACGGCTCGCCATCGCCCGCGACATCACCTCCGAGGAGCGCACCGGCTTCGCGAAGAAGTGGAACTCCATCGTCGGCCTCTGAGCCGGCAGCGAGCCGCAGCGAGGTGAAGGGGAGGTTCGCCGCCGAGTTCGCCGGTGATGCGCATCAATGACTGCCCCCACTCGACACCCCGCTTTTGAACGTGTTCATGATGGGCGTACGCTGCGGGCATGAGCGAGCGAGCCCTCTTGCGGCGCATACGCGTGTGGTTGGTCCTCTTCATCGTCTGCCTGGCGCTGAGCGGTCTGACCGCCTTCCCGCTGGTGCACGAACTGCACTGGGCGGAGGACCTGCTGAGGTCCTCCGCCTCTCCTGTCCCCGAGCACTTCCCGGCCCTGATGGAATGGATCACCAGGGTCCGGACCGGCCTCGACGAGGCCGACGCGAAGTACCCCTTCGTGCTCTACGGCACCGACTGGCTGGCCTTCGCCCACCTGGTCATCGCGGTCGCCTTCTACGGCCCCTACCGCGATCCGGTCCGCAACATCTGGGTCATCGAGTTCGGCATGATCGCCTGTGCCGGGATCATCCCGCTGGCCCTGATCTGCGGACCGATCCGGGACATCCCCTTCTGGTGGACCGTCATCGACATGTCCTTCGGGGTCTTCGGCATCATCCCGCTGCTCGTCGTCCGCCGCATGATCAAGAGACTGGAAGCGGTGCAGGAGGCACCCGTGCCGGTCCCGGTGCCGGCCTGACCCACCCGGTCGAGGCCGCCCGCTCCGGCGCCGTACGCGCCGCGACCGGGCCGGCCTCCGCCTGCACGATCATCAGGCTCACGGCGTGGGAGAGGATGTCCTGCATCTAACGGGCGATCCGGGCCCGTTCCCGCGCCGCGGCCTGCACAGAAGTGCGACGGCGGCGTCGACGGCCCACGCCCGGCGCGGAAGCCACCGTCTCCCCGGTATCCGCATCAGGGCTTCCGGCCCACAGCCCCGAACTGGGCGACTTCGGGTCCCCCGGTGCGGGCGTCGGCGCGCCAGCGGGAGCACGACACGATGCCCGGGTCGAGGATGTCCAGGCCGTCCAGGAACGAGGCGAACTCGAAGCGGCTGCGGGCCGTGATCGGCGGAGTGGCGTTCTTGTTCCAGAATCTCATCGCGGCTTCGTTGCCTTCGCCGCCCAGCTCCAGCGTGGGGTGGGTGAGCACCAGGTGGCTGCCGGAGGGCAGTGCGTCCATCAGTCCGGTCACGGCGGACCGCGCCTCGTCCGTGTCCAGGACGAAGTTGAGGATGCCGAGCATCATCACCGCGACGGGGCGCCGCAGATCGAGGGTCCGCTCCGCGGCGCGCAGGATGCGCTCCGTGTCACGGGCGTCCGCGTCGAGGTACTCGGTGGCCCCTTCGGGGGAGCTGGTGAGCAGGGACCGTGCGTGCGCGAGCACCGTCGGGTCGTTGTCGACATAGACGATGCGGGCGTCGGGCGCCGTGTGCTGGGCCACCTCATGGGTGTTGTTCACCGTCGGCAGGCCGGTGCCTATGTCCAGGAACTGGCCGATGCCGACGTCCCCGGCCAGATGGTGGACCACCCGGCCGAGGAACGCGCGGTCGGCGCGGGCCACTTCGCCGATGCTCGGATACATGGCGGTCACCCGGTCGCCGACCACACGGTCCACGGGGTAGTTGTCCTGGCCGCCCAGCCAGTAGTTCCATACCCGGGAGTTGTGGGCTATGTCGGAACGGACACGGGCGGATGCCGTGCGGGGGTCGGTCACTTCTGCTCCTCGGGCGCCGGTGGGGGACATCACGAATGATGCGGCACCCATGATGCCGGACCGATCAAGCGGGGTCCTCAGGCGTGGAGTTGGCCAGCAGGGCGCGCAGGACGTCGATCCGGTTGGTGGTCACCGAGTCGACCCCGTACGTGACCAGCCGTCGCATGGTGCGCCGGGTGTCGGCCGTCCAGGCGGAGACCAGCAGCCCGTCCCGGTGGATACGGTCCGTCAGTCCGGGGCTCAGCAGCCCGAACCGGTAGTTCAGCCAGTGCGGCTTCACGGTGTCGAGCAGTACGGGGCGGGGCGGGGCGAGCGACGTCCAGGTCAGCGCGATCTCCGCGGCCGGATCCGCGGCACGTACCCGCAGCATGGCCGCCGGGCCCGCGCAGTAGTACACGCGCTCGCCCGCGCCGCACTCGCGGACCACGCCGACGACGGCGCGTACGGAGGCGTCCGTGGAACCGGGCAGATCCACCATGACTCGGTGGGCACCGACGGCGGACAGTGCCTCACGCAAGGTGGGGACCCCGCCGCCGGTCACCTCCACGAGCTCTCGGTGTTCGATCCGGTCCAGGTGGATGTCATGACCCCACAGACGCTCCAGCGTGGCGTCGTGCAGGAGCACGGGCACCCCGTCACGGGTGACGCGGACATCGATCTCCACCGCGTCGGCCCCCCGTTCGAGGGCGGAGCGGATCGACGGGAGCGTGTTCTCGCGGGCACGGAACGGATCGCCGCGATGTCCCACGGCGGTGACGGTGGTGGCCATGCGTCCATTGTGACCTCGGAGGTCACCGACCGGGCGCCTCCAGCCAGTTCGCCGTGTACGTGTCGATCTCGGCGGCCAGGGTCCGCTTGCCCGCGGTGTCGAGGTAGGAGGCCTCCACCGCGTTCTTGGCCAGGTCGGCCACACCGTGCTCGTCCAGACCCAGGAGCCGGGCGGCCACCGCGTACTCGTTGTTGAGGTCGGTACCGAACATCGGCGGGTCGTCGCTGTTGATCGTGACGAGAACCCCTGCCTGGACCATCTCCTTCACCGGGTGCTGTTCGATGTCGGCGACGGCGCGGGTCGCGATGTTCGACGTCGGGCAGACCTCCAGGGCGATGCGGTGCTCGGCGAGGTGGGCCAGCAGCTTCGGGTCCTGGACGGAGCTCGTGCCGTGGCCGATGCGCTCGGCACGCAGTGCGGTGAGCGCGTCCCAGACGGTCTGCGGACCCGTGGTCTCCCCGGCGTGCGGAACGGAGTGGAGGCCCTCGGCGATCGCCCGGTCGAAATAGGGCTTGAACTGGGGGCGGTCCACCCCGACCTCGGGCCCGCCGAGACCGAAGGAGACGAGCCCCTCGGTCCGCAGGTCCACGGCGAGCCGGGTGGTCTCCTCGGCGGCCTCGAGGCCGGCCTCGCCCGGAATGTCGAAGCACCAGCGGAGGACGACCCCGAGCTCGGCCTCGGCGGACTTCCGCGCGTCCTCGATCGCCTCCATGAAGCCCTGCTCCGGGATGCCCCGGCGGGTCGAGCTGAACGGGGTGACGGTCAGTTCCGCGTACCGGATGTTCTGCCGCGCCATGTCCCGGGCGACCTCGAAGGTCAGCAGCCGGACGTCCTCGGGCGTGCGGATCAGGTCCACCACGGAGAGGTAGACGTCGATGAAGTGGCCGAAGTCGGTGAAGGTGTAGAAGTCCGACAGCGCCTCCGGGTCCGTGGGGACCTTGGAGTCGGGGTGGCGGGCAGCCAGCTCGGCCACGATGCGGGGCGAGGCGGAACCGACGTGGTGCACGTGGAGCTCGGCCTTGGGCAGCCCCGCGATGAAGGGGTGAAGATCGTTCATCGGATTCTCCCGGATCTCGTATATCGGCCGGGCGCACCGGCTGCGTCGATCATCGTAGGCGGGGCCCGGCTGCCGTGGGGCGGGCCGTAGCATGGCGGGACCACGATGGGGGAGGCCCATGTCAGACAACACACAGCAGCCCGGGGGCGGGCCGCGCGATCCGTGGGCACCGCCGGAGAGCAGGGTGGAGCTGGGCAAGCAGGCGGCCGACGTCCGTCCGCCGGGGGTGCACGACCAGCAGACCGTCACGTCCATGCCGGGCGTCGATCCGGGGACCGGGCAGATACCCGGGGCAGGTGGAGGCTTCGGGCCGCCGACGGCCGACGTACCGCCGCCGCCGATGGCACCGAACGGACCGGGACAGCCCGCGCCGCCGCCCGCCGGCCAGTACGGCTACCCGGCCGCGCCCACTGCCCCCGCCGCTCCGTACGGCGGCTACCCGGGGTATCCCGGATACGGCGGCCAGCCGGCCTGGGGCCCGGCACCCGCGAACGGACTCGGCATCGCGGCGATGGTGCTCGGCATCATCGCGGTGGTCGGCTTCTGTATGTGGGGACTCGGCATCATCCTCGGCATCCTCGCGCTGATCTTCGGCATCATCGGCCGGGGCCGCGCCAAGCGGGGCGAGGCGACCAACGGCGGAATGGCGCTCGCCGGGATCATCCTGGGCTCGATCTCCATTCTGATCAGCGCGGTGTTCCTCGGATTCCTGATCTGGGCCATCGCCAATGAGGAGTCCGGCGGCAGCGACTACGACTACGACGATCCGTACGCGACCTCACTGGTCGTCGGCGGCACGCGCTGACCGCATGAACCGCCCGTGGCGGGGCCGGGGAGGAGATCCCCGGCCCCGCCACGGGCTGCTTCATATCGCGTGCAGCTGCGCACGCGCCTCCATGAGCGCGAAGCCCAGCAGATTCAGCCCCCGCCACGCAGCCGGGTCCGCGGTCCGCGCATCGTCCTTGGCCAGCCCGATGCCCCAGATCCGGTCCATCGGGCTCGCCTCGACCAGCACGCGCTCCCCGGTACCCAGCAGAAACGCGCGCAGTGCCGGGTCCTGGCCGAACTTGTGGACGCTGCCCGCCACCACCAGTGCGAAGCGCTCCCGCACCCATACGCCGTCGTCGAAGCCCCGGACCAGCCGTCCCACCTTCTTCGCCGCCGCCGGGCTGCTCGCCGCCACGGCCCTGTGCTCCGCCTCCTCGTCACCGAAGAGCCGTGCCTTGCCGGCCATCATCCAGTGCTCCGCCGACGCGTAGGTCACCGAGTCCACCGTGAACGGCGCGGGCCACCACTGGCTGAGGCAGCTCTCGCCGAGACGGCCGTCCGCGCGGGGGCGGTGTCCCCAGAACGGCAGGTACTTCACGTGCTCCCCGCGTGCCGCGCGCGCCAGGAGGCCGTCCATGTGTTCCTGTCCCATGGCAGCCGAGTCTGGCATCCGCCACTGACAGTCCGTATGGGGTTTTCCGTACCCGCACGACACATGGTCGACAGATTCCGTCGCGTAACCAAAAGGAAACAACGGAATCCCTTGTTGGTAGAGGTCTGCTCTGTCAGGATCGGCACTCAATTCGGGAAGAAGCTACGCCGCCCCCGGATCACGGGGACAGCGGAGGAGAGCGTCATGGGTAACGGCTTCCAGGTGCAGGACCGTTTCGCGGAGGGTGCGCAGTACATCGGCGGGAAACTGCTGCCCGGCACATCGGGACACCACCAGGAGGTGGTGGACCCCGCGACGGGCAGGACGGTCTACCGCTACGAGCTCGCCGGTACGGACGACGTCGACGCGGCCGTCGCCGCCGCCCGCGAGGCGTTCCCGGCGTGGTCCGGCGCCACCCCGGCGGAGCGATCCGGACTGCTGCACCGCTTCGCCGCCGTACTCGACGCGCAGGCCGCCGACTTCGCGTACGCCGAGTCCCTGCAGTGCGGCAAGCCCGTCAAGCTCTCCACCGAGTTCGACGTGCCCGGGACCGTCGACAACACCTCGTTCTTCGCGGGCGCCGCCCGCACCCTGGAAGGGAAGTCGGCCGACGAGTACAGCGGAGACCACACCTCCTACGTACGCCGCGAGGCCATCGGGGTCGTCGGCTCCGTCGCCCCCTGGAACTACCCGCTCCAGATGGCGGCCTGGAAGATCCTCCCGGCCGTCGCCGCGGGCAACACCATCGTGCTGAAGCCCGCCGAGATCACCCCGCTGACCTCGCTGATGTTCGCCCAGGCGGCTACCGAGGCCGGTATCCCGGACGGCGTGATCAACATCGTCTGCGGCGCCGGAAAGGTCGCGGGTGAACACCTCGTCGGCCACCCCGACGTCGTCATGACCTCGTTCACCGGCTCCACGGCCGTCGGCAAGCGGGTCGCCGAGATCGCGGCCGGTACCGTCACGCGCCTCCACCTGGAGCTCGGCGGCAAAGCGCCGTTCCTGGTGTTCGACGACGCCGACCTCGACGCCGCGGTCAACGGAGCGGTCGCCGGATCTCTCATCAACACCGGCCAGGACTGCACCGCCGCCACCCGCGCCTACGTCCAGCGCCCCCTGTACGACGCCTTCGTGGCCGGAGTCGCCGAACTGATGGAGAGCGTAAGGCTCGGCGACCCCTTCGACCCGTCGACCGACCTCGGCCCGCTGATCAGCCACGCACAGCGCGACCGCGTCGCCGCCTTCGTGGAGCGCGCCCGGGCGTACGCCACCGTCGTCACCGGCGGCGAGGTCCCCGGGGGAGACCTCGCGGCCGGTGCCTACTACCGGCCGACGCTGATCAAGGACGCCGCCCAGGACAGCGAGATCGTGAACTCGGAGATCTTCGGTCCGGTCCTGGTCGTGCTGCCCTTCGACACCGACGACGAGGGAATCCGCCTCGCCAACGACACCCCGTACGGACTCGCCGCCTCCGCGTGGACCCGCGACCTGTACCGGGCGAACCGCGCCACCCGTGAGATCGGGGCGGGCTGCGTGTGGATCAACGACCACATCCCGATCATCAGCGAGATGCCGCACGGCGGATACAAGGCCAGCGGCTTCGGCAAGGACATGTCGTCGTACTCCTTCGACGAGTACACGCAGGTCAAACACGTCATGTACGACAACTCCGCGGTGGCCAGGAAGGACTGGCACCGCACCGTCTTCGGGGACCGATAGCAGCGGCCGCCGCCCGGCGGCCCACCCACCCGGAAGGGCAACGCGTATGGAGCAGTACGAGCCCGAGCACCTCTCCGCGGCCCAGTCGGCCGCAATGAGGCGCAGCCTGACGACAGGCAGGGGCGCCCTCACCCGCCGTTCACTGCTGCGCGCCTCCGGCGCCGGCGCCCTCGCGCTCGGCGGCATAGGAACGCTCGGCGCGTGCGGAATACCGCCCGCGAAGCGGGAAGGGGACGCGGCGGCGGCCTCGGACGACCACTCGGCCGGTGAGAAGCAGATCAACTTCTCCAACTGGACCGAGTACATGGACGTCAGCGAGGACGAGAAGAGCCGCCCGACGCTGCAGGCGTTCACGAAGCGCACCGGGATCAAGGTCAAGTACACCGAGGACATCAACGACAACGTCGAGTTCTTCGGAAAGATCAAGCCGCAGCTGGCTGCGGGCCAGGACACCGGGCGCGACCTCGTCGTCGTCACCGACTGGCTGGCCGCCCGCATCATCCGGCTCGGCTGGGCGCAGAAGCTCGACCCGGCGAACCTGCCGCACGCGTTCGCCAACCTCTCGGCCCAGTTCCGGAGCCCCGACTGGGACCCGGGACGCGCCTACTCCTATCCCTGGACCGGCATCCCCACCGTCATCGCGTACAACGTGAAGGCGACCGGAGGCCGCAAGGTCGACTCCGTCACCCAGCTGCTCGACGACCCGAAGCTCAAGGGCAAGGTCGCCTTCCTCTCCGAGATGCGCGACTCCGTCGGTATGACCCTGCTCGACATGGGCAAGGACCCCGGGGCGTTCACCGACGCCGACTTCGACGCCGCGATAGGCAGGCTCCAGAAGGGCGTCGACAAGAAGCAGATACGCCGCTTCACCGGCAACGACTACACGGCGGACCTCAGCAAGGGCGACCTGGCGGCCTGTGTCGCCTGGGCCGGCGACATCATCCAGCTGCAGGCGGACAACCCCGACATCAAGTTCGCGATACCCGCCGCCGGATACATCACCTCCAGCGACAACCTGCTGGTCCCGGCCAGGGCCCGGCACAAGACCAACGCCGAGAAGCTCATCGACTACTACTACGAGCCCCCGGTCGCCGCCCAGCTCGCCGCGTACATCAACTACGTCTGCCCGGTCGACGGGGTCGCCACGGAGCTCGCGAAGATCGACCCGGCGATGGCCTCGAACACGCTGATCCTCCCGGACAGGGAGATGGCCGCGAAGTCGCGTTCCTTCCGTTCGCTCAGCTCCGCGGAAGAGACGGCGTACGAGGAGAAGTTCGCCAAGCTCATCGGCGCCTGACCCGCCCCATCCCCTCCCGACCTTCCTCGACACCACTGGGACTGCGACCCATGACACAGCAGCAGACAGCGGGCGGCGACGTCCGTCTCACCGGGATCAGCAAGACGTTCGGCTCCTTCACCGCCGTACAGCCACTCGATCTGACCGTCCCCCAGGGCTCCTTCTTCGCCCTGCTCGGCGCATCCGGCTGCGGCAAGACCACCACCCTGCGGATGATCGCGGGCCTGGAGGAGGCCACCACCGGCACGGTCTCGCTCGGCGGCAAGGACATCACCGGCCTGCCCCCGTACAAACGGCCCGTCAACACCGTCTTCCAGAGCTACGCGTTGTTCCCGCATCTCGACGTCTCCGAGAACGTCGCCTTCGGGCTGCGCCGCCGCGGCATCAGGTCCGTGAAGAAGCAGGTGGGGGAGATGCTGGACCTCGTCCAGCTCGGAGACTTCGCCCGGCGCAAACCGCACCAGCTCTCCGGCGGCCAGCAGCAGCGCGTCGCCGTGGCCCGCGCACTCATCAACCACCCCCAGGTGCTGCTGCTCGACGAGCCGCTGGGCGCGCTCGACCTCAAACTGCGCCGCCAGATGCAGCTCGAACTCAAACGCATCCAGACCGAGGTCGGCATCACGTTCATCCACGTCACCCACGATCAGGAGGAGGCCATGACCATGGCCGACACCGTCGCGGTGATGAACGGCGGCCGGGTCGAACAGCTCGGCTCCCCCGCCGAGCTGTACGAGAACCCGCAGACCACCTTCGTGGCGAACTTCCTCGGGACCTCCAACCTCATCGAGGCCGAGATCGTCTCCGCGGGCACCGACATCGTCGTCTCGGCCGGCGGCGGGAAGCTCCGGCTGCCCGCCGGCCGGTGTTCCGCCCCCACGGTGAGCGGCGGCAGGCTGCTCGTCGGCATCCGCCCCGAAAAGATCTCTCTCGCGCGCCCCGACGAGGCGGACGCGATAGCCGACGGCCGCAACCGGGTCACCGGACGGATCGCCGACTCGAGCTTCATCGGTGTCTCCACGCAGTACGTCGTCGAGAGCCCGGCCGGCAAGGCACTGCACGTGTACGAGCAGAACGTCGACCACCGCGCGGGCCTCGTCCCGGGCGCCGAGGTCGTCCTGCACTGGAACCCCGCACACACCTTCGGCCTGGACGCCGCACAGGACATGGACGCGGGCGTGGAGAGCGTGGAGGACGCGGCGTGAGCGTCACCGACGCGCCGCCGGCGCCACCCACCGAACCGGAGATCCGCAAGCCCTCCACCCGCAAGAGGCTCATCCCGTACTGGCTGCTGCTCCCCGGCATCCTGTGGCTGATCGTCTTCTTCGCGCTGCCGATGGTCTACCAGGCGTCGACCTCCGTACAGACCGGATCCCTGGAGAAGGGCTTCCAGGTCACCTGGCACTTCCGGACGTACTGGGACGCCTTCGCCGACTACTACCCGCAGTTCATCCGGTCCCTGCTGTACGCCGGTACCGCCACGTTCCTGTGCCTGCTGCTGGGCTACCCGCTCGCCTACCTGATCGCCTTCAAGGCGGGACGCTGGCGCAACCTGGTGCTCGTGCTGGTCATCGCACCGTTCTTCACCAGTTTCCTGATCCGGACGCTCGCCTGGAAGACGATCCTCGCGGACGGCGGCGCGGTCGTCGACGTCATGGACAGCCTGCACGTCCTCGACGTCACCAGCTGGCTCGGCTGGACGGAGAACAACCGCGTCCTGGCCACCCCGATGGCCGTCGTCTGCGGTCTGACGTACAACTTCCTGCCGTTCATGATCCTGCCGCTCTACACCTCGCTGGAGCGGATCGACGGCAGGCTGCACGAGGCGGCCGGCGACCTGTACGCCACTCCCGCCACCACGTTCCGCAAGGTGACGTTCCCGCTGTCCATGCCCGGGGTGGTCTCCGGAACCCTGCTGACCTTCATCCCGGCCAGCGGCGACTACGTCAACGCGGAACTGCTCGGCTCCACGGACACCAAGATGGTCGGCAGCGTCATCCAGACCCAGTTCCTGAGAGTCCTGGACTACCCGACGGCGGCCGCCCTCTCCTTCATCCTCATGGCGGTGGTCCTGCTCATGGTCACCTTCTACATCCGCCGCTCCGGGACGGAGGACCTGGTCTGATGCCCGTACTCCGCTGGATTCGCCGGAACCTGATCGTGATCGCGGGTCTGCTGACCCTCGCGTACATGATCCTGCCGAACATCGTCGTGATGGTGTTCTCCTTCAACAAGCCGAACGGCCGCTTCAACTACGCCTGGCAGCGGTTCTCGCTGGACGCCTGGAAGGACCCCTGCGGCGTCGCCGACCTGTGCGGATCCCTCGGGCTCTCGCTCAGGATCGCCGTCTGGGCGACCATCGGCGCGACCGTGCTCGGCACGATGATCGCCTTCGCGCTGGTCCGGTACCGCTTCCGGGCGCGCGGCGCGATCAACTCGCTCATCTTCCTGCCGATGGCGATGCCCGAAGTCGTCATGGCCGCCTCGCTGCTCACGCTCTTCCTCAACATGGGGGCCGAGCTCGGCTTCTGGACCGTGCTGATCGCGCACATCATGTTCTGCCTCAGCTTCGTGGTGACGGCGGTCAAGGCGCGTGTGATGTCGATGGACCCGAGGCTCGAGGAAGCCGCACGCGATCTCTACGCGGGCCCCGTTCAGACGTTCGTCCGGGTGACCCTCCCGATCGCCGCTCCCGGGATAGCGGCGGGAGCGCTGCTCGCCTTCGCGCTCTCCTTCGACGATTTCATCATCACCAATTTCAACGCGGGATCCACGGTGACCTTCCCCATGTTCGTCTGGGGATCGGCGCAGCGCGGTACACCTGTGCAGATCAACGTCATCGGTACGGCCATGTTCGTGATCGCCGTGGCGGTGGTACTCGTCGGACAGCTCATTGCGAACCGGCGGAAGAGCAACGCGCGAAAGTAACACCCGAAGGAGTTGGAAACCATGGCCCCGGATGCCATGCGTACTGCTGCACATTCGCTCTCCGATGCGACCCCCCTCTCCTATTGGCTCGACGACCCGGGAAAGCCCGACGCGCTCCCCGCACTCACCGCGGACGAGCACTGCGATCTCCTCGTCGTCGGCGGCGGCTACAGCGGACTGTGGACGGCTCTGCTCGCCAAGGAGAGGGATCCCGGGCGCGATGTCGTCCTCATCGAGGGATACGAGTCGGGCTGGGCGGCCTCGGGCCGCAACGGCGGATTCTGCGCGGCCTCGCTGACCCACGGCCTGGCCAACGGACTGGAGCGCTGGCCCGACGAGATCGGGAAGCTGGAGGAGCTGGGCGGGCGGAACCTCGACGCCATCGAGGCCGCCGTCGCCCGCTACTCCATCGACTGCGACTTCGAGCGCACCGGCGAGATCGATGTCGCCACCCAGCCCCACCAGCTCGAAGAGCTGCGGCAATGGCACAGCCGGACCGAGGATCTCGGGTTCACCGGAGTGGAGTTCCTGGACCGGGAGCAGGTGAGGACCCAAGTCGATTCACCGACATTCCTGGGTGGTCTGTGGGATCGGCGCGGGGTCGCCATGCTTCACCCGGCGAAGCTCGTCTGGGGGCTGAGGCAGGCCTGCCTCGGCCTGGGTGTACGGATCTACGAGCACACCAGGGCCCTCGACCTGGCCGCGCAGGGTGCCGGTATGGCGGTGCGCACGCCGTACGGCAGGGTCTTCGCCCGTCGGGTCGCGCTCGGCACGAACATCTTCCCGTCGCTGGTCAAGCGCATGCGCCCGTTCACCGTGCCGGTGTACGACTACGCGCTGATGACCGAGCGGCTCACCGCCGACCAGCTCGCCTCGATCGGCTGGCAGAACCGGCAGGGACTGGGGGACAGTGCGAATCAGTTCCACTACTTCCGGCTCTCGGCCGACAACCGGATCCTGTGGGGCGGGTACGACGCGATCTATCCCTACGGGGGCAGGCTGAATTCCGTTCTCGACCAGCGCCCGGAGACTTTCCTCAAACTCGCGGGCCAGTTCTTCGAGTGTTTTCCGCAGCTCTCCGGTGTGCGTTTCAGTCACGCCTGGGGCGGTGCGATCGACACCTGTTCGCGATTCTCCGCCTTCTTCGGAACGGCCCATCGCGGCCGGGTCGCCTATGCGGCCGGATACACCGGACTGGGCGTCGGGGCCACGCGTTTCGGGGCCGATGTGATGCTGGATCTGCTGTCCGGCGAGGAAACGGAACGCACCGCCCTCGGCATGGTCCGCTCCAAGCCGCTGCCGTTCCCGCCCGAGCCGTTCGCCTGGGCCGGGATCGAGCTCACCAAGAGGTCGCTCGCCCGCGCGGACAGCCACGGCGGACACCGCAACCTGTGGCTGCGGGCCATGGACCGGATGGGGCTCGGCTTCGACAGCTGAGGCTCCGGCAGCCGACGAGACCGTGTGAGTGACCCAGCTCACCGCAGAAAGGCGACCGAACCCGCGTCATGATCCGGGCGGACGGCTCTCCCCCACGTGAACGCACCGGCGGAAACCCGCCGGTGCCCACGTCCAAGGAGGCAGTCCATGACCGGCACGGGGGCACACGCCGCGGTCGAATGGCTCGCATCGGTGGCACCGGATCCGGCAGCCTGCAGGTGGGAGTGGGAGCGCAATCCGCAGGGGATCGCGCTCCTTCCCGCCGGAAGGCGCTGGGACGTACTGATCCTTCCGGGGGAGCTGGGCTATCCGACCCTCGATGTGCTCACCCGGCTCATCGACCGGCCGGGGCCGGTCCTCGCCGATTTCGGCGACGCCCGCATGGGGTTCTTCGTGCCGCCGGGAACGGCGGCGCGCTGGCTCGGAACCGGTGTCCGCGGGGCGGGACAGGGCACCTGGATCGTCGTTCCCTACCCGGGCCGCACGGTCGGCGGGGTGCGGTGGCTCATCCAGCCGGACGGGTCCGGAACCCTCACCGACGCGACCGTCCTGGAGCTCGCGATGCATGAGGCCGCAGCCGCCCGGAGCGCCTACGGAGGAGGGGGTGACCGCGACTGAGCGGGGCGGCTGTTTCTCCTGCCGGAGCCCGGACGGCTACGCGCCGGGAGCCCGGTACCGGACCTGCCCGGCCTTCTGCAGGGCATCCAGCGTTTCCTCGATGCTCAGGAGGACCGTCGTCTCGAACGACTCGAGCGCGCCACCTCCGCCGATCGCCAGGGCGACCGCGGCCATGGACACGTTGTCCGGGGCTTCCCAGAGGTTGTAGCCGTCGTGCGTGCCGAAGGCGTACCAGAAGCCGTGGAGCTTCCCGCCGACGGACTCGATGTACGACCGGGCGGCCTCCGAGCGGTCCTCGGGGTGGCCGATCAGCCGTGCCCACGTTTCGGGCGTGTAGCTGAACCTCGACAGGTAGAGCGGCATCGTGTCCCTCTTTCGTTTCGTCAGGGGATACCCGCTCCGCCCGGGACACGGGCGAGGGCGGCCCGCGGATCCCCCGAACAGCGGCATCCGATCGGCCGGACGGGCCGGCCGCGGGCTCAGCAGAGGCGACGACGAGGAACGGGGAACCGCCAGAGGTCTTGACAACTTGATTGGTCTGGACCATGTTGTGCGCGGCCCCACTCAATTCCCCCCTGCACGGAGGCTGTTGTGGAACGCACCGGACCACCCGCCCGATTCTCCGGACTTCTGGCCGCCTTCTCGGCCGCCCTGCTCGCCGCCGGCGGTCTGGCCGTCTCGGCTCCGGCCGCCGGTGCTGCCGACGCCGATCTGGCGCGCAACGGCAGCTTCGAGGCGGGCCTGGACGGCTGGAGCTGTACGGGCGGCAGCGGAGCCGTCGTCAGCACGCCCGTACACGGCGGCACTTCCGCGCTGAAGGCGACACCGGCCGGCAGCGACAACGCCAAGTGCTCCCAGACCGTCACGGTGAAGCCCGACTCCACGTACACGCTGAGCGCGTGGGTGCAGGGCAGCTACGTGTACCTCGGCGCGTCCGGCACCGGGACCGTCGACGTCTCCACCTGGACCCAGTCCGCCGGCGCGTACACCAAGCTCACCACCACGTTCAGGACCGGCGCAGCGACCACCTCGGTCAGCGTCTACACCCACGGCTGGTACGGCACCCCGGCCTACTACGCCGACGACCTCACCCTCGTCGGCCCCGGCGGCGAACCCGTCGTCGTGCCCGCCGCGCCCGCCGGGCTGAAGGCCGGCACGGCCACCGCGTCCGCCGTTCCGCTGTCCTGGACCGCGTCCGCCGGAGCCACGGGCTACAACGTCTACCGGGGCGGGGCGAAGGTACTCAGCGCCTCCGGTACGTCGGCGACCGTGACGGGGCTGGCCGCGTCGACCGCGTACAGCTTCCAGGTCACCGCGGTCAACGCCGCGGGCGAGTCCGCGAAGTCCGCCGCCGTGAGCGCCACCACGACCACCGGCGGCGGGGGTGGCGGGAACGGGGACCTCCCCGCCCACGCCCTCGTCGGCTATCTGCACTCCAGCTTCGCCAACGGCTCCGGCTACACCCGGATGGCCGACGTGCCCGACTCGTGGGACGTCATCAACCTCGCCTTCGGCGAGCCGACGTCCGTCACCTCCGGCGACATCCGCTTCTCGCTCTGCCCGGCCGCCGAGTGCCCCGGGGTGGAGTCCGAGGCGGAGTTCAAGGCCGCCATCAAGGCCAAGCAGGCCGCCGGCAAGAAGGTGCTGATCTCCATCGGCGGCCAGAACGGCCAGGTGCAGCTCGCCTCCACCGCCGCGCGTGACACCTTCGTCTCCTCGGTGTCCAAGATCATCGACACCTACGGGCTCGACGGCCTGGACATCGACTTCGAGGGCCACTCCCTCTCGCTGAACACCGGAGACACCGACTTCCGCAGCCCGACGAGCCCGGTCATCGTCAACCTGATCTCCGCGGTGAAGTCCCTCAAGGCCAAGTACGGCGCGGACTTCGTCCTCACCATGGCCCCCGAGACCTTCTTCGTACAGCTCGGCTACCAGTACTACGGATCCGGCCCCTGGGGCGGTCAGGACCCGCGCGCCGGCGCCTACCTCCCGGTCATCCACGCCCTGCGCGACGACCTCACCCTGCTGCACGTCCAGGACTACAACTCGGGCTCCATCATGGGTCTGGACAACCAGTACCACTCGATGGGCGGCGCCGACTTCCACATCGCCATGACCGACATGCTGCTCACCGGCTTCCCGGTCGCGGGCGACCAGACCAAGGTCTTCCCGGCCCTGCGCCCCGAGCAGGTGGCCTTCGGCCTCCCCGCCTCCACCCAGGCGGGCAACGGCCACACCTCGCCCGCCGAGGTCACCAAGGCGCTGAACTGCCTGACGAAGAAGACGGACTGCGGCTCGTACCAGACCCACGGCACCTGGTCCGGGCTGCGCGGGCTGATGACGTGGTCCATCAACTGGGACCGCTTCAACAACTGGGAGTTCCAGAAGAACTTCGACGCCTACTTCGGCAGCTGACCTCCCGCAGCACCAGCAGCAGCACCGCGCTCAGGCACCAGCTGGCGAACACGTCCAGCGGCCAGTGGTAGCCGCGCAGCACCAGACCGATGCTCGTCGCCGCCGTCATCAGGACGGCGGCGACGAGCATCATCCATGAACGGCGCACGTACGGCGCCAGCAGCAGGGCCGCGGCCCCGTACGCCACCGCCGCCGTGGCCGTGTGGCCCGAGGGGTAGTAACCGGTCGCCTCCGTCAGCGGCCCCTGGCGGTCGGTCCACACCTTGAGGGGAACGACCAGCACGGGTACCGCCGCCATGACCGCCACGGCGCACAGCGCGGCACGACGGGCACGGCGGAACCAGGCGAAGACGACCGCGCACGCCAGTACCGGCACGGCCACCTGCATGTTGCCGAGATCGGCGAAGAAGTCGGAGAGCCGGGCGGGGCCCCGTCCGGCCAGGGCCAGACCGGCCCGTTCGTCGGGTCCGAGCAGGGGGCCGTCGGCCACGACCTGCCAGGTGACCAGCGCGAACAGCACCAGAAGCGCCGACACCCGGTAAACGAGAAGAACCGGCCACCGGGGAACAGGGGGGATTGTTCCGAGGTGGCCGGTCGGATCGGTTTGCCGCGCGCCCCGGGGGGTGTGGGGCGAGCGGCCATCCGATCGGTGAGGAGTTCCGGAGCCAGAAGCTCCAGTGGTGTGCGCCAGGGCACGACCGGGTCGGCACTGGGGGAGCCCCGGCCCGGCATCGCCCGCAGTCCCCTGCGGGCGGGGTGTTTCTCTCATCTGCGGAAACCGTACGTCAGAGGAAGGGGGGACCGATAGCGGCAACGTTATCCCGCCATCGCCCCCGCACACCTTCTTCACAGGCCCACACGCGGGCCCAGGTCATCCCCGCCGAAATCGCCTCGCGGCGGCCGGCGGTCCCGCACGGGATCAGAGCGTGGCGAATGCCTGCTCGATGATGTCCAGGCCCTCGTTCAGCAGGTCCTCACCGATGACGAGCGGCGGCAGGAAGCGCAGGACGTTGCCGTACGTGCCGCAGGTCAGCACCAGCAGGCCCTCGGCGTGGCAGGCCTTGGCCAGCGCCGCCGCGGCGGCCGCGTCGGGGTCCTTCGTGCCGGACTTCACGAGCTCGATCGCGATCATCGCGCCACGGCCGCGGATGTCACCGATGATGTCGCCGTTCGGGAGCTTGGACCGCAGCTCGGCCAGACGGCCCTTCATGACCTCCTCGATGCGCTTGGCCTTCCCGTTCAGGTCCAGCTCGCGCATCGTCTCGATGGCGCCGAGCGCACCCGCACAGGCCACCGGGTTTCCGCCGTACGTGCCACCGAGGCCGCCGGCGTGCGCGGCGTCCATGATCTCGGCGCGACCGGTCACCGCCGAGAGCGGGAGGCCGCCCGCGATGCCCTTGGCCGTGGTGATCAGGTCGGGGACGATGCCCTCGTCCTCACAGGCGAACCACTGGCCGGTGCGGCAGAAGCCGGACTGGATCTCGTCCGCGACGAAGACGATGCCGTTGTCCTTCGCGAACTGTGCGATCGCCGGGAGGAAGCCCTTGGCCGGCTCGATGAAACCGCCCTCGCCGAGGACCGGCTCGATGATGATCGCCGCGACGTTGTCCGCGCCGATCTGCTTGGTGATCTCGTCGATGGCCTGCGCGGACGCTTCGGCGCCCGCGTTCTCGGCACCCGTGGGCCAGCGGTAGCCGTACGCCACCGGGACGCGGTAGACCTCGGGCGCGAACGGACCGAAGCCCTGCTTGTACGGCATGTTCTTGGCGGTCAGCGCCATCGTGAGGTTCGTCCGGCCGTGGTAGCCGTGGTCGAACACGACGACCGCGGTGCGCTTGGTGTAGGCGCGGGCGATCTTCACGGCGTTCTCGACGGCCTCGGCGCCCGAGTTGAACAGCGCCGACTTCTTCGCGTGGTCGCCCGGCGTCAGCTCGGCGAGCTGCTCGCAGACCTCGACGTACCCCTCGTACGGCGTGACCATGAAACAGGTGTGGGTGAAGTCGGCGAGCTGCGCGGTGGCGCGGCGCACGACAGCCTCGGCCGATGCGCCCACCGACGTCACGGCGATACCGGAACCGAAGTCGATCAGCCGGTTGCCGTCCACGTCCTCGATGATCCCGCCGCCCGCCCTGGCGGTGAACACCGGCAGCGTGGAGCCCACGCCCGCGGCGACGGCCGCGACGCGGCGAGCCTGCAGCTGAGCCGACTTCGGGCCGGGAATGGCAGTGACAACGCGGCGCTCCTGCGGGATGTCGGACATGCGGGGCTCCTGGGGGTGTTTCGGACGCTTCTCTTTCTGCAGGCTAGGGGCGGGGACGGGCGGCAGGCATGCTCCGATCGGGAGCAGTGAGGGCGTGTCCTTGTCCGCGGCGGACAGATGGCCTACCCGGCATGCTGTGCCGTCCCGGCCCGCACCATCCGGCCGGGTTGCTGAACTCCCCGTGTCCTGGCACTAGATTGACCGGTGCAGAAGGCGGGACGCGGCTGGTCAGGGGGCAGCGGTTCATGGACACCGAAGGCACGTACGGCAAACGGGGCACGAGCGCGGACCGGGTGCCCCGCCCGGCGGGACCACCGCCGTCCGCTCCACCGCCCCCCGCGCACGCCCCCGCAGCCGGCCCCCCGCTGGGGGAATGGCTGCGCACCCCCCGCCCCGTGAGGGAACCGGGCGTCTGGCGCTACGGGCACACCCCGCGCCCGCCCGAGAAGCCGGAGGGCGTCTCCGACCGCTCGCTGGTGGCCGGGGTGCTGATCTCGGCGCTGTGCGGACTCCTCCTGTGGTCCCTGTGGCGCAACGGTTACATCCCCTACCGGCTCGTCCCCCTGAAGCTCTTCACCCCGGGCGACTGGTGGTACGCGGGAACGTTCGGCGGACCCAGGACGGTCGAGGGCGCCGACGCCCTCACCGTCTACGAGGCCGTCCTCTTCGGGCTCCTCGTCTACGGGTGCGGGCGCCTGGGGAACTGGTCCGAGATCTTCCGGCGACACGTCGCCGGGCGCGGGCAGCCCTTCCTCGCACTGGTCACGGCCGCCGCCGCAGCGGTCGCGCAGCTCCTGGTGTGGAAGGACGCCGTACCCGTCGTCAGGCCCGTGCTCGTCCTCGTCGCCTCGGTCGCGGGCGGCGAGGTCTTCCAGAGCCAGGCCGTGGTGAACGTGATCTACACGCTGATCACCCTCGGGGTCCTCTGGCCGTTCGCCCGCCTCGGGAAGTGGCGCGAGACGGCCGCCGAGCGCCTCAGGGGCCGCTCCGGCGCCCCGGCCGCTGTTCCGGCTCCCGCCGCGCCCCCGGACGCCACCACCCCCGACCAATGGCCGGAACTGCGCGCGGCAGGGCAGACCGACGCGGCCGAGACACTCGCCGCCGAGGTGCGCACCGGCCGGATGAACGACGTCGACGTCGCGCGTCTGCGCCACGCCTGGGCCCTGGGCCGGGGGCACGCCGACCGGGCCGCCGCACTCACCGAAGCCGTCCTGCGTACCGGCGGAGCCGCGGCGCTCCACCCGTCCGGAGCCCGCGACCTGCCGCAGCGCACAGCCCGCCACGACCTGCTCACCGGCCAGGTCCGCATCGGCAGCTACGCCGACGACCCGCACAACCCCTACGCGCGCCGCGGCTCGGGCGTCGCCCTGGAACCCGCGCTGCTCGGCACCTCACTCCTCGCGGTCGGACCGCCCGGGGCCGGCAAGTCCGCCCGGCTGGTGCGCCCGGTCGTGGAGTCGCTCGCCCTCCAGGCACTCGCCGGACGGGCGGCCGTACTCGCGGTCGGCTCGGCCGGGGGACAGCTCGGCCCCGACGACGCGTACGACGTCGTCGTGCGGATCGGCGACCCCGCCTCCGTCCACGACTTCGATCTGTACGGCGGCACGACCGACCCCGACGAGGCCGCGGGAGTCCTCGCGGAAGGGCTCGTCGGCGATGTCACCAACCTGGACAGCAGGCGCGCCGCCACGGTGCTGGCCCAGCTGCTCGGCCCCTACCGGGCCGTCCACGGGCACTTCCCCGGGGTGCCCGCACTCAGGGAACTCCTCGACGGCGACCTGTCCGCGATCGGCACGCTGCGGGAGGCCCTGTCGGCCGGCGGCCACCACGCGATGCTGCGCGAACTCGAGACCCGCGCACGCCAGAAGGGCGGATCGGGAGACCCGGCGCCGGTGCTCGCCGACCGGATCGCGTTGCTCGACCGGCCCGCGTTCGCCACGTTCTTCGCCACCGGCGCCGGTGCCCGCCCCTTCTCGCTGCGCTCCCTGGAACACCTTCCGCTGCGGGTCAGGATCGATCTGCCGGAGCGTGCGCACGCCGAGGCCTCGCGGCTCCTCGCCCGGCTCGTCCTCGCCCAGTTCAACGCGATCGCCGCTGCCCGCACGGACCACTCGCTCTTCGTCTGCCTGGTCCTGGACGACGCCACGCACACCGTCACCACCGAAACGGTCAGGGGCGTCCGGCGGCTACGGTCGGTCAACGCGGGCGCCGTCCTCACCCTGCGTACCGTCGACGACGTACCCGAAGGGCTGCACACCGCGCTGCTCGGCGCGGTCGGCTGCTGCATGGCCTTCTCCGGGGTCACCACCTGGGACGGCAAACGCTTCGCGGAGGTCTGGGGCAAGGAGTGGGTGGAGACCCGCGAGGTCGCCCAGCACGCGGTCTTCGCCGACCAGCCGTTCACCCGCGCGCTGCACGGCTTGCGCAAACTGGTCACCGGCAAGGCCGTGACCAGGGACGCCGTGACCGTGAGGCGCGTCGAACGGGAGCGCTGGTCGGCATCCGAGCTGGCCTACTCGCTGCCCGCCGGACACGCCGTCCTGTCCCTGACGACAGTCGACGGCGAACACGCGCCGCCGCTGCTGGTCGAGCTCGGACGCTGAGAGCGCAGCCGGAGCAAGCGGTTACGGGAAACCTGCCGCCCTGGCAGAATCGATTGCGGCCGTCTGTACGGGACGGCGCAATCGACTCCCAGAGATCCGGCGATCCCATGCCCCCCACTCTCGCCTCGCTCGTCCAGCACTCCGCGCTCAAGCTCACGGTCCGGGCAGGGGCGGACCGGCTCGACACGCCGGTGCGCTGGGCACACGCCAGCGAGCTCGCCGACCCCGTGCCGTACATGGACGGCGGCGAGCTCCTCCTCGTCACCGCCACGAACCTCGACGCCGAGGACCCCGAGACGATGCGCAGGTACGTCCAGCGCCTGGCCGGCGCCGGAGTCGCCGGGATCGGCTTCGCCGTCGGCGTCACCTACGAGAACATCCCCGACGCCCTCGTCGCCGCCGCCGACGAATCCGGGCTGCCGCTCCTCGAAGTACCCCGCCGCACCCCGTTCCTCGCCATCAGCAAGGCCGTTTCGGCGGCGATCGCCGCCGACCAGTACAGGGCCGTCACCGCGGGCTTCGAGGCCCAGCGGGAGCTGACCCGCGCCGCACTCGCCGGGGACGGTCCCGGAGAACTCCTGACCCGTCTCGCCGCGTACGTCGACGGCTGGGCCGCGCTGTACGACACCTCCGGTGCGGTCGTGGCCGCGGCGCCCGACTGGGCGGCCCGCCGCGCCGCCCGGCTCACGCCCGACGTGGAGCGCCTCCGGGACCGCCCCGCCCCGGCCAGCGCCGTCGTCGGAGACACCGACGACCGGGTCGAGCTCCAGTCCCTGGGCACCGGCCGCCGCACCCGCGGGGCGCTGGCCGTCGGCACGGGGGCGGCGCTCGGCACGGCCGAGCGCTACGCGGTGCACTCCGCGGTCGCCCTGCTGACACTCACCACGGCGCGCTCCCGCTCGCTCCAGGGCGCGGAGCAACGCCTCGGCGCGGCGGTCCTGCGCATGCTGCTGGCCGGGCAGCCCGACCACGCCCGGGCGGTCGCCGGCGACCTGTACGGGGGCCTGCTCGACGCCCCCTTCAGGCTGCTCATCGCGGAGGCCTTCACCCCGTCGGCCCCCTCGGCACCCGTCGCCACCGAGCTGCTCGCGGAGACGATGGAGGCCGCGGCTGCCCGGTCCGGCGAGACACTGCTGATGGTCCCCGAGGGCGAACGCGTCGTGGTGCTGGCCGCGGACGGCGGCGCCGCGGTCGCCGCGTGCGCCGCCCATGCCGGGACACAGGACGAGCGCCCGGCACACGAGCCGGGGAAGGAGGAGGGCGACGTCGTCGTCGGACTGTCCGCCCCCTGCGGCCCCATCGCCGTCGCCGCCGCGTACAAGCAGGCCGAGCAGGCCCTCTCGGTCGCCCGCCGCAGAGGCAGGGCCCTGGTCGAGCACGAGGAGCTCGCCGCCGGCTCCGTCCTGCCGCTCCTGGCCGACGACGCGGTACGGGCCTTCGCCGACGGGATGCTGCGCCCCCTGTACGAACACGACGCGAAGGGCCGGGGCGACCTGGTCGCCTCGCTGCAGGCCTGGCTCTCCCGGCACGGCCAGTGGGACGCCGCCGCCGCGGACCTGGGCGTCCACCGCCACACGCTGCGGTACCGGATGCGCCGGGTGGAGGAGATCCTGGGCCGCTCCCTTGACGATCCGGATGTCCGGATGGAGCTGTGGCTGGCCCTGAAGACGACAGCCGCCTCGTCGGGGACCCCGTAGCGGACGGGAACACGGTCGCTCGGCTCCGACAAACCGGCGCATCACCCTTCCGGTCCGCTCCACGCCGGACAAACGTCATCCGCGCCCCGCCGACCTACGGTGGGGCCAGGAGGGTGCCTCCGCGGTGCCCGCGACCTCCCGTTCACACCCCCGAAGGGCCGGAACCGCCATGACTTCCACCCACGCCTTCTGGCTGGCCGGCCGCCAGGCCACCGGCGAGGACAGCTTCGACGTCACCAACCCCTGGGACGGCCGTCTCGTCGGCACGGTCAGCGTGCCGACCGACGCCCAGGTCGAGGAGGCCGTCGCCGCCGCGCACGCCGTGCGTGACGAGTTCGCCGCCACCCCGGCACACGTGCGGGCCGCGGCGCTCGACCATGTCGTGCGGCGTCTGACGGAGCGCACCGAGGAGATCGCCCAGCTGATCTCCGGAGAGAACGGCAAGCCCATCAAGTGGGCCCGCGGTGAGGTCGGCCGCGCCGTCTCCGTGTTCCGGTTCGCCGCCGAGGAGGCCCGCCGCTTCAACGGCGGCGACGCCCAGCGGCTGGACACGGACGCCGGCGGGACCGGCCGCCTCGCACTGACCCGGCGCTTCCCGCGCGGTCCCGTCCTCGGCATCGCGCCCTTCAACTTCCCGCTCAACCTGAGCGCCCACAAGGTCGCCCCGGCCATCGCCGTCGGCGCACCGATCATCCTCAAGCCCGCCCCGGCCACCCCCATCTCGTCCCTGATCCTGGGCGAGCTGCTGGCCGAGACCGACCTCCCGGCCGGTTCCTGGTCCGTCCTGACCGTGCCGAACGACAGGATGCCCGCCCTGGTCAAGGACGAGCGCCTGCCCGTGATCTCCTTCACCGGCTCCGGCCCCGTCGGTTACTCGATCATGGAGTCGGTGCCCCGCAAGCACTGCACCCTGGAACTCGGCGGCAACGGCGCGGCCGTCGTCCTCGGCGACTGGGCCTCCGAGGAGGACCTGGACTGGGCCGCGACCCGTATCGCGACCTTCTCCAACTACCAGGGCGGCCAGTCCTGCATCTCGGTGCAGCGCGTCATCGCCGACTCCTCGGTGTACGACCGCCTCGTCCCGAAGATCGTCGCGGCCGTCGAGGCCCTCGTGACCGGCGACCCCTCGGACGCGGCCACGGACGTCGGCCCGCTGGTCGACGAGAACGCCGCCCGCCGCGTCGAGTCCTGGGTCGACGAGGCCGTCGAGGCGGGCGCCCGGCTGCTCACCGGCGGCAAGCGCGACGGGGCCACCTACGCCCCGACGGTCCTCACCGACCTGCCCGGCACCTCGAAGATCGCCTGCGAAGAGGTCTTCGGCCCGGTCCTGTCCGTACAGCGGACCGACGGCGAGGCAGAGGCCTTCGCCGCGGTCAACTCCTCCAAGTACGGCCTGCAGGCAGGCGTCTTCACGCACGACCTGCAGACCGCGTTCCGCGCCCACCGCGCCCTGGAGGTGGGCGGCGTGGTCATCGGCGACGTCCCGTCCTACCGCGCCGACCAGATGCCGTACGGCGGCGCCAAGCAGTCCGGCGTGGGCCGCGAGGGCGTCCGCTACGCGATGGACGACTACACGTACGAGCGGGTGCTGGTCCTCACTGGCCTGGCCCTGTAGCCCGCGCGTGATCCACGAACCGGCCGGAGCCCGCTGTGCGGGGGCTCCGGCCGGTTCCGTACCCCTCCGGGAGTCGGTCGCAGGGGTGGTGGGGGTCGCGTGGATCGGGTACATACGGACGAGTAGTACCGATCGGTATGCGTACGTCCCGACCATCGACCCGACTCGCGGCGAGGTGAGCTCCTCATGTCCGCCCCATCCGACATTCCCCAGGCCCCCAAAGTCACCGAGCGTGAAGCACGGCAGGTGGCCGAGGCCGCCCGCGAACAGGACTGGCGCAAGCCGAGCTTCGCGAAGGAACTGTTCCTCGGACGCTTCCGGCTGGACCTGATCCATCCACACCCCATGCCCGCCGCAGACGACGTGCGGCGCGGCGAGGCCTTCCTCGCCCGGCTGCGCGAATTCTGCGAGACCGGGATCGACGGGGCGCTCATCGAGAGGGAGGCCAGGATCCCCGACGAGGTCGTCAACGGCCTCAAGGAACTCGGCGCCCTCGGTATGAAGATCGAGCCCAAGTACGGCGGCCTGGGACTGACCCAGGTCTACTACAACAAGGCACTCGCCCTCGTCGGTTCCGCCAGCCCCTCTCTCGGCGCGCTGCTCTCCGCCCACCAGTCCATCGGTGTACCGCAGCCGCTGAAGATGTTCGGCACCCAGGAGCAGAAGGACGCCTTCCTGCCCCGCCTGGCCAGTACGGCCATCTCGGCGTTCCTCCTCACCGAACCCGATGTGGGATCCGACCCGGCCAGGCTCGCGACCTCGGCCGTTCCCGACGGGGACGACTACGTCCTGGACGGCGTGAAACTCTGGACGACCAACGGCGTCGTCGCCGACCTGCTCGTCGTGATGGCCCGCGTCCCGAAGTCCGAGGGCCACCAGGGCGGCATCACGGCCTTCGTCGTCGAGGCCGACTCCGAGGGCATCACCGTCGAGCACCGCAACGCCTTCATGGGGCTGCGCGGCATCGAGAACGGGGTGACCCGCTTCCACCGGGTCCGCGTGCCCGCGGCGAACCGGATCGGCCCCGAGGGCGCAGGGCTCAAGATCGCCCTGACCACGCTCAACACCGGACGCCTCTCGCTCCCCGCCATGTGCGTGGGCGTCGGGAAGTGGTCGCTGAAGATCGCCCGCGAATGGACGGCCGTGCGCGAGCAGTGGGGCAGGCCGGTCGCCCGGCACGAAGCGGTCGGCGCGAAGATCTCCTTCATCGCCGCCACCACGTTCGCGCTGGAGGCCGTCGTCGACCTCTCCTCGCAGATGGCCGACGAGAACCGCAACGACATCCGGATCGAAGCCGCCCTGGCCAAGCTGTACGGCTCCGAGATGGGCTGGCTGATCTCCGACGAACTGGTCCAGATCCGCGGCGGGCGCGGCTTCGAGACCGCCCACTCGCTCGCGGCCCGCGGCGAACGCGCCGTACCCGCCGAGCAGATGCTCCGCGACATGAGGATCAACCGGATCTTCGAGGGCTCCACGGAGATCATGCACCTGCTGATCGCCCGCGAGGCCGTCGACGCCCACCTCAAGGTCGCCGGCGACATCATCGACCCCGACAAGCCCCTCTCGGCCAAGGCCAAGGCGGGCGCCAACGCGGCGGGGTTCTACGCACGGTGGCTGCCGAAGCTGGTCAGCGGGCCGGGGCAGCTCCCCAGCGCGTACAGCGAGTTCAGGGTTCCGGGGCACCCGGATCTCTCCGCCCACCTCCGGTACGTCGAACGTTCCGCCCGCAAGCTCGCCCGCTCCACCTTCTACGCGATGTCGCGCTGGCAGGGCCGCATGGAGACCAAGCAGGGCTTCCTCGGACGGATCGTCGACATCGGCGCCGAACTCTTCGCCATGAGCGCCGCCTGCGTCCGTGCCGAACACCTGCGCGTCAACGGCGACCACGGCCGCGAGGCGTACCAGCTCGCCGACGTCTTCTGCCGGCAGTCCCGCATCCGGGTGGAGGAACTCTTCACCCGGCTGTGGTCCAACACCGACGACATCGACCGGCGTGTGGTCGACGGAGTCCTGTCCGGTACGTACACCTGGCTGGAGGAGGGCGTCATCGACCCCAGCGGCGACGGTCCCTGGATCGCCGACGCCACCCCCGGCCCGGCCACCGGGGAGAACGTCCACCGCCCCATCCGCTGAACCGGCATCTTCCCCGCGGGGTGCGTCCACTGCCTGGAAACGCCCCGCGGGTGCGCCCGCCGAACGGCAGGATGGGTGCCCGTGACCATAACCAATATCCCCGGCTCCAAGTCCGTCACCGCCCGCGCCCTGTTCCTGGCCGCCGCCGCGGACGGCACCACCACCCTCCTGAGGCCCCTGCACTCGGACGACACCGAAGGTTTCACCGAAGGGCTGACCAGCCTCGGATACGGGGTGACGCGCAAGCCGGACCGCTGGTACATCGAGGGCCGCCCCTCCGGCCCCGCCGTCACCGAGGCCGAGATCCACTGCCGCGACGGGGCCACCACCGCGCGCTTCCTGCCGACGCTGACCGCCGCCGCGGCCACCGGCACCTACCGCTTCGACGCCTCCGCGCAGATGCGCCGGCGCCCCCTCGCCCCGCTCACCGAGGCCCTGCGCGCCCTCGGCGTCGACCTGCACCACGAGGGTGCGGAGGGCCACCACCCGCTCCGCATCGAGGCATCAGGGGTCAGAGGCGGTCAACTGACCCTGGATGCGGGGGAGTCGTCCCAGTACCTGACTGCCCTGCTCATGCTCGGACCGCTCACCGCCGAAGGGCTGCGGATCGACGTCACGGAGCTCGTGTCGGCGCCGTACATCGAGATCACCCTCTCGATGATGCGCAGCTTCGGCGTCGATGTCGTCCGGGAGGGGAACACGTTCACCGTTCCCCCGGGCGGCTACCGCGCCACCACGTACTCCATCGAGCCCGACGCGTCCACCGCGAGCTACTTCTTCGCGGCCGCGGCCCTCACCGGCCGTGAGGTCACCGTCCCCGGCCTCGGGACGGACGCGCTCCAGGGCGACCTGCGCTTCACCGACGTCCTGCGCCGCATGGGCGCCGAGGTGCGGACCACGGCCGACGCGACGACGGTCCGGTCCACCGGCGACCTGCGCGGTCTCACCGTCAACATGCGCGACATCTCCGACACGATGCCCACCCTGGCCGCGATCGCACCGTTCGCCTCGTCGCCCGTACGGATCGAGGACGTCGCCAACACGAGGGTGAAGGAGTGCGACCGGCTGGAGGCCTGCGCGACGAACCTGCGGCGGATGGGGATCACCGTGCACACCGGACACGACTGGATCGAGATCCACCCCGGCACCCCCCGCGCCACGGAGATCGCCACCGAGGGCGACCACCGGATCGTGATGTCGTTCGCGGTCGCGGGGCTGCGCGCACCCGGAATGACCTACGACGACCCCGGGTGCGTACGCAAGACGTTCCCCGAATTCCACGAGGCGTTCGCGGAGTTCGCGGCAGGCAGCGCCGGCTGACGGAAGAGGCCGCGCGCACTACGGCGGCGGCACCCGCCCTGCCCTCCCCCCATGATGTGCCGGGAGGTTGGGGCATCGACGCCCTGCTCGGTCCGTGACCGGCTGTACGTGGCGGGATCCGGTCTGCGCTCCGGGTTCCGCCCACGTACCCACCCGACGCACTCCCCAGCCCGCCTGCCGAACGGTGGGCCGCGCCCGATCACCGGATCTCGGCGCGGCCTTTTCACCTGCCTCTACACTGCCGGCGTGATCAACGATCTACCTGCTGGACTGACAGCCCGACACCCGACCGCCGAGGATCACCTGCGGGTGCTGGCCGTGCTGGACAGGTGGTGGGACGGGCTCAAGGGCGAGGCAGGGGCGATCGAACGCGCGCTGCTGCTTCCCCGCCTGTACTTCCAGCACTTCACCACCACCAGCTTTCTCGTCGAGCGCCCCGACGGGGAACTCTCCGCGTTTCTCGTCGGCTTCCTGTCACAGTCCGAGCCGGACGTCGCCTACGTGCATTTCGTCGGCGTGGATCCGGCGCTGCAAGGCCAAGGAGTCGGGAGCGCCCTCTACCGCGCCTTCTTCGCGCTCGTCCGGGCGCACGGCCGCCGGTACGCGCACTGCGTCACCAGCCCGGAGAACACCGCCTCCCAGGCCTTCCACACCCGGCTCGGGTTCATGGCCGCACCCGTCCGGCCGGACTACGACGGCCCCGGACTCGACCGCGTGGCCTTCACCGTCGACCTGGTCCCACACCCGACCCGCCCGACGCGTCGGCTCAGGGTGCTCGACGCGGTCCTGGCCCTCGAACACCACCCCGGGTCACGCGAGCCGCGCGGCAACGACTGGCTTGCCCTGGTACGGGCGCCGGAAGGCCTGACGGTGATTCGTGTCGCGGACAGTTCGGCTCCTCCGGCCGATCGCTGGATCGCACTGTACGACGCCGATCCGAACCACGGACTCGACGAGCCGGGCCTGCTGGCCGCCGTCCTCACGCCGTTGGCCCGCGCCGCGATTCCGGTGTTCACCGCCTCGACCTACCATGCCGACCTGGTACTTGTCCCCGAACAGCTCCATGACCAGGCGCTGGCTGCGCTGCGCTCGGCCGGATACGAGATCAGCTGAATCGGGCGTCTGTTCTCCCCCGCCGAGTTTCTGCTGACGCCCCAGGCCGGCCGAAGGACCACCGACACCGGACGACGCCGACCGCTCAGGGGCGTAAGAAGTTCGGCATCGACACGTGAATCCGACCCGCATACAGCACAATCGAGCCTCGGCGACGATCGGAGACATGATCGCCACCGTCAACGGGAGAGTGGGCAAGGATGTTCGGGGCGGGAAACCGGCGGGCCGGATGGCGGAGTGCCGCAGCCGTGGGATGCGCGGTGGTGACGCTCCTCGGCGTCACCGGATGCGGCGACAGCGGCGACGGCGGTGACGACAAGGCCGGAAAGAGCCCCGCCCCCTCCGCGGCCCCGGCCGCCGCGCTCACCGAGGCGGAGCTCAAGGCGGTCGCCTTCACCGACGGGGAGAAGGTGGGCGCCTACACCGCCCACGAGTACGTCCTGGACGGGCTTCTCAGCGACGGCTACACCGCCACCCCGGCCGTCTGCCAGCCGCTCGTCAGCCTCGCCGGTGACGTCAGCGACCACGACCCGGCCGCCCAGGTGCAGCGCAGGGTCGAGGTCCCCGACGAGATGCTCGGCGTGATGGTCGACGTGACCCTTCGCTCGTACGGGAACGGCGGGGCCGAGAAGGTCATGCAGTCGCTCCGCAAGGCCGGCCGGGCCTGTGCCGGAGGACTGACGGAGGAGCGGGCCATCGCGCGGGCCAGATACGTGAAGGTCGAACCCACCGGGCTGCCCGCCTTCGCGGACGAGGCCGACGAGGCGAGGGCGTACCGCTTCACCCTCCTCGACGTGAAGGACAGGACGAAGCTGTACGAGTACCTCACCGTCGTACGCGTCGGCTCCACCACGCTCGCCTTCCGCGGGGAGGCCCTCGACACCAAGGACATCGGCGGGGTGCCGCAGGACATCATGGCCGCTCAGTGGAAGAAATTCCGTGCCGGTCGGGCCTGAGGCGCGCGCCGACGGGGACGCCCTGTCCGCGCGCACAGCGGATGCGGCAACAATGGGGGGCATGAGCGACAGCCCCGTACCCCTCGCCGATCCGCATCTCGTATTCGACGCCGCGGACGGCCGCCGGGATCTTGTGATCCTCGGCTCCACCGGGTCCATCGGCACGCAGGCCATCGACCTGGTGCTGCGCAACCCCGACCGCTTCCGTGTCACGGCGCTGTCCGCCGCGGGCGGCCGGGTCGAGCTCCTCGCCGATCAGGCGCGGCAGTTGCGGGTGCGTACGGTCGCGGTCGCCGCCGAGGACAAGGTGCCCGCGCTGCGGGAGGCCCTGCGCGCGGCTTACGGGGCGGGTGAGCCGCTCCCCGAGATCCTGGCCGGGCCCGGGGCCGCCGCCGAGCTCGCCGCGGGCGACTGCCACACCGTGCTGAACGGGATCACCGGCTCCATCGGCCTGGCCCCCACGCTCGCCGCGCTGAAGGCCGGGCGCACGCTCGCCCTCGCCAACAAGGAGTCGCTGATCGTCGGCGGCCCCCTCGTGAAGGCCCTCGCGGCTCCCGGCCAGATCATCCCGGTCGACTCCGAGCACGCCGCGCTCTTCCAGGCCCTCGCCGCCGGAAAGCGCGCCGACGTGCGCAAGCTCGTCGTGACCGCCTCCGGCGGACCGTTCCGCGGACGCACGAGGAGCGAGCTCGCCGGGGTCACCCGCGAGCAGGCCCTCGCGCACCCGACCTGGGCCATGGGCCCGGTCATCACGGTCAACTCGGCGACGCTGGTCAACAAGGGCCTGGAAGTCATCGAGGCGCATCTCCTCTACGACATTCCGTTCGACCGGATCGAGGTCGTGGTCCACCCCCAGTCGTACGTTCACTCGATGGTGGAGTTCACCGACGGTTCCACCCTCGCGCAGGCGACCCCGCCCGACATGCGGGGCCCGATCGCCATCGGGCTCGGCTGGCCCGAGCGGATCCCGGACGCGGCCCCCGCCTTCGACTGGACGAGGGCCTCCAGCTGGGAGTTCTTCCCGCTGGACACCGAGGCGTTCCCGTCCGTCGGGCTCGCCCGCCACGTCGGCACACTGGGCGGCACCGCCCCGGCGGTGTTCAACGCCGCCAACGAGGAGTGCGTGGACGCATTCCTGACCGGACGGCTGCCCTTCAACGGCATCATGGATACGGTCACCGCAGTGGTCGCCGAACACGGCACCCCTGCCACGGGAACTTCACTCGACGTCGCGGACGTCCTCGATGCGGAGACCTGGGCCCGTTCCCGGGCCAGGGAACTCTCGGCGAAAGCGACAGCGGAGGCGCACGCATGAGTATGACGACGATCCTGATGACGGTCCTGGGGATCGCCATCTTCGCCGTGGGTCTGCTGTTCTCGATCGCCTGGCACGAGCTGGGCCACCTGTCGACCGCCAAGCTCTTCGGCATCCGGGTGCCGCAGTACATGGTCGGCTTCGGCCCGACGATCTGGTCGCGCAAGAAGGGCGACACCGAGTACGGCATCAAGGCCATTCCCGCCGGCGGCTACATCCGGATGATCGGCATGTTCCCGCCGGGACCCGACGGGCGGCTGGAGGCGCGCTCCACCTCGCCCTGGCGCGGCATGATCGAGGACGCCAGATCGGCCGCGTTCGAGGAGCTCGAGCCGGGCGACGAGACCCGGCTCTTCTACACGCGCAAGCCGTGGAAGCGCGTGATCGTGATGTTCGCCGGGCCGTTCATGAACCTGGTCCTGGCCGTCGCGATCTTCATGGGTGTGGCCATGACCTTCGGTTTCCAGACCCAGACCACGGAGGTCGCCGGCGTCCAGCAGTGCGTGATCGAGCAGAGCGAGGAACGCGACGCCTGCAAGGCCTCCGACCCGGTCTCGCCCGCCAAGGCCGCCGGGCTGCAGAAGGGCGACAGGATCGTCGCCTTCGACGGGGAGAAGATCGACGACTGGGCGACACTCTCGGACCGGATCCGGAAGACCATCGGGCCCGCCGCCATCACCGTGGAGCGCGACGGCCGGGAGCAGACCCTGCACGCCGTGCTGCAGAAGAACACCGTCGCGAAGAAGGACGCCGACGGCCAGGTCGTCCCGAAGGCATACGTCGAGGCCGGCTACCTCGGCTTCGCCGCCAACACGGAGATCCTGCCGCTCTCCTTCGGCGACTCGGTCGTCCGCATGGGCGACATGATCGAGAACGGCGTCGACTCGATCATCGCCCTGCCCTCCAAGGTCCCCGACCTGTGGAACGCGGCCTTCAGTGACGGCGAGCGCGCCGACGACTCTCCGGTCGGCGTGGTCGGTGCGGCCAGGATCGGCGGCGAGGTGATGAACCTCGACGTCCCGGCACAGAACCAGATCGCGATGATGCTGTTCCTGCTGGCCGGCTTCAACCTCTCGCTGTTCCTCTTCAACATGCTGCCCCTGCTGCCGCTCGACGGCGGGCACATCGCCGGTGCGCTCTGGGAATCCCTGCGCCGCAATGTGGCCCGCGTCTTCAAGCGGCCCGACCCCGGCCCCTTCGACGTGGCCAAGCTGATGCCGGTCGCCTATGTCGTCGCCGGCGTCTTCATCTGCTTCACCCTGCTGGTGCTGGTCGCCGACATCGTGAACCCCGTCAAGATCACCTGACGCCTCCGGCGTCCCAGAGGTAGTGGCCGGCCACACAGACGGTGTCCGGCCACTCACCGTTCGGCGGTATTGCCGGACGGGGTGCGCCCGTCCTTCCTCCGGTGCCGTAACCTCGAAGCCTGGAGCCCGCCGTTCTCGGGACCTCGATCCACACTGATCCACACCTTGGGGATGCTCAGCGCATGACTGCGATTTCTCTCGGAATGCCGGCCGTTCCGACCAAGCTCGCCGACCGACGGGTCAGCCGTCAGATCCAGGTCGGGTCGGTGGCGGTCGGTGGGGACGCACCGGTGTCGGTGCAGTCGATGACGACGACGCGTACGTCGGACATCGGTGCGACGTTGCA